>JBMTCO010000003.1:0-78533 GCA_049430945.1 Cyclobacteriaceae bacterium
CCAATGAAGAAGGGGGATTAATCGAACTGATCAAAGCTGTGTCTGATAATGAAGAGGGAAAACTAGTGGCGACCTCACTCTTTGAAGAGAAGATGCAACAATCCCTTCGCTTTAGTGACTTTGCCATCTTGTACAGAACCAACAGCCAGTCAAGGGCCATTGAAGAATCCCTGCGCAGGATGAACATCAAATACCGTGTTGTTGGAGGATTGTCATTCTATCAGCGAAAAGAAATTAAAGACCTCCTGGCCTACCTGCGCTATTCTTTAAATCAGCAGGACGAAGCAGCTTTCCGCAGAATTATTAATCTGCCTAAACGGGGTATCGGCGACAGTACCGTCGATAAAATAATCGTTGCAGCCAACGACCATGGAACATCCATTTGGGAAGTCCTTGAAAACGCAACCTCGTTTGTAGGCAACCGTGCTACCGGCCCAATTGAGGACTTTGTAACCATGATCAAGCGCTTCGGCATTGAAATTCAGAACAAAGATGCCTGGCAGGCTGCATCGGAAATAGCAAAAGGTTCAGGATTACTCAAAGAATTGTACGCCGATAAAACAGTTGAAGGGCTGAGCCGGTATGAAAACGTACAGGAATTGCTCAACGCAATTAAAGAATATGTGGATGATCCGGAAAAAACAGATAAAACGCTCACAGGATTTCTGCAGGAAGTTGCACTGATCACAGGACAAGACGAGAATAAAGACAATGACCCTGATAAGGTCACACTCATGACTATTCACATGGCCAAAGGTCTTGAGTTCAATCACGTGTATATCGTTGGCATGGAAGAAGACCTGTTTCCATCTCAGTTAATGATGAGCAGCCGGGCAGACCTTGAAGAAGAGCGCAGACTGTTTTACGTTGCCATCACCAGGGCCAAAAAGAAATTGTTTCTCTCCTATGCCCTCACCCGTTACCGCTACGGCCATCTGAGAAATTGTGAGCCCAGTCGCTTTCTGGATGACATTGACGGCAGATTTATCAAAACAAGTGCAAGGGTTGCAAATTCTGATTTCCTCGCACCTGCAGGTCATTTCACGCGACAGTTTGTAAGCGGCATGAAAAGGACGATGGCACAACAGCCTCCCCCCAAAACGGCTTATAAACCATCACCTGATTTTAAACCTGGTGATACCTCTGCACTTGCTGAAGGGATGACCGTTGAACACCCCAAGTTCGGCTTTGGTCAGGTAACCAAAATAGAACAAACAGGGTCAGAGCGAAAAGCAAGGATCCATTTCAGAGATTTTGGCGAAAAGACCTTATTGCTTAGTTTTGCCAAACTTCGAATAGTAGAAAATTGAACAACTGACAGACAGGCTTAATTTTACACTCAAGCCCGTGAATCAGAAAAAATTTTAACAGGAAACCACCGCCTCCGCGGCAATTTTATCATTGATGACAATCGACGAGTACAACACCCAGCGCCCCGACATTATATTAAAAGAATACGGACGCAATGTTCAGAAAATGGTCGAGTACCTCCGTTCTATTCCTGATACGGAAAAACGTACAAAGCTGGCCGGAGGGCTTATTGAACTGATCAAACAACTCAATCCATCGATTAAGGAACAACCGGATGATCCTCAGCGCATGTGGGATGACCTCTATATTATGGCTGATTTTAATCTGGATCTGGACATTCCCTACCCTGTTCCCCCAAGAGATGTCCTGCAGAAAAAGCCCAATAAAATGGCCTATCCTCAGAGCAATGTTCGGTTCAGACATTATGGAAAGAATATTGAGATCCTGGTTAAGGAGGCAATGAAAAAGGAGGATCCTAAAGAACGGGAAGAAATGGTGATTTACCTTGGCAAACTGATGAAGACATTCTTCAGCAGCTGGAACAAGGAAATTCTGGATGATTCTGTCATTCTGAAAGATATCTATGCCATGTCAGGCGGAACACTCAGTATGAACCTGGATAAAGTCCGTGAAGACAACCTCTTTGAAAAGCTGTACCGCGACAGGGCGAAACCTTTCAGCCATCCTCATCAGCATCAGAAAGGCCGTCAGCACCGACACGGAGGCAGACCATTCATGAAAAACAAACATCATCGCAGAAGAGATCAATGAGTTCATTTCGTATTGTTGGCGGAAAAAAACTTCGCGGAGAAATCATTCCGCAAGGCGCCAAAAATGAAGCACTGCAGATTTTATGCGCCGTATTGCTGACTGATCAGCCGGTAACAATTCACAATCTGCCTGATATCAGAGATGTCAATAAACTAATTGAACTCATAGGAGAACTAGGCTGTAAGGTTGAACCGCTTGAAAAAGGTTCATTCCGTTTTACCGCCTCTTCGGTGGACCTGAATTACCTGGGTACTGAAGATTACCGCTCCAAGGCTGCAGCCCTTCGCGGGTCCGTTATGTTGCTCGGACCGATACTCGCACGATTTGGAGAGGCCAACATCCCTAAACCGGGTGGTGATAAAATCGGACGGCGCAGACTTGATACCCACTTCCTGGGATTCCAGAGTCTCGGGGCAAAGTTTCATTATAATACAGCGTCAAATCTTTTCAGCATTGATGCGCATGAGCTTAAAGGCTCTTATATGTTGCTCGATGAAGCATCCGTAACAGGCACAGCCAATATTGTGATGGCCGCTGTCCTTGCTAAAGGAACAACCACCATTTACAACGCAGCCTGCGAGCCCTACCTGCAGCAATTGTGCAAAATGCTAAACCGCATGGGTGCTAAAATCTCCGGGATAGGTTCCAACCTGCTCACCATTGAAGGGGTTTCCAAACTGCAGGGAACAGAGCATACGCTTCTTCCTGATATGATTGAGATCGGAAGTTTTATCGGAATGGCCGCCATGACCGGATCAGAAATCACAATAAAAAATTGTTCGATCCCCAATCTTGGTATAATTCCTGAAATCTTCAGAAGGCTTGGAATCAAAATGGAATTGAAAGGCGATGATATTCATATCCCCTCTCAAGACCATTACGAAATAGAATCTTTCATGGATGGCTCCATCATGACTATCGCTGATGCACCATGGCCGGGCTTCACCCCCGACCTCATCAGCGTAATTCTTGTTGTGGCTACCCAGGCAAAAGGCAGCGTACTCATTCATCAGAAAATGTTTGAAAGCCGTTTGTTTTTTACCGACAAGCTTATTGAAATGGGTGCACAGATTATACTCTGCGACCCGCACCGTGCCAATGTGATCGGATTAAACAAGAGTCAGCCGCTGCGCGGCATTAAAATGACGTCACCGGATATCCGCGCAGGCGTTGCACTACTCATCGCTGCACTTTCAGCACAGGGCGTCAGCGAAATATCCAACATTGAACAAATTGACCGCGGATATCAGGACATAGAAAACCGCCTGAAAAAAATTGGTGCAGAAATTGAGAGGATTAACTGATCCTGGTCATATTTTGCCATCAATCACCAGCCGTAAAAAAGAAGTGAGTTGATCCGCCATCACGCGGTGTTCCGAAGTAAGTGGATGCCCGGTACAGCCTGTGGCTTTCATCTCCCTGAATTCAAATATCCTTAAAGGGACAGCAGTAATTTTTTTGTTTATACATTGAAGACGAACCTGCTGAAGACAACTCAATAAAGTATGCGCGCGCTTACCTGACATCATCGGACTGGTCAATAATACAATCTGTGATTTTGGATAATACGAATGGATGACACGAATGAAATCGGTATAAGCAGATATAAATCGTACAGAATCAAAAGCAGCCCTGGGCTTTTTTCCGTCCCCGGGGCTCATGTCATTCGTGCCCAGCGCAATGGTAACAATATCGGGTTTCCATGAATCAAAATTCCACCGCAGAGTACTGTCCGCTCGCAAGTAGGCAGATTCATATTGCTGTGGAACTGCGGGGCCATCACTGTTCCAGTTGCGGTATACTCCGGCGCCACTGATTGCACTAAGCATGTATTCGGCATTTAATGCACGGGCTGTCATTGCCGCATAACTGAAATAGGCATTATGCTGATCATACCACTTACTGCCACCTCCACAGGAAATTTCAGTCGTGTCAGCACCCATCGCAGCAGTTATACTATTCCCGATGAATTCAACACGTAGCGCCTGCTTTATCTCAGACATAAAAATTTTTTCCGCACGCGCTCCGTGAAATACCACAACACCATTTGAGGCCTCTGTGGCACGGATGATTTTCAGTTCATGAAGCTTGGTTTCTGAAACCGCCTTGAAAACAAATGAGGCAGGATCAGAGGAAGTGATTTTGAACCTTCCTGAATATTGCCCGTCAAGCTCTGCAACTATATAATTGTGATCATTTAAACCGGCCAGGCCTGAAAGCGAAACGATTGCAGAATCGCCGGTAAACAAAAATTCGACAGAAGCACCCGAGCTGATCAGTTCAATGTCCCCGGAAGCTCGCAAAATCGACCTTCCGGATCTGTAAAATTCATTCCGATCAGTCTGACAGGCAACCCAAACCAAACAGGTCAGAATCCAGTAACCTACTTTTTTCATGGTGGAAAATGCGGAATAAACATAGAATGTACGACCCCCGAATCCAAACCTGTTTTGTTTAACTTTGCACAAATTTTCTCCGAATGGCCGCTGTAGAACTGATCATGCCCAAAATGGGCGAAAGCATAATGGAAGCAACAGTCCTGAAGTGGTTGAAAAAACCCGGGGATCTGGTTGGTCAGGATGAATCTGTACTCGAGGTGGCTACAGACAAGGTGGATACAGAGGTTCCCTCTATGTATGCAGGGACTCTTGTAAAAATTCTTGCACAGGAAGGCGAAGTGGTACGGGTTGGAAAGGCAATTGCAATTATTGAGTCCGATGCTGCGGTAGCCGTAAAAATTAAAGCTGCACCTGCGGTCACAACACCTGTTGAACAGGTTGCCACCCCACAGGTGGTTGAACGTAGGACGGCAGTTACGCCGGTTGCAGTTTCTTCCGGTAAAGTCAGGCAAACAAATCGTTTTTTTTCTCCGCTGGTACGAACCATAGCAAAATCTGAAAAAATTTCTGTCCCCGAACTCGAGACCATTCCGGGAACCGGAGCAGGTGGCCGGGTAACAAAAAAAGATATTCTTTCTTTCCTGCAATTCCGCCGCCCTGCAGGTGTCACACCTGCAAGCCATGCACCACTTGTACCGGCATCCATTAGTGCAGATGATGAAATCATGCAGATGGACCGTATGCGCAAGATGATTGCAGAACGAATGGTGGACAGCAAACGCGTTTCACCACATGTTACCTCATTTGTCGAAGCCGATGTTACCGAAATCGTTCAGTGGAGGGAACAGGAAAAGGAATCATTCAAAAAGAAACATAACGAAGCACTTACATTTACTCCGTTTTTTGTTGAAGTCGTTGCACGCGCCATCAAAGATTTTCCGATGATCAATATTCAAGTTGATGGCGACCGGATTATAAAAAAGAAGGAAATCAACATCGGTGTTGCAGTAGCTCTTCCCAGCGGAAACCTAATCGTTCCAGTTATTAAAAATGCAGACCGCCTGGATCTTACAGGACTTGCCCTTGCCATCAACGACCTTGCAAAACGGGCACGTGAAAATAATTTGAAGCCGGATGACCTTTCCGGCGGCACCTACACCGTTTCCAACGTCGGATCATTCGGCAACGTCATGGGTACTCCGATCATCATGCAGCCGCAAGTGGCCATTCTGGCCATAGGCGCCATCCAGAAAAAGCCAGCAGTACTTGAAACCCCGAATGGGGATGTAATTGCCATCCGGCATAAGATGTTTCTGTCCCACTCCTATGATCACAGGGTAGTTGACGGAGCCCTGGGAGGCAGTTTTGTGAAAAGGGTTGCCGATTACCTTGAAAAGGCAGAAATCAGGCCACTTTAAGTCATTCAGGGTAAAAAATCATGTTTTTGATTCAGCGGACAGCTTTTACCCCCTAAGCCTTTCCAATCTTTTATTAGATTTGCAACCCTTTCAAAATGAAAGGGCCGTTTTCTTGAAAAAACGGAATGTTTAACTAAAAGCAACCCGGAAACCCCGGCCGGGATTGCGGAAACAGGGGAATCCCGCTTTATGGCAAAAAATTTAAAGGGAGAAGAAGGTAAATCAGAAATCTCCAAAAAAGTAACTGGCTCAGAAGAAGAGCCTGTGCTCAATGTAAATGCAGCTGCTGCAGAACTTGAGCAGGACGAACTGGTTCGCATCCGCCTTGAAAAAAAGGCCGCTGAAGAAGAAGGCATCGGACGTGTAATCCGCGATGTTACTGGACCTAAAAAGCCTGTTCTGAACAGCATATCACTTGAAAATTTCGATTGGGACGCCTATGATCAAAAAGGCTTCGGCGAAGGGTACTCAAAAAAGGACCGTGAAGACCTAAAGAATCTATATTCCGGAACTGTTACAACCATCAGCAATGCAGATGTTGTAAAAGGTATCGTAGTAGGTATTAATGAGCGCGACGTTATTCTTAACATTGGCTTTAAATCAGACGGACTTGTTCCGCTTGCAGAATTTAAAGATCAGGCTAACCTCAAAATAGGTGATGAAGTTGATGTTTTCATTGAAGAAAGAGAAAATGCGCTTGGTCAGCTGGTCGTAAGCCGTCGCAAGGCCAAGCTGGTTAAAGGATGGGAATATGTACAGAATGCCCTAGATAAAGACGAAGTTATTGAAGGCTTCGTGAAGCGCCGTACAAAAGGTGGTCTTATTGTGGATGTATTCGGCATTGAGGCCTTCCTGCCCGGCTCACAGATTGATGTGAAGCCTATCCGTGATTTTGACATTTACGTTAACAAGAACATCGAGGTTAAAGTTGTAAAAATTAACTACACCAACGACAACGTTGTAGTTTCTCATAAAGTCCTGATTGAAAAGGATATCGAACAGCAAAAGGCAGCCATCCTGACCAACCTTGAAAAAGGACAGGTGTTGGAAGGCGTTATCAAGAACATGACCAATTTCGGTGTATTCATCGATCTTGGTGGTGTTGATGGCCTTCTGCACATCACTGATATTTCATGGGGACGAATCAACCACCCTGAAGAGGTGCTCAAACTTGATCAGACCATCAAAGTTGTTGTTCTTGACTTCGACGAAGACAAGAAGCGTATTTCCCTTGGAATGAAACAGCTTACTCCTCACCCTTGGGCAGGACTGGTTGAAGACATTCAGGTGAAATCAAAAGTAAAAGGTAAGATCGTGAACGTCGCTGATTACGGAGCATTCCTGGAAATCTTGCCTGGCGTTGAAGGCCTCATTCACGTAAGTGAAATGAGCTGGTCGCAGCACCTACGGAATCCTCAGGACTTTATCAAAGTCGGTGATGAGATTGAAGCAATGGTGCTCACCATTGACCGCGACGAGCGTAAGATGTCACTGGGCATTAAGCAACTTACTGAAGATCCGTGGACCCGTCAGGAAACCATGGAGAAGTATGCTGCCGGCACCGTACACACCGGAGTAGTGCGCAACCTTACCAATTTCGGCTTGTTCCTTGAACTTGAAGAGGGAATCGATGGCCTGGTACACGTATCAGACCTAAGCTGGACCAAGAAAGTAAAGCACCCCTCAGAATTCATCAAAGTCGGTGAAAAGCTTGAGGTTAAGGTTCTTGAAATGGATGCAGCCAACAGAAGGCTTGCTCTCAGCCACAAGCACCTGGAACAGAATCCATGGGATACCTTTGAAAACATCTTTACAGTAGGATCTGTTCATCGCTGCACAATCACTTCCAAGAATGACAAAGGCGCAGTACTTGAACTTCCTTATGGAATTGAAGGTTTTTGTTCTTCCAAAAATCTGGTCCGTGTAGATGGAACTAAGGTTGAATCTGGTGAAGCCCTTGACTATAAAGTCCTTGAGTTCTCTAAGGATGACCGCAAGATCCTTTTAAGTCACAAGGCTACCTGGTCAACAGAAGAAGAAAAAGCAGCTGCACCTGCCAAGAAAAAGGCACCGGCAGCTTCAAAAGGAAAGACCATTGACAAGATTAATCAGGAGTCTGAGAAATCAACCCTTGGTGACCTGGAAGCACTAACTGCCCTGAAGCAGAAAATGTCTGCTGCAGGATCAGAAAGCGCACCTGCCGAACCTAAGGCAGAATAAAAAATGCGGGGCGACGCCCCGCGGTGACGGGTTAATACCCGTTACCGGACCGGCGCTGTGGCCGAGAGGCTAGGCTGAGCTCTGCAAAAGCTCCTACAGCGGTTCGAATCCGCTCAGCGCCTCCAGAAAAACCCGGAACTTGTTCCGGGTTTTTTTATTTTAATCGAAATTTTAATTCTCCCATGAAACAAATCATTACTTGCTGGCTCATCCTCGGAATAACATCAGCTTACGCACAGACTTGGGATTTGGTCATCACAAACGGAAAAATCCTGGATGGCACAGGAAATGGATGGTATAAAGCAGACATCGGGATAAAAAACGGAAAAATCACAGCAATTGGTAATCTCGCTGATAAAGAGTCAGTGCAAAAAACAGATGCCACGGGATTTATCGTCAGTCCGGGTTTTATAGATGTGCATGCTCACATCGAAGGTGGCGAATTCAGAAATCCCGCAGCTACAAACTTCCTGCTTGGCGGTGTGACTACAGTTGTTACCGGTAACTGTGGCGGCTCTGAACTGGACCTTGGAAAATATTTCAACCGCCTGGACAGCATAGGCATGGGTATAAACGTAGCCTCCCTGATTGGCCATAATTCGGTCAGACGCGCAATCATTGGAGATGCCATGAGGGATCCCTCCGCAGATGAATTAAAAAAAATGGAAGCACTGGTCAGCAAAGCCATGAAAGATGGTGCCGCCGGCCTTAGCACCGGATTGATTTATGTACCCGGCACGTTTGCAAAGACCGGTGAAATTATAAGGCTTGCATCACAGGCAGCTGCTTCCGGAGGAGTTTATGCGTCCCACATCAGGGATGAGGGTGATTATGTGAGTGAAGCTGTCAATGAAGCCATCAGCATTGGAAAGGAAGCCGGACTGCCCGTGCAGATTTCACACTTCAAGGTAACATATAAACCTAACCACGGCAGATCAGTTGAAACACTTGCACTGGTAGAGAAAGCACGCAAGAACGGACTCGATGTAACCCTAGATCAGTATCCTTACATTGCCAGCAGCACCACACTTGACCAGACGATGCCCTCATGGGCATTCAGTGGAGGCCGCGATTCACTTAAATGGCGATTAGATAATCCGGCCATCCGCAGCAAAATTAAAAGGGACATGATCAGCCAGCTGAAACGCAAACAGTTGAATAATTTCAGCTATGCTGTCATCGCACGATTTCCTGCTGATTCCAGCCTAAATGGTTTGAACATTTCAGAGGTAAATCTGAAGAAAGGGAGAAAAGCGAATATGGAAAATGAAGCTGAAACCATTATGGAGCTTGTTGCCGCAGCAGACCGTACACAGATGGTTTTCTTCAGCATGTCAGATGCCGACCTCGAACGCATTATGAAATACCCACACAATATGATTGCCTCCGATGCCGGTATAGCTGTGGTTGGGTCCGGGATGCCTCATCCACGGGCCTATGGTACAAATAGCCGTGTGCTTGGAAAATATGTCAGAGAGCATAATATCATCAGCCTTGAAGAAGCAATACGTCGAATGACTTCATTGCCGGCCAGAAAATTCGGACTTAAAGACCGGGGAATGATTTTGGAAGGAATGGCCGCTGATCTGGTGGTTTTTGACGATAAAGCCATCACCGATGAAGCAACATTCAGTCAACCGCACCGCTATGCATCAGGTATAAAGTATGTGATCGTAAACGGAGAAATTGCTGCTAAGGATGGTACACCCACAGAAAAAAGATACGGGAAAAGCCTTCGTCACTTATCAAGTAACTGACGGAGTTTTTGAATCTCCCGGATGTTGGACTCCGTTCCGAGATTTGAAACAATACCCGACTTCTCGCGGTCTGTTAACCTCCAGCTCAAAGAAGCTCTTGCACTATTCTGACGAATGCTATCCATCCTTTTAAGAATGGGGATATATTCGGTGGCCTGATACTGAATATCAATACGGTCAATCGGCCCATTAAACCATGAAACGGCATGACTAATCAGAAGATCACTGTTGATATCCTGAAAATTTTCAAAATTATTATACACACTGCTGATGGGCTGTGTAAGTTCATCAACTATTGTCCTGCCGCCGAAAGAAGGTGTTTCTCTGATCTTGGGTGAATCCCTGACTGATAAAAATATCACGCCGGAAGTATTTTCAGAAATCCATTCCTTGAAGGCAAATAAAAACCTGACAGCATCAGAAAGTCCGAAATTATCAGAAATACCTGCATCCATAATTAAAAGGGGCGGATGTGTAGGAAGCGTTGTATTCGGAGTAATGTATGGAAATGTCGCACTCATCCGCAATGCGGAAAGAAACCTCAAATCGCCAGGCGCATGGTCACTGAAAAGCCGGTGATAATCTACTCCTCCGATTTTTGTACGCTCATAGTCCGGCAGAATTTCAGTTTCAAGATTCATAAATGACATTGGCCTGGAGGCGATATAAAGCTTTCGCCCGTCGTTAACTATAGTCGGAGAAAGCAACACCATCGGAACTTTTCCGGAAAGTTCCATTTCCCGAAAATCTTTAAGAGGACGGTCTATAAGAGATTCAGTAATCAGATTCAATTGATCTTCAAACGTGTAAGCGCGGTCTCGGTTATAGGTCTTGCCGGAGTATTCAAATTTTGTGAATCCGGCAAAAAGGTCATTCGCCAGCAAACTGAAAATCAAAGGATTCAGATTATCTGCTGCAATATGCCTGCGGTGCCTTTCTGCCCACGGATCCAATTTTTCTCCGGTCAGTGCACGATACTTTAACTCTCTGAAATAACTTGCACCAATCAAACCACCGGATGCACCGGTAATCAGAATAGAATGATCTGTCAGCCTGCCACCGGTTAAACTGTCCGCAGTCTGCAACGCCGATAAAGCCCACAATGCGGATCGCTTTCCTCCCCCGCTGACACCAATAAAAATCATTTTAGGCTTTTCTTCCTCCGGAAATTTTCTCCGCCAGTTATTCAGCTGGATCATAGTCCCGGCCATGTCTTGCTGAATAGCATCTGGCTTATGTATTTCCTGAAGGTTGCTGATTGAATATTCCGCCGGAGGCTTGCTGTAATCAAGACCAAAGGCCTTATATCGTTTCGAAAAAGCATCCTTTCCGTATAAAAAATTCACAACCAGAAAAAGCATTAGAGCGGCCGTACCTGACCACCCGCCAAACCAATACCCGAATGCACCGGCAATCATCATAAAAGCCGTCAGGAAAAGAATAAAACTTGCTGCTGCAGGAAGCTGAAGCGCGGGCACATCTTTAAAAATTCCAAGAATAATAATCAATGCAAACAGGGCCAACTCTATGACAACAAGGTTGAAATGGTTTTGATCAAAAACACGAATGATGGTCTGACGATCATAGAAATCTCGCTCCGGACCCACCTTCCGGAACTTAAAGTCATAGTCAAAATAATACTCTACTCGTTCCTGTTTTTTTCGTGCGATATCAAGTTTTTTAAGTGCACTTGACCGGGCCATAGGAACCGTATGCTTCAGCTTTTCATCCAGCTTGCACACGACATACCGGAAAATATCTTTTTGTGTGAAATGAAAATAAGTATACAGCAAGGCTGTGAAAGCAAACAACCCGGAAAAATATCCGGCAAGCTTAAGCGATAACAATATTCCGCCGGTCTGATCATTATTTATGTGAAAAGCTATAAGCTGAAATACATAAATCAGAATGAATAGTAACGGAAGAATACTGTTGTTAAGTGCAAACTTTGTAAATGGACGTGGGAGCGCGCCAACAAAAGAGAACCTATGGCCTTCAGTGATGTAGGTTGTAATGTTAAATGCCGCAGCAAACCCTGCCGTGGTTACGCCAAGAATAAAAAAACTTAAAAAATCAACCTTATCCCTGTACTCCGGATCCAGAAACAAATATGGTATCCCCAGATACTTTCCGAAATTGCCGGTAACCATTGCAGTCATTACCAGCCAGGCTACAATCATGAGCTGATTACGCTTTAGATGGGTAAGCACCAACTGAAAAGGAAGAGAATAAAGGATGGCTGATAAAATACGCCTGAGTGGGGTCATAATAGGCTTTTGAAGCCGGTCTCAAATTACAGATGATTTCGGATTTTAATGCCACCGCAGGGCATTTATCTGCTTTCCCCGAAATATTAATTTAGAAATAAATCAAAAATGCTGTTAATCGGGATTAAGAAAAATTTGCCATTCATTCAGATTCAGGAATATTTGCAGAAAATTGAATAAACCCTATGTTCAACGCCGATTCATTCAGAAACCACTTTCCTTCCCTTCGCCGGCAATACAACGGGAAGCCTTTAATCTTTATGGATGGCCCCGGCGGAACACAAGTACCGGAAGAGGTCATCAAAGCAATATCCGGCTACTATGAAACTTCGAATTCAAATACCCACGGCGTATTCATTACCACCCGCGAAACAGACCACATCATGGAAGACATGAGGGTAAAAGTTGCTGCGTTGCTGAACGCAGAACACCCCGGCTGCATCTCCATTGGACAAAATATGACCACGCTCAATTTTGGTCTGGCCACCGGTATCGGAAGAATGCTTCAGCCCGGCGATGAAATACTTATCACTCAGCTGGATCACGAAGGAAACCGCGGGCCATGGCTTAGCCTACGGGAAAAAGGCATCATAGTGCGGGAAACTGTTCTGAAGCCAGATGGGACCCTTGATTACAATGATATGGCCGAAAAGATCACGGAAAAAACAAGGGTGGTGGCCATGGGGATGGCATCAAATGCACTTGGTACAGTCAATGACGTAAAAAAAGCTCGCGAACTTTCCTACCGTTCAGGCGCATGGCTTGTCCTTGACGCAGTCCACTATGCGCCGCATTTTTCAATAGACGTAAGAGCGATTGGGTGTGATTTCCTGTTGTGCTCTGCTTATAAGTTCTATGGTCCGCATGCAGGATTGCTCTATAGCAGGCCGGGATTATTGGATCAGATTCCCGTCAACCATCTGCGAACTGCCGGTCAGGCAGCACCTGAAAAAATTGAAACAGGTACACTCAATCATGCAGCCATTGCAGGAATTACTGCCGCCGTAGAATTCATCGCTGCACAAGGATCAGGCAGCAGCCTGAGAGAAAAAATTTCAAGTGCTTACGTTAAAATCGGAGCCCACGAAAGATCACTGGCCGAAAAACTTCACCATGGGCTGTCATCAATAAATGATGTGATCATTATAGGTCAGCCATTTGAAAATAATCACCGCGCTCCGACCATTTCCTTTTTACATAAAAGATTCACTGCCGAGGATGTATGCCGGAAACTGGCTGATGAAAATATCTGTGCATGGGATGGTCACTTCTACGCGCAACGTGCAATTGAAAAACTCGGGCTGCTTGAAAAGGGTGGCGTCACAAGACTCGGTATTTCAGCCTATAATACGCAGGATGAAATTGACCATGTCATAAAGACCATTAAAAGTCTGTAACATCAAACACTGAATTTTTTATGTCCTCAGAACTTGTATCACGCTGGTACGCGCAGATTTCCAAAGAATTTAATGTGCCGGCACACGCCATAAAAACTGTGGCTGAATTGCTGGAAGAAGATTGCACCATTCCGTTTATTGCCCGTTACAGAAAAGAAAAAACAGGGAGTCTAAATGAAATCCAACTCACGCAGATCAGGGACAGACTTGAAAAACTCCGCGACCTTGACAAAAGACGGGAATCAATTATTGCCGGTCTTGAAAAACAGGGAAAATTGACCCCGGAGCTGATGGGAGCAATTGTAAGTGCGGCAACCCTGGCCGAACTTGAAGATATATACCTGCCCTACCGGCCGAAAAGAAAGACAAGGGCCGGGGTTGCCCGAGAAAAAGGACTTGAACCTCTTGCACTTCAGATTCTTGAACATCAGATTAATCCTGATGCTTTCGCAGAAAAATTTATCAGCCCTGAACTTGGTGTTGAAAATATTGATCAGGTACTTTCCGGAGCTCGCGACATCATCGCTGAAATAATATCTGAAGACCTGTATTGCCGCAGAGAAGTAAGAGAATTATTTCAGAAGGAAGGGATGGTTCAAACAAAGGTCCTCAAAGGTAAAGAACAAGAAGGACAGAAATTCAGAGATTATTTTGACTTGAAAGAACCGGTGAGATCCATACCCTCACACAGAATGCTGGCCATTCGAAGGGGAGAAAAAGAAGAAATTCTTTCCTTTTCAGTTGAGCCTCCTGAAGAAACAGCCCTTGAAATCCTGAAAAAGAAATATGTCAGAACAGGCCCCTGCGCTCAACAGGTAACACTTGCAGCCGAAGATGGCTATTACAGATTGCTTAAACCTTCTCTGGAAACAGAAATCCGAGTAGAGTCTAAAATGAAAGCAGACACTGAAGCCATCCGAATCTTTTCAGAGAACCTCAGGAAATTACTGCTTGCTGCACCGCTTGGTCAAAAAAATGTTCTGGCACTTGACCCCGGATTCCGGACCGGCTGCAAACTGGTGTGTCTTGACAGACAAGGCAAGCTGCTTCACAACGACGTCATCTATCCTCATGAGCCTAAAAAAGACCGGAATGGGTCTGCGGAAGCACTCAAAAAACTTTGCGAGCAATACCGCATCGATGCCATTGCAATCGGAAATGGTACCGCAGGAAGAGAAACGGAAGCATTTGTAAAAAGCATTGGTCTGAGTCAGCGCATTCAAATTATAGTGGTAAATGAAAGCGGCGCATCGGTTTATTCTGCTTCAGAAACAGCTATAGAAGAATTTCCGAACCATGATATCACGGTACGCGGAGCAGTATCCATTGGCAGAAGATTGATGGATCCGCTCGCTGAACTTGTAAAAGTAGATCCTAAATCCATCGGTGTCGGTCAGTATCAGCATGATGTGGAACAGCAGGAACTGAAAAAAGGTCTTGATGAGGTTGTCTCCTCCTGTGTAAATGCCGTTGGTGTTGAGGTGAATACCGCAAGCAGGGAATTACTTTCCTATGTCTCTGGAATCGGACCTGCACTTGCACGTAGCATCGTGGAGCACCGTAACCAAAATGGCCCGTTCAAAGACCGCAGTGATCTGATGGCTGTAAACCGCTTCGGGGAAAAAGTTTTCCAGCAGGCAGCAGGATTTTTAAGAATTCATGAAAGCAGTAATCCGCTCGACGCCAGTTCTGTGCATCCTGAAAGTTATCCCGTGGTAGATCAAATGGCCAACGACCTTGGATGCTCTGTGAAAGACCTGATCAGTAGTGCTGAACTCCGCAGCAAGCTTGATCTTAATAAATATGTGAATGACAATACAGGGTTGCCAACACTGGAAGATATACTTAAAGAGCTTGAAAAACCGGGAAGGGATCCACGCGATCATTTTGAAGCCATAAGCTTTGCGGAAGGTATTCATTCAATACAAGACCTGCAAACAGGAATGAAACTTCCCGGTGTAGTAACCAACGTTACAGCTTTCGGTGCATTTGTGGACATCGGGGTACATCAGGATGGACTCTTACATATCAGTCACCTTTCGGATCAGTTCGTAAAAGACCCCGCCACCATTGTAAGCGTCGGACAAAAAGTAAATGTCACAGTGACTGAAGTAGATAAGGAAAGAAAACGGATTGGCCTGTCCATGAAAACTAATCCGTTTGAAAATGTTATTCCTGCCAAACCCGGAGTCGTTAAACCAAGACACCCCCAGGGCAACAAAAAGCCACACCAGAAAGGCCACCAAAAAAGTTCACCACCGAAAAAGGAACCCTCAATGGAGGATAAACTGGCCATGCTCCTTAATAAATATCGCAAATGAAATACGCTATTTATGGAACAACTGAAACCCTCCGAAAACTAAATTCAGTGCTTTAGTCCGTAATCAAGGTCCGCAATCAAATCTTCAGCATCTTCAACGCCGATACTCAACCGAATCAGGCTATCAGACAACCCACTTTTAATTCTTTCTTCCTTTGGAATACTGGCATGGGTCATAGATGCCGGGTGATTGATAAGCGACTCAACACCTCCAAGTGATTCAGCAAGGGAAAAGAGTCTGACAGATTCCATCATTTTAATGGCAGCCTCAGGTCGGTCATCCTTAAGTGTAAAAGACAACATGCCTCCGAAATCCCTCATTTGCCGGACAGCCACATCGTGATTCGGATGATCCTCAAACCCGGGCCAGTACACATGTCCGACAAGCGGATGCTCCCGTAAAAAACTTGCTATCAGACGGCCGTTTGTACAATGCCGCTCCATCCGCAGGTGAAGCGTTTTAATTCCACGTAATACAAGAAACGAATCCTGTGGCCCGGGTACAGCACCACAAGAATTCATTAAAAAATGAAGATCGGTGTACAACTGATCATCATTCATTGCAAGTGCACCCATCACCACGTCGCTATGACCGCCAAGGTATTTTGTCACAGAATGCATTACAACGTCAGCACCAAGGTCAAGCGGATTTTGTAAATAAGGTGATGCAAATGTATTATCCACTACCGAAATCATCCCGTGCTTTTTACACAGATCCGTACAAGCCTTTATATCAATGATGCGCATTAGTGGATTAGAGGGCGTTTCTATCCACATCATTTTTGTATTTGAATTGATCAGCGGAAGTGCATTCCGGAGGTCTGTAAGATCTATGAAATGAAACCGTATTCCGAACTTCTCATAGACACGACGAAACAAGCGATAAGACCCGCCATAGAGATCGTTGCTCGTAATAACCTCATCCCCCGGCTTCAGTAATTTAATTACCGCATCCGTTGCACCCATCCCTGAACTAAAACAAATGGCATGACACGCATTTTCAAGTGCAGCGATACTTTGCTGGAGTACAGTGCGCGTAGGATTAGCCCCACGAGCATATGCAAAGCCCTTGTGTTTTGAAGGTGACTCCTGCACATAAGTGGAAGTCTGATAAATCGGAGTCATAATCGCCCCGGTTGTAGGATCCGGTGAAACGCCGGCGTGAATGGCCTTGGTACCAAATTTCATGTCAAGAATTTTTTTAAAAATACAAATTTAAAAAGCCAAAGGTCTCACAATCACATCAACTCTGCGGTTCATAATGCGGCCACCTGAGGTACGGTTGTCATAGACTGGCCGCTCGAAACCCCAGTCACGGATATGAATAAGTTGTTGTGGGATGAAACGCCGAATCAAAATATCATTGACCATACCACTGCGCATCCGGGAAAGCCACTGATTGAATCTTCTGCCACCTACCGGATCGGTATGGCTGATTAACTCAATCTCGTACTTGTCCAGCAAGTTCGGAATAGAGTCCAGCCAGTCTGATAATTTTTTGATTTGATCTTCACTTACTTCATAACTGCCGCCCTCGAAATAAATGCTCATCCTAAGCTCATCCTGTCCTGAAGCCAAATTGAACAAAAAAACAAACAGAGCAGTGAAACCTCGTATCATTCGCTGTCAGTAAGATTCATATTTCTTTCTTACCGACGCTGGGACATTACAGTCTCTTACCTGGCGCGTGTCAGCGAGATAAAAAATTTTCCATCCCCCTTCTGTATTAATCAGTTGAAAAGTATCAACGCCGCAGTGATGAAATTTATTTCCGATATAAAAAGCGTACCGCGCCCAAACCTGTGCAAATATACCATCAGATTCTACCTTCACATCATAAATAGGCTCTCGGTAAGGCTCCTTCTTCCCAGATGCAATTGCCTGCTTAAAAGGCGCAGTACTGTTTTCAAAGGCCAGTGATCTGAACTTAAGATCCTCAGTTAAGGAAACTGTAGCAAGCCTGGCCTGACTGTAAAAAGCCTCTGATAATAAAGAACTGTCACCAAGTTCCATGGCACGAAAAAGCGTTTCAACAGGTTTCATGATTTCAATACGCTGAAGTTTCCCCTGACCGGAAGCAAACTGAATATTAAAAAGCAGAAAAAGAATCAAAAGGTAGGTTCTCATAATTATATTTAGCATACAAATTAAGCTATTAATCATGTGATCAAATAATTACATTTGATGTTCAATTACCGGGATGAGAACGCTGACTTTAATTTTTACACTTTCAAGCCTCCTGTCACTCGGACAGGAACTGGCCAATGTACCTGCGGACAGCCTTGAGCAACTCCTGAAAACGTCCAAAGGAACCAGAAGAGTCAAAATCCTGAACCTGTTGTTCCGGTCCTATATCAATCAGGATCCGGTTCGTGCGACCGGGTATACCAAGGAGGCCTTGTCGCTGGCAATGGAATTTGAAGATGCCAGTGGTATTGCAGCTTCATATAATAACCTGGGAGTCGCCTATAAAAATCAGGGCGCATTTGAAAAAGCGCTGGAAAACTACCTCACCGCAGATAAAGTTTATGAGAAAAGCGGCAACAAAGAAGGCAGAGCCGCTACCCATAATAATATCGGAACCATTTATTCTCTCAAAAAAGATTTTGAAAGGTCTAAAAAGTATTTTGAAGAATCTGCAAAAGCTTTTACGGAACTGGGCGATACCACCCGAATGATCGGAACTCTGAATAATCTTGGAAATGTTTATAGTGACATGGGGCGGTATTCAGAAGCCCTGGAATATTTTAATCAATCTCTCACACTTGCTGAGAAATTAAAACTGAAACCCATTGATCCGCTGGTCAACATCGGCAACATGTACATCAGGTTGAATCAGCCGCAAAAGGCAAAGGAATATTTAACAAAGGCAGTGTCACTTGCTGAGGAAATCAATGATCAGTTGACTCTCATGACAGTCAGAGCAAGCCTGGCGAACGCTGCCATAGCATCAGCAGATTATCGTGAAGCAGAAAAGAACTTGCTGGATGCCCTGCAGGTCTGCCGGAAACTTCAGGCTCTGTATATGGAACCCCAGATCCTGAAATCTCTTGCAGAAACTTTGGCCAGACAAAATCGCATGAGTGAAGCCTATCAGTACATGCAGAACTATGACCGGGCACGTGAAAAGATTTTCAGTGAAGAGAGCAGCAGACGTATTGCACAGATGGAAATGGTTATAGAGATCCAGGAAAAAGAAAAACAGATTGAAGCCCTTAAAAAAGAAGAGGAACTTAAGTCCATTGAATTGCAGCGGACAAGGCTGGCAGTAACCGTAGCCATCATCAGCATCCTGGCCATCGCACTGGGAATAAATGCATTCCTCCAGAAGAAAAAGAAAAAACGTTAGACAATGACCTTAGAACAGGCCCACACCATCCTCTCAGAAATGACTGATTCTCCGGCTCTGCTCCGCCATATGCGGACACTTGAGCTGGTCATGGGAGCCTACGCAGAAAAATTTGGGGAAGATAAAGAACAGTGGGCTGTTGCCGGTTTATTACATGATGCCGACTACGAAAAGTTTCCGGAACAGCACCCTGGTGTAATAGTAAAAAAACTCAATGACCTTGGTGAACATAGGATTGCACATGCCATATCAGCACATTATACCAAATGGAATGTGACATATGAAACACTGATGGATAGAGCATTGCTCGCATGTGATGAGCTCACAGGTTTCATCGTGGCCTGTTGTCAGGTACGCCCTGATGGAATAAGCACCCTTGAACCTAAATCAGTAATTAAAAAATTAAAGGACAAAGGATTTGCAGCGAAAGTAGAACGGGACGAAGTCTATAAAGGAACTGAAATGCTTGGTATAGAACTTTCTGCTCATATCCAATTCATAATTGATACTCTGAAAAAACACCGCCAAGAGCTGGGAATCTGAAATACGGATATATTTCCACCTCAGATTACTGAAGTATCATTCCACTATCTGAGTTAGCATCGCTCATTAAAAAAGCTATTCGTTACTTTCCGGGGTATTATTGCCCGGAAAATGTTTTACTGGACTCCCGTTGCCATGGTCCGAATTCTCGGATTCTATGTGTTGGGAATTTTTATCGGCGGATTCCTCGTAATCCAAACCACACAATGGTATCTGTGGACCGCCATGGCCTGTCTCACCATATCATTCCTTCTCACGCAAAAGGTCAAACCCAGCTCATTATGTGGATTTTTCGGACTAACTTTTATCACACTTACAGGTTGGCTAAGCACTGAGCTGTCTGATGAGACTACTCAAATTAACCACCTTACAAAATTAAATAAGCGCGTTGATGCATCCATTTCAATTGTCTCAGAACCTCCGGCCAAAACAACAACAGGATACAGGCTTCCGGTACGCATCATCAAGGTTCGAACACCGGAAGGATGGACAGCAGCAGAAAGCAAAGCATATCTGTATTTCAAAACTGAAGTAAAATTAAATCGTGGCGATATTCTTCTCGCCAAAGGACAACCTCAGAAATTAAAAAAAGCACCACCCCAATCAACTTTTGATTATACCCTGTACCTGAAAAGAAAAAACATTTTCTTCAGACAATATTTATCTCCGGATGAAATTATGATTGCAGGCAAGTCAACGCCGGATCTGTATGCCCACGCAATCGCTATAAGACTCTGGTGCATCCGACAGATCTCAAAATTCATTAAAGGCAAAAATGAACAGGCAATAGCCATCGCACTTATTACCGGTCAGTCAGATGGCCTGGACCCGGAACTGAATCAACATTATGCAGTAAACGGAACACTGCATGTGCTTTCAGTATCCGGACTTCATACAGGCCTGCTTTATGGAATTCTCCTTTTCCTGCTAAAGCCCCTGGTAAAGGTTAAGCACGGAAATTGGATCATCAGTCTTATAACGATGACAGTACTGTGGTGCTACAGCCTGGTCACAGGACTTTCTCCCTCAGTCCTCAGAGCGGTCACTATGTTTTCGTTTGCAGCGATTTCAAAACCACTCGGACTAAGATCCGGAATCTGGAACACGCTGGCTTCGTCAGCATTCATTTTACTTCTATTCGATCCCTGGCTGATCACAGGAATTGGATTCCAGCTTTCCTATCTGGCACTTGGCGGAATCATCTGGCTGCATCCGCTTTTGCTGCGTCAATGGGAGCCTAACTCACGGATTATGTTCGGAGCCTGGAATATCACCTGTATGTCCATAGCTGCGCAACTCACCACCTTACCGGTTTCTCTGCTCAACTTTCATCAGTTCCCGGTATGGTTTATACCGGCGAACTTGCTGATTATCCCAATCTCCTCAGTTGCCCTGATGGCAGGACTCGCTTTTATCCCGCTAAGTACCATGCCGGGTATTGCAGAGTGCACCGGCATGATCCTTGAATTTATAATAAACATTATGAACCACACCACCATCTTCATAGCAATGCTGCCATGGTCAAGTATCAATAATATATATCTGCTCAACACACAGGCCATGCTCCTGATGTGCCTGATCATCAGTACAGGTATTTATCTTGAAAAGCGGAGACCTGTTTTTTTAATTTTTGCTGTTAGTACCGCTGCAATACTGGGAGTGACTGATCATGCATGGAAGGAAAAGGAAATTTCCGCCGGCAAAATCATTTTAAATGTCAAACGCTCCGGTTCCAATTCGGAAATACAGGTTGGCGGACACCTGCTTCGCATTGAAATGAGTAGTAATCAGCATCCTGTCAGCTTCGCCCCGGGTACAGGTCATCCATGGCTGCAAAGCCATAAGGTTATATCCTTAAACAATGCAAACGTATCCGTCCATCTGAAAGACCTTGCTGATGTTACAGTTATTAATTCCACAGGTTCTCAGCCTGAGATCCTTAAAAATACACTTCTGATTTTAGGACCTTCCGGGCAAATACAGGAAATCAACGCTGATATACCTGAAGTAATTTTCATGATGAACCCGAAATCAAAAAGTTCAGGCCTAAATGGTAAACTGCCACCTCAAAAGGTTGCCATCCTGCGGCCTGATACTGTGATAATCCTTGATATAGCCAAAAAAGAAATCCCTGTTGACTAATTTAGAACCCCGATGAGCAATCTGTCAGCACAGCAAATCCTTAAAAAATACTGGGGTTACGAGGTTTTCCGCAATCCTCAGGACAGGATTATTGCCTCCGTTTCCTTGGGAAAAGATACGCTGGCCCTGCTGCCTACCGGCGGAGGAAAATCAGTTTGCTATCAGGTACCTGCCTTATCAATGGATGGAATCTGTTTGGTGGTTTCTCCATTAATTGCCCTGATGGAAGACCAGATCCTGCAGCTAAAACAGCGAGGCATTTCTTGTGCCGTCATTCACTCCGGAATGAACAGAGAACAATTTAACATAACTCTGTTCAATTGCATCTTCGGAAAAATCAAGCTGCTTTATCTGTCACCTGAACGCATCCAGACTGAAATTTTTAAAGTTAGACTGGAGAAAATGAAGGTCTCCATGATTGCGGTAGATGAAGCGCACTGCATTTCAGAGTGGGGTTATGATTTTCGTCCATCCTACTTGAAAATTGGTGCCATTCGTGAAATTCATCCTACTGTGCCTGTTCTGGCTCTCACTGCATCAGCAACCGACCAGGTTAAAAAAGATATCATTTTGCGACTTAAACTGAAAAAGCCTGAAATTTTTCAAAGAAGTTTTGCAAGAGACAACATCAGCTTCGTCGTAAGAAAAACAGAAAACAAGGAAGCTGCGATGACGAAAATATTAAAAAGAGTAAATGGATCTGCTATCATATACGTGCGCTCAAGGAAAGGAACCAAAACACTCTCGGCCTTTCTTGATCAAAAGGGTATTTCTTCCACATGGTACAACGCAGGCCTGAATTTTGAAGAACGCTCCGTAAGGCAGGAAGAATGGATCCGCAACCGCAAGCGGGTGATGGTCGCAACTAATGCATTCGGCATGGGAATAGATAAACCTGATGTCAGAGTTGTTATTCACCTGGGGCTGCCGGAAAGCCTTGAGGCCTACTATCAGGAAGCCGGACGCGCTGGACGCGACGGTATCCGTTCCTATGCTGTTCTGCTATACAATGAATCAGACCTCACCTCGCTGGCAACAAATGCCAAAGAGTCCGGATCGGACCCAGAATTCCTGAAGAAAATATATCAGGCACTGGCCAATCATTTCCAGCTTGCAACAGGGGCCGGAGAAGGTGTCGCCTTTCCTTTTGACCTTGAGTCTTTCAGTACAAGATTTTCACTCAAAAAAAACCAGGCCCATCTTGCAATCCGCCGGCTGCAGGAATGTGAACTCCTTCAGCTGGACGAGAGATTTTACAGACCTGCGACAGCTAAAATTCTCGCAGACAAGGTAAGACTTTATGAATTTCAGATTGCAAATGAAAAGTTTGAACCCCTTATTCAGGTCTTACTTAGAACTTACGGAGCAACCTTGTTTTCAGATTTCACACCGGTGTCGGAAGCAAGATTGGCGGTACTCATCCGGGAGAATGTCCGGTCAGTAAAAGGCATGCTGAAACATCTTGTAGAATTAAAACTGATTGATTATCGTGAATCCTCAGAATTACCGGTGCTCACCTGGCTTACGCCAAGATGGGATGCCGAAAAGATTCCGGTAAATACAGAAGAACTTAAACGACGGGCTCGCATAAGAGAAGAAAAATCAGAAGCAATGATGTTCTATGCCAGGCAGGATAAAAATTGCAGGCAAAAGATCATGCTGGAGTATTTCAACGAAAAACTCCCCGCAAGATGCGGTATATGTGATAAATGCCTGGATGAGAAAAAAAGAAATGAGAAATCAAGATGGAACTCCTTCACCGAGCAGATTCTGAATCTGCTGAAAAGCAGACCCATGAGCCTGGATGAGCTTGAATCAGAAATTACACCGCCCGATCACAACATGTTTACGGAAGTGATCCGTGAATTACTGGAAGAAAAAAAAATTCGTTACGATAAATTCTGGGTAGTTCATCTAAACCACTAGGTACTGAAATTATTCCTGCAGCGCCTTAACGCCCGGAAGTTCTTTGCCCTCAAAATACTCCAGCAAAGCGCCACCACCGGTTGATACATAACTGACCTGTTCCTGAAGTCCAAAAGCAGCAACCGCTGCTGCAGAATCTCCGCCTCCAATCAAAGAAAACGCACCTGACTTTGTCGCAGCGGCTACAGCCTCGGCAACTTTTTTCGTTCCACTTGAAAAGGCCTCCATCTCAAATACACCCATCGGACCATTCCATAAAATGGTTCTTGACTTCGCAATTACAGAACAAAATTCTACGGTTGCCTCAGGACCTATATCAAGTCCCATCCACCCATCAGGAATGGATTTATTACCCGCAATATCTGTATTGGCGGCAGCATCAAACCTATCGGCAATAACAGAGTCGGCAGGCAGGTGCAGCGTAACACCCTTATCCCTGGCCTTTGATAGAAGGTCAAGTGCAAGTTCAAGCTTATCAGCTTCAACCAGGGAATTTCCGATACTTCCGCCCATTGCTTTAAAAAATGTATAGGCCATACCTCCGCCAATGATCAGATGATCAACGCGACTTAGTAGCTGCTCAATAATAAGTATCTTGTCTGAAATTTTTGCGCCACCCATAATAGCAGTAAACGGCCGCTCGGCATGTTGGAGAACTTTCTCAGCATTCTCAACTTCGGCCGCCAGAACATATCCGGCACATTTTTCCTTGAAATATTTCGCCACAATGGTGGTAGAGGCATGTGCACGGTGAGCAGTTCCGAAGGCATCATTCACATAAATATCTCCGTGACCTGCAAGTTTCTTTGCAAATTCATCATCACCTTTTTCTTCCTGTTTGTAAAATCTCAGATTCTCCAACAATAATACCTGCCCGGGTTGCAATCCGGCTGACATAGTAATTGATTCTGAACCAATACAGTCACCTCCAAACAAGACTTTAACGCCAAGCAACTCCTCCGTTTTTGAAATGGTATGCTTCAGGGAATATTTCTCTTCAGGTCCCTCCTTTGGCCTTCCCAGGTGAGACATCAGAACACAACTTCCACCATCTGCGAGAATCTTTTTTATGGTTGGAATTGTGGCCCGGATACGGTTGTCGTCCGTAACATTGAAAGACTTGTCAAGGGGAACATTAAAATCAACACGAATTAAGGCTCTTTTACCGCTGAAATTAACCTGATCAATAGTTTTCATCCTGATGAATGTTGGTTAGCTATATGCAAATACGACGCGCAAGTATAGGCGGATGAATCAAAAATTACAAGATTGCAGGCCATAAGCGCAAAAGATCAAATGACTAAAAAGGAAAAAGCTGCCGACATAAAAAAACTGCTAGACAGGCTATACCCAAAGGTCGAACCACCGCTTCACCATAAAGATGCCTATACATTACTTATATCCGTTTTGCTTTCTGCCCAATGCACTGACGAGCGGGTCAATAAGATCACACCTTTTTTATTCAGTAAAGCAGACAATCCATACGATATGGTTAAAATGTCAGCAGAAGAAATCCGTGAAATCATAAAACCGTGCGGACTTTCACCCATGAAATCAAAGGGAATCTACGGACTTTCAAAAATCCTGATAGAAAAATACAATGGCAATGTTCCTGATACACTAGAAGATCTTGAAAGCCTGCCGGCGGTTGGGCACAAAACAGCATCAGTGGTGATGACACAGTGGTTTGATATTCCGGCCTTTCCTGTTGATACCCACATACACCGGCTGGCAAAACGCTGGGGACTCTCGGAAGGCAAATCAGTGGAGCAGACTGAACGTGATCTGAAAAAATTATTTCCTGAGAAGGATTGGAAGAACCTGCATCTTCAAATCATTTATTTCGGTCGTGAATATTGCCAAGCACGTAGCCATGACTGGAAAACATGTCCCGCTTGCGCAAAGTACTCCAATGCAGCACTTCAGAAAAAGGCAGCTAAAAAAACCTGAACTTAGGGGATAAGGCTGGCAATGTGTTCAGCATCAATGTGGATGTCGTCCTCGCCAATTTCATCAAAAGGGTTTTCAAGATGGTCCTGAATATTATCCAGACTTACAAGAATAAAACTGTAAAGCACAGGCATCACATACTCCAGATGTGCATCAAATTCTTTAACGGTACTTGCAAAGTACGGACCGTAAAGAATTGGAAACAGATAAATAAAGACCTTTGAATAGGAACGTAGCGTGATGGGCGTACGATAATTATGAATCACCTTCATATTATCAAATGCAATAATGATCTTGCTTACATATTGACTGATCCTTGAGATTTCTCCACTTTGAACACCAAGCTGACGCAATTCCATCGTCAGGCCTGACAACCGGGAGAATAACTCATACATTTTACGCTCATTCATTCTCCATTCCGGTCTGCGCTTACTGTTAAAAACAACACGCATCATTTCAACCATTTCTTGAATAAGATTCCTGGTCCGCTGTGGCAAATCAGTATGCTTTTCTGAAGTCCAGTCCCGGGTAGCATAATAGATGGCTATGGCATGTCCCTTAAAATCAGAGTAACGCTGTAAGGCAGTTTCACGCCTTGAAAAGGCCGATCCTATTGAAAAAACCACCGGAAATACAATGGCTACGCCGACCAGCATATCCGGGAACTTGGCAGTGAGGCCGAATTTAAAACAGATATAGGTGCTCACAACAGCAAGACCGGTAATGATCAGCGTTTTGTAATTAATAATCTGCGTGAAGCTTCGGATTAATCTTTTCATAATTAGTAAAACGTAAAATCAACTTAAAATTTAACTTCATTTGCATTTTAAAAAAACATCTTCAAAAAACAACATCCTAAAAGATTGCAGACTGCAATGACGGTATCAGTTCACAAAAGATTTTATTATAATTGCATCCTGTTTTCTTTGAAATAGCTCAAAAAAAGGCGTTTTCAATGATTACCAGGATTCGGGGTGTAGCGCAGCCCGGTTAGCGCATCACGTTAGGGACGTGGAGGTCGGATGTTCGAATCATCTCACCCCGACCATAAAAAACCTTATCCGGAATTTCGGGTAGGGTTTTTTGTTTTAAGAGTCATGAAAAAAGATTGGTCTCCCGAGACCGCCTCTGAGAGCCCTGCCTTGAAACATTACACCCTCAGAAACGTTATAAATCCTGCTGCCTCTGAATAACCGGGAAGATGCAATTCAATTTCAAAACAGTGATCAAAAAACTCAGCATCTTATTACTGGCGTTGAATATTCACACCACATTGGCGCAACTGCCCCTGGTAACAGGAAAAGAAAAATCTGCGATGATAAAATTGGCAGAAAAAAAATGGTCAGAAGCACGGCAATTACTACAATCCGCAATAAAAAAAGACACCGCCTCCATTGAAGCGCTCTATGGATTTGCAGTGTATTATTCAAAACTTGCAAATCCGAAATTTTATCCGGATACAGCAAAAATCTATTTGCTACGAACCAAAAAAGCATTCAAAAAGACGGACACGAAAAGCAGGGAAAAATTGTCACGTTTTCCCATCACCGAAGAAATTCTCGATAACCTGAAGAAGGATATTGACAGTTCGGCATTTCTGATTGCATTCAGAAAAAAAAGCGTTGAATCATTATCACATTTTATAAGTACTTATCCCGACGCAGCACAAATTTCAAATGCACGACTTAAACGCGACTCCCTGACATTTGCACAGGCATCACAAAAAAACACTGCAGCGGCCTTTAGTCAGTACATCAGACAATGGCCCCAGTCCCATCTCAAATCCACAGCAGCAGAAAAATTTGATGAATTTAACTTTCGGGAAAAAACCATCTCCGGAGCACTGAAGGATTATGAAAATTTTTATCTCAGTTACCCAGAAAGCAAATGGCGAAGGACTGCCATGGAAAAAATATTCAGACTATCAACATTTGACGGGAGCACAGAGGCGTTTAAAAATTTCTATGAAAAATTCCCAGAAACAGAACAAGCATTACTTGCCCGAAAAATTAATGAATACCGCAATTCCGAATACGGAAGCGGACAATGGATACCGGTTGCTGATAACAACAAAATCGGCTTCATAAACTATGAAGGAAGAATCGTTGTCAGACCCGCATTCGACTCACTCAGTTACGACATTGCCTGTAATGAAGATGAATCAGGCCCGGTAATACTGCCTGACGGGCTTTATGCAAGAAATGGAAGAAGACTTGTTGATGGTATTTTCTCATCAGGCCGGATTATAGGCGCAGGCTTTATTTTTATAAATACCCAAGATGGAAAAAATGAGCTGATCCATGAATCAGGGTGGAAGCCATTTGGCAATAACATTTCAGATGTAAAGCTCATTGGAAACAGATTTCTTGCCATTAAGGAAAAAGAAAAATGGTCACTGTCAGGATTAAATGCAGAATCAATACTTCCTGGTGAATATGACAGCATTTTTCAGATCGGATCTATTGCTATTTTAAGGAAGGCAGGAAAATTTCAGCTCATACCTGATAAAGAAATTCATGAATTCGCGAATGGAAAAGCCCCAGCCCGGGTTGTGGAACAAGTCCATGCTATTGGTTCTGAATACATCAGAATTCAGCTGGCCGGAATGGAAGAAATTATAAATCTAAACCTGGAGACATTGATCCCGCTTGACAGGCAATCGGTAAAACTTTCTCCTGCAGGGTTTGTTGTTGAAAAAAATAAAATGCTGAGGCTTACAGACTGGCCGGCAATGAAGAATAAAAGTATTCGGAAGGTTGAATTTCTTGAACCCTGGATGAAAACCCTTTCGGAAAATGGACTGGGGCTTTATTTTTTACCAGATAAATCACAGGCAGTTGAAAATGCAGACAGCATTTGGTTTAGCGGACGCTTTGCATTTGCGCGTAAACAGGATTCAGTAACCTTATTTACACCACTCAAACAAAAAGTAACATTCAGCACTGAGGATGAAATAAAATTTCTGTCCACACCCGACTCAGCAATATTTTTTCTTGTAAAAAATAAAACGACACTGCAGCTTTTTGATGCATTAAGCGGGAAAAAAATCGTAGCCGGCGCCTACTCAAATATTAATCCAGTGACCAAAGATTATTTTACTGTACTGCTGAAAAATAAAAACGGACTTATTAACAACAAAGGGAAAGAATTACTTACTGCCGATTACGATGCCATATTATTTCGAAACGGCTGGTTTAGCCTGCTCAGGGAAAAAAAATTTGGCGGATACCACCCCGAATCAGGAAAAATAATAAAGCCTGTGTACGATGCAGGACTTATACCATATTCAGAGGATATCATACTTGCCCGAAAAAATAAAAAATGGGGCATTGTTAATCTGAAACAAAAGCCCGAGAAAACTTCTTTTTTATTCGACGAGGTAAAATATGTTAATGATAGCCTGGCTCTTATCAAAAAGAATCAAACATGGTCCATGCTCAAAATATATACCGGTGAAATAATAGCAGAGGACATCGCTGACTGGAGTTCTGTCGAAAACGGAGAACGAATCATTTTTAAAACCGGAGGATTATACGGAATGATCAGTCCTTCCCTTGGCATCATCATAAAACCACGATTTACAGAAATCATCTGGCTATCTGATGATCATAAAAGTTTATTCATTGGTCTTGGTCGCGCGCAAGGTAATCTCATCCCCATAGAGTACTTTAACCGGCACGGGATAACAATTCAGAAATTCAATTCACATGATACGTTACTGGACTTAATCCTTTGTGATAATTGAAGATTTACTTTAAAAATGTATTATTGCGGACTTAAATACACACTATGAAAAAGTGTTTTTTCCTTTTATTGTTCACCCCCTTTTTTGTTGAAGCACAGTCTAATAAGCCCAAAGCAGTAATCGGCATTGTGGTCGATCAGATGCGTCAGGAATACCTCTACCGATTCTCTCCAAAATTCAGCGATGGAGGTTTTAAGAGACTGATGAACCATGGCTTCATGGTAAAAAATGCTCATTATAATTATATACCCACCCTTACAGGTCCTGGTCACGCAGCCGTTTACACCGGAGCAACTCCATCCGTGCATGGTGTCATAGGTAATGAATGGTATGAGAGAACTGAATCCAAAACAGTTAATTGTGTTGAAGATCGTCGTTATGTTTCCGTAGGAACAACCACAGCAGGCCAGGGTATGGTCTCTCCCTTCCGGATGTTAAGTACAACTGTTACGGATGAATTGAAGCTATCTACCGGGGGACAGGCAAAAGTTATTGGAATTTCCATCAAAGACCGCGGTGCTGTTCTTCCTGCAGGACATATCCCGGATGGTGCATTCTGGTATGACGGAAGCACCGGAAATTTTATTTCCAGCACCTATTACAAACCTGGTCTACCTATGTGGGTTGAGCAGTTTAATCAATTGAAACTTGCTGATAAATACCTTTCAAAGGAATGGAATACACTGCTGCCCATTGAAACCTACACTGAATGCGGACCGGATAATTCAAGAGCTGAGTCACTCATGCGGGGTAAAGACAAACCGGTATTTCCTTACAACCTCCCTGAACTCAGAAAAACAAATGGTGAACTTGATCTTATCACCCGGACCCCATACGGAGATGATTTACTTACAGACCTTGCCAAAGCAGCAATTGACGGAGCCGAAATTGGCAAAGATGCTATAACCGATTTTCTGGCAATATCCTATTCAACTCCCGACCTGATCGGCCATGCAATGGGTCCAAACTCCGTTGAAGTAATGGATACCTATCTGAGACTTGACAAAAATATTCAGGATCTGCTTAGTACACTGGATAAAAAAATCGGAGTGGGCCAATATATTGTGTTTCTTACCGCCGACCATGCCGTGGCTGATATTCCTCAGGATCTGATATCCATGAATATACCTGCCGGCTATTTCAGCTCCATAGATGTCGAAAAAGGATTGCAGGAACATCTGCAGAAATATTTTCCCGGTCAGAATTTAATTCAAGATATCAGTAACAATCAGGTCTATCTGAATCCTGCTGCATTTCCTGAAGAACCAAAATCCGGAGGACTTAATTTCATAGTCGCTTCTGAACTTGTAGTTCAGTTCCTTCGGGCAGCAAATGGTATAGCTGAGGTTTTTACCAAAACACAATTGTTGAATATTGCACCCACAGGTAATTCCGTTCAGGATCTGCTCTCCCGGGGATTGAATTCCAATAGGTCGGGAGACATCGTATTTACATTTAAGCCCGGCTGGAGCTGGGCTGGTGGCGCAAGAGCCAACCACGGTACCGGCTTCACATATGACACCCACATCCCTATGTTATTCTTTGGAAAAGGTATTAAGCATGGGGTAAGCTATAAATATCATCCGGTCACTGACATTGCTCCAACCATTTCAGCATTGCTGGACATCAAAATGCCTAACGGCTGCACAGGTCAGCCCGTGGAGGAACTTTTTCACTGAATATTAAGGCGCCCCGCTATAAAGGATGACCTCCGGCCTGGCTTCGAAGTGCGGCTACAACTTTACCGGAAAACGTATCCTGCTGATGTGAACGATAGCGGGTCAATAAGGCCATTGTAATTACCGGTGCAGGAATTCCAAGTTCAAGTGCAGTCTCAACTGTCCATTTTCCTTCACCTGAGGAATTCATTACCCCTCTGATGGACGAGAGTTGCGGCTCTATTTCAAATACCTTTTGTGTAAGTTTCAAAAGATGACTTTCAATTACTGAACCTCCATTCCATGTTTTCAGGATTCTGGCAATATTAAGATCAGGATTGAATTTGTGAACAAGTTCAACTCCCTCAGCAATGGCCTGCATCATTCCATACTCTATGCCGCAATGAATCATTTTTACAAAATGCCCATTGCCTGATTTACCACAATATAGCACGCCATCATGAGCCGAAACAGATTTAAATAAATCAGAGCAATATTCAAACGCACCTGTGAAACCACCCACAGTTGCTGAAATGCCGTTCAATGCACCTTCCAGACTTCCGCTCGTGCCACAATCCAGTAAATGAATTCCGTAATGGTCAAGATCCTCTGCCCTGGCAATTGTTTCCTTATAATAGGAGTTACCTCCGTCGATAATAATATCATCAGCCCTTAAATGATTCTTCAGATTTCCGATGATAACATCAACGGCATTTCCTGCCGGAACCATCACCCATATTACTCTTCTGCCATTCAGTGAATCCGCGAGCTCTCCAACAGATCCGGCCGTACGAATGCCATGATTGCGGATTTTTTCCATCGCATCCTTGCTGATATCAAAGGCGATGACCTCATGATTGTTCTTTTTGAAATTGAGGGCCAGATTGAAGCCCATTTTTCCAAGTCCGATCAGTCCGATTTGCATATACCGGGAAGGTTCAGGTAAGCATAAAAGTAGAAGATTATTTTTGAAAGAAGCAACCAAAAAAAATCCCCTTGCGGGGAAAACAGGAATTTAAAGGTTTTTAGATCAACGCTTGAGAAATTTCCGCGTTACCTTAAGGCCACTTTTATCATTTCGCACCGCCAGCAGATAGTAACCGGATGGAAGGTCTCTGACCCTGATTCTGAGCTCATAATCATCGACAGGTTCGGCTTCAGCCATTATCTCATTGCCTATTATGGTATATAAAATAACACTTGATTGCCTGGCCTCAGGCTTTTCAAAAATGACAGAAATTGCCTCCGTTGCGGGATTAGGAAACAACGCAACTGATTTAACAGGGTCAGCAGAGGAAGTAAAAAACTCAGTTTTCTGGGCATAAATTCTGCCTGAAAAGGAAAGAATAAACATCAAAACCAGACCTCTGAGCATATCAATAGCTTTAACGAAAATCATGCCGGGAAGGTTATCCCGTTATAAGACCGGCAGTTTTAATCAGGGTTTATTACCTGAGATAAAATTTCTCCCAGGCTACTGGAATTGCCGCAATAATCTCACCCGCTATGATCGGATGGGTACCGCCGGATGCGATTTCCCCGGCTTTTCCATGAAGGAAAACACCGGCAAGGACAGAAGTACGGATATCAAATCCCTGTGCAAGCAGGGACACAATTATTCCTGTCAGTACATCACCACTACCCGCAGTCGCCATAAATGGATGGCCGGTAGGATTAAAAAATACCTGCCCGTCCGGAAAGGCTATACAAGTACGGGCACCTTTGAGGACAACCACTGACTTTGTTTGCGCGGCAAACTGTTTCAAAATTCTTAACCTATCAAAATCATCTTTCCATGGTCCTGCCAGGCGGCGAAACTCCCCGGGATGCGGTGTTAATATGGTTTTTCCGCTCAGCAATTGTCGGTATGCTGAGTCAGAGGCAATCATATTGAGACCATCCGCATCAATAACAAGCGGCACAACAGATTTTTCAAGCAAACGAATCAGACATTTTTCAGTATCCCGGGCAGTACCTGTGCCGGGGCCAAAAGCCACTGCCGTATATGGGTTAAGATCAGGTAACTCTCTAAGTATTTTATCTGCTGAATCCGTGTGGACCATAGCCTCCGGAACAGCAGTTTGCATAATCCCATAACCACATGCGGGCACGGCAGCTGTAATTTTCCCTGCACCGGTTTTTAAGGCAGCCTTTACTGACAACGTTGCCGCACCAATCATTCCATAGCTGCCGGCCATGACCAGTGCATGACCAAAATGGCCTTTGTGTGCATTCACTTGCCTGGGGCTGAATACAGTCCGGAAATCCTCAGCTCCTGATATAAAATAACTGGTATCAAGCGCATTCTCAAAATCAGGATCAAGGCCAATATCAATAGTTTCCACATTGCCGGTACGATTCAATCCGGCCGGCATCAAAAATGATAACTTAGGAACCTGGAAGGTTACTGTGTGATGAGCGTGCACCACAGGCCATGGCGTTTCACTGTCAGTAAGTAAACCTGAAGGGATATCAACAGATACAATTTTCTTGCCGCTCGAATTTATTACTTCAATTATCTTGGCAAACAGGGCCTCCGGCTTACGGTTAAGCCCTGTGCCGAACAAAGCATCAATAATTATTTCCTGGTTTGAAAAATCCAAACCTTCAAACGATGAAAGCTCTTTAACAGGAAAAAGTGACTTAGCCCGCTCCAGATTAAGCCTGAAATCCATGGTTTCTTTTTCGTGTTTTCCGATAATAATTGCTGAGACAGCATAACCCTTTTGATGAAGTAACCGTAAAACCGCAAGTCCGTCACCTCCATTATTTCCCCTTCCGCAAAAAGCCATCACATTACAAACAGGAAAATATTTTGCAAACCAACTTACAAAAGCGACGGCAGCCCGTTCCATCAGTTCAACAGAATTAATACTGCACCTTGTGATGGTTACCTTGTCCCATTCCTGTATTTGTAAGCGGTTGGGAATTTTTATCATTACTTATCAGCGGTCGACCTCACCCATAACCACATCAAGAGAACCGATTATGGCAATTAAATCTGCCAGGAGAACACCTTTTGAAATTTCAGGAAGAAGGGAAAGATTTGAAAAACTGCAACTTCTGACTTTGCATCTCCATGGGATATCAGATTTGCCATCGGCACGAAAGAAAAAACCAAGCTCGCCCTTTGCAGACTCTGCTCTGGCATAAATATCCTGAGCCCTGGGCCTTATTTTTCCAGGGACCAGAGCCTGCGGATCAAAATCTCTGGATCTTTTCAAATCACCGGTCAGGCGTTCAAGGCACTGCTCAATAATTTTTAATGACTCGTGAATCTCTCTTACCCGTACCCAGGTTCTGTCCCAACTGTCACCGGTAGTACCCATTTGCCCCGCTCCGACAGGAATGGAAAAGTCGAGTTCTGGGTAAACTGAATATCCATCAACCCTTCTTAAATCATATTTTAGTCCACTTCCTCTTAACACAGGTCCGGTGGCGCCACCATTAATAGCCAGGTCGAGCGGCAAAACCCCAACATTAGCAGTGCGGCTGATTAATATTGAATTATCTGTCAAAATCGTATCCAGTTCCTCAAGTTTAGGACGCAGATATTTAATAAACGCTCCGGTCTGTTCCTCAAAGCCAACAGGCAAATCAAAGTACAATCCGCCGATCCACATATAATTATAAAGCATACGGGCACCACTTGCCCATTCCAGCATTCTGAGGATGTGCTCACGATCCTGCATTAACCAAAACATTGGCGTGAAGGCGCCCAGATCCAGACCATAGGTACCCAGTGCAATAAAATGAGAGGCAATTCTGTTTAGCTCCGCCATCAGCACACGGATGTATTCAATGCGGGCAGGAAGTTTTCCTTCCAGACCCATCATTTTTTCAACCCCAAGTACATACGCATGTTCACAATTCATTGCCGCTACGTAGTCCAGCCGGTCAACAAACGGAATTATCTGATTATAGGGAAGTTGCTCTGCATGCTTCTCAAAGCAACGATGGAGGTAGCCAAGATGAGGAACAACCTCTTTCACCACTTCGCCATCCATCAGCACCTCAAGTCTTAAAACGCCATGTGTAGAAGGATGCTGCGGACCCAAATTGATCAGCATCTCCTCTGTGCGGAGTTTCCCTACATCAATCTTATTAGGTTCAGAAATCCGCAACAACTCACTAAGTCTCAACCCCTGAGAATTCATGACTTCGGAATATTTTGGTTTGGCTCCGGGTTGACTTCAATTCCATGATATTCCTGCTGCACACGGTAGTCACGGAGCAATGGAAATCCCAGCCAGTCGGCAGGCATCAGGATACGGCGCAGGTCGGGATGACCGGAAAACTTCACTCCATACATATCGAACACCTCACGCTCTAACCAATTAGCGGATTTCCATAAACCACAAAGTGATGGTGCCGAACCTTCAATTCTTAAAACCGGAATGCAGATTGCAAAACGGATAGCCTTGGTGACAGATTCAAAATGATAAATCAACTCAACTGTTCCGGTCTCAGGTCCGCAATCAATGCCCGTAATACAAGCCAACCGGTCAACATAAAGCTCCGGATCATTTTTAATCCGCTCGCAAAATGAAATCAATTCTTCAGATTGAATTCTGAAAGTTACAGGTTCTGCCTGACTGATCTTCTCAGGTGCTCTGGCGGTGACATCCTGTAAAATTTCGGTGATCCTGTCGGCACTCATGCGTTTAAAATACTTTCATTCCTGATTTTATCATGCAGCTTCAGAATGCCTTCAATGAGTGCTTCAGGACGCGGTGGACAACCCGGAACATAAACATCTACCGGAATAATTTTATCAACGCCCTTAACCACGTGGTAACCGTGCTGCCAATAAGGACCACCGCAATTGGAACATGACCCCATTGAAATAACGTAACGGGGCTCTGCCATTTGTTCGTAGAGCCGTTTGATCCGGTCAGCCATTTTAAATGTGACCGTGCCTGCCACAATCATGACATCAGACTGGCGTGGTGTTGCCCTGGGCGCCATACCGAACCGGTCCATATCATAAGGCTGGGTTCCTGTGCTCATGAATTCAATAGCACAACATGCCAGTCCGAAAGTCATTGGAAAAAGGGAGGATAAACGGGACCAGTTAAGCAGATCATCTGCCTTGGAAATAATAATTCCTGAGTTACCAAATGACTCGCGGTATGGTTTTCCCGGCTCAATGACCGGTTGGGAAACGGAGTTCATCAGCTGAATTTTTTGTTGAATTCATTGTAACGCTCTTTGGGTACCACGCCGGATGATTCAGGATTCACCGGAGCAGGCTTCATCCAGTCCAGGTGCCCATTGATCCATGCATAAGCCAGTCCTGCAACCAGGATAATGACAAAGCCTGAGATGGCACCCCATAGAATCAAAGCCGAACGGGGATTTGAGGATTTACCGAACGCAATAGCAAGGGGAATAAGAAAAATGATTTCTATTTCGAAGAGCAGAAATAGCAGGGCAATAACAAAGTAACCATTGCTGATGGCAGGCCAAGAATTTCCGGATGTTTCTTCCCCGCTCTCATAAACAGAGTTTTTCTCAGGATTAGGGCGGCCGGGGCTGATCAGCCGGGAGATTAGTAAGGTCAATAAGATGAACCCCAGACCAACGCCTGAAAAGATCAGTATATATTGTAAACCGGTAATACTGGCCATCCATCAAAGATACGCACAATGAAGGGCCGATTCCACCATTTTATGGCGGCATTCAGGCTTGAATTATAGCTTCCTGCGCATGCGGTCTTACAACAGCTTCGGGGGTCAGGAGCACACTCACACCCTCAAGATGAAACCAGTTCCTGATTTGTTCAAAAGAGGCCTGTCCTTTAATGTATTCAGTATCGCCACTTCGATATCCATCGGTTACTGAAACAAAATCTTCGTGCCTTACCTGTCCTGAATTAAAACTTACCAGAACATCTACTGCAGCATTGTTGGAAAATTGAATTCCCCGCTCCTGCCGGGTTTTTTTATATTCATACTGATACCCATAGGTGAGTGCACTGATGTCTGAAAGAACAGCAGAGCCTGTCGGATAACTGCCTGCGCCTTTTCCTATGAATGTTTGCTTTTCTGCAAAAGCACCTTCCACCATCACGGCATTGTATTCGTTTCTGACAGAATAAAGCGGGTGAGTGGGTTTCAAGAGTTGAGGTGACACAAGACCATAAACTTTTCCATCTTTCTTAAATGCCCTTCCAATCAGCTTTATGGTCAATCCATTTTCACGTGCAAAACGCAGATCTGTTGAACTGATCCTGTCAATTCCAAAATGAATGATTTGCTCAGGGTCGACAAACTCACCAAATGCGTGCGCAATCAGAATGGCAAGCTTAAATTTAGGATCAAATGCTCTTACATCCAGCGAAGGATCTGACTCTGCGAAACCAAGTTTTTGCGCGTCGGCAAGAGCCTCGGAGTAAGACTTACGTTCTTCAAAAATTTTTGTAAGGATGTAATTTGTTGAGCCATTCAATATGCCTTCAAGACTTGATATCAGGTCATTATCGTAGTACTCCTCAAGGTTTCTGATTATCGGAATGCTTGCGCACACAGCACCTTCATACAGTACAGGCTTATGATGTTTCAGTTGGAGTTCATGAATTTCGCTGAGATGTTCAGCAAGCATTCTTTTATTGGCAGTGACCACCGCCTTTCCGTTCTCAAGAGCACGTTTCAAAATCCGGAATGCAGCTTCAGGATCATCAATAAGTTCAACAACCACATCAATTTCAGGATCATTCAAAATAGAATTTTCATCAAAGGAAAAAAAGTGAGGGGCAATAGGCCGGGGTTTTTCAGGATTTCGCACTACAATGCGCCTGATCTCTGCTTTCAAACCCCTGGTTTCATTGAGTACATGATACAATCCCTGGCCAACGCAGCCAAAACCAAAAACACCTAACCTTAAATTCCTTTTCATGAAGATTTATAATTTTTAATGAGACTATTTAGAAAAGATCTTATTATCTGACTGAGTTGCGAGAATTCCACCAGAAAGCCGTCGTGGCCATAAGGCGTTTTCAGCTCTGCATAGGTTGCTCCGGGAATATACTTTGCAAGAAATTTCTGCTCCAAGACGGGAAACAATAGGTCATGATCTATTCCAATCACAAGCGTTTTAGCAGTGATCCCTTTTAAAGCCAACTCCACTGATACTCTTCCCCTGCCTACATGATGACTGTCCATAGCCTGCGTAAGCCTGTAATAGGAAAATGCATTAAACCTTGCTGAAAGTTTTTCACCCATATAACGCTGATAGGATGCAGCCCGAAATCCTGTTAATTTTTCATCAGATCCAACCGGTTGATTTTTTTCATAGACCGGGTAGCTGCGATACGATAACATTGCGATGGCGCGCGCGGCCTTAAGTCCGGACTGACCTGCATGATCTTCATGCAACTTCCATGTCTGGTCAGCTTCAATAGCCATTCGCTGCGACTCATTGAAGGCTACGCCCCAGGAAGAATGCCACGCATTGCAGGCAACCGGAATGATGGTGGTAAATAAATCAGGAGATTGAATGGCCCACTCCAGTACCTGTTGTCCGCCAAGTGATCCGCCGATCAGACAAAAAATCCTATTGATTCCAAGATGGCAGCGCAGCAAGTCAAAGGATTTAACAATATCGCGGTTGGTTACTTCCGGAAAATCATGGTAATATTTTTTTTCGTTAAGCGGATTGAGTGACAACGGACCTGTGGATCCATAGCAACCACCGGGAGCATTTGCACAAACCACAAAATATTTTTCAGGATCAAATACTCCGCCTGGCACAAAAAGCTCCTTCCACCACACATCAGCCGCCGTATTTCCGGTAAGGGCATGACAAACCCATACCACATTGGAGCCCTCATTGTTAAGGGCTCCAAGTGTAGTATAGCCCAATGTTAATCCGGGAAGTTCAATCCCTGATTCAAGGGAAAACGGCAGGTTAAGATGGAAGTGCCTGAGTTCAGACATCAGCTTACAAGTTCTTTCACAAAAACTTTACTGAATGCCTGCTCAAAATCCTCCTTGATATCATCAATGTGCTCAATTCCAACTGATACCCGAAGCAGATTCGGAAGTACACCTGATGAAAGCTGCTCCTCTTCAGTAAGCTGCTGATGCGTGGTGGCAGATGGCTGAATAATCAGCGTTTTGGCATCACCCACATTTGCAAGATGACTTACAAGTTTCAGGTTGTCTATGAGCTTACCGGTTTCCTCTGCAGATCCTTTGAGGGTAAATGAAAGTACGGCTCCAAAACCATTTTTCAGATATCTGGTTGCAAGCTCGTGATAGGTGCTGCTTTTCAGTCCGGGATAGTTTACACTCTCTACCCTCGGGTGTTTTTCCAGCCAGCTGGCAAGTGCAAGTGCATTATCCACAGAGCGCTTCACACGAAGACTTAAAGTTTCTACACCCTGTAGGAAAAGAAAAGAATTGAAAGGGCTGACGGCAGGACCAAAATCCCGTAATCCCTCTACTCTTGCACGAATGATAAATGCGATGTTTGGTAGTCCCAGGGGATTATTAAAACCAAAAACATCTGAGAATTTCAAGCCGTGGTATCCCTCAGAAGGCTCACTGAACTGAGGAAATTTACCATTGCCCCAATTGTAATTACCGCCATCAACGATTACGCCACCAATGGATGTTCCGTGTCCGCCAATCCATTTTGTGGTTGAGGCAACTACAACATTGGCTCCGTGGTCCAGCGGACGGAACAGATATCCTGCCGCTCCGAAGGTATTATCTACAATCAACGGGAGATCATGCTTTTTGGCTACCGCAGCAATGGCTTCAAAATCTGGAATATTAAAACCGGGATTTCCGATGGTCTCCAGATACAATGCCTTCGTTTTTGAATCAATCAGCTTTTCAAACTGCGCAGGCGTATCACCTTCTGCAAAACGGGCCTCAATGCCGAGTCTTTTAAATGCCACCTTAAACTGATTATATGTTCCTCCGTAGAGAAAAGAAGTAGAAACAAAATTGTCGCCGGCCTGCAGAATATTATTTAAAGCAATGAACTGTGCCGCCTGACCTGAGGCCACCACCAAAGCAGCCACGCCGCCTTCAAGAGCGGCAAGTCGTTTCTCTAGCACATCTGTGGTCGGGTTCATGATTCGCGTATAGATGTTGCCGAATTCCTTCAGGGCAAAAAGATTTGCCCCGTGTTCTGCATTTTTGAACACATATGAAGTGGTCTGATAAATGGGAACAGCACGTGATCCTGTAACCGGATCAGGTTCCTGACCAGCATGAAGTTGCAGTGTTTCAAATCGATAGTTTGACATATTGTTTTGTGTTAAGGTTAGTGTTTGTGTCTGTTTTTGTTTTGTCTTTAGGTTTGTAAAGAGTTGATGCAGCCCCTCCTCTGCCTTCTGGCAGTGTTGCTCTATTCTCTTTAAAATTTCAGGAGTTTAGCAACAACCGCCAGGAATGCGGCTAATAATAATGCAGCAAGGCATTATGCTACTAATACAAATGTGAAATCTGAACCCTGGAGTTTCAGATGGTTTCGTGATGTCAGAAAAATTTTTCATTCTTTCCGGTTTATATTCTCCCTCCCGGACCATCCGGGTTTGGGATCAGGATTTAGCACCTTGTCCTTATCGGGTCAGGTTGCTAGTGCTTCAAAGAGCCTGTCTCTCTGCACTTCTTTATAAATCGTTTCAGCGGTTTGCTGGTCGACTATGTTGATGCAATACTATTCGCTGAATTTTCGCTTTCCAAAAAAATTGACAAAAAAATTTTCGCCAACAAATGTTAGTAACTGAAAACAAATGTCTGTAAGGATGGAAAAATGAACAGTTCAGTTCAATTTGGAAACAATGGATGCAAAATCAAGTTGCTCCCAGGTGGATTGAATTCCGGGTGTTTTCAAAACCTCATGCATAATTTGCTGTTGAAGCCTCCCGGTTTCCAAGGCTGTTGTATAAGGAATATCATCACGGAATGTAACCATCGAATACAATGGTATCCACTTTTCAGGAAATAAAGAATGGAGTCTACCTTCAATTTTCTTTTGAAGAATAAAGTCCGGATCAGCAACGAGATCCCTCATTTCAATAAAATTATTCAATGCCAGCTGTGCGATGGCATCACCTGCAGGTTTGCGTAAGCGCTGATATTCCGGAAGCATCAGACTCCAGTCATCCTTAAATACATCAAGCAGTTCATTGAGAACTCTGCAGTCTTCAAAGCCCGCATTCATACCCTGCCCGTAGAAGGGGACAATAGCGTGGGCTGCATCTCCAATAAGCATTGTTTTAGTTCTGACCCACGGATAACAACGCATTGTAACCAGAGATGATGATGGATTTTCTCTGAAATCCTTGAGGAGATCAGGCATGATTTCAAAAACATCCGGGAAAAAATTTTTGAAAAGATCTGTGATTGCTTCATCAGAATTCAATTTTTCGAATGAAACTGGACCCTCAAAAGGAAAAAATAAGGTACAGGTAAAACTTCCGTCCGGATTCGGTAATGCTATAAGCATATAACTTTCCCTTGGCCAGATGTGTAATGCATTTTTATCAAGACGGAAATTACCATCTTCAGCAGCCGGAATGGTCAGTTCCTTGTAGCCATGTTCAATATATGACTGGGAGAAGTCAAAACGATCCGAGGCCTGCATAGCTTGCCTTACCGCTGAATAAGCACCATCTGCACCTATCAGAATATCCGTCTGCTCTGTAGAAGATTTTCCATTACGATCAGTCCATGAAAATTCTGTCTGACTGATACTGACATAGTTCATGCGGGCTTCAAAATGAATTTTAACACCACATTGTTCAGCCGCATCCATCAGGACTTCATTCAGACCGCTGCGTGAAATAGAATTGATGTACTCTCCTTCTTTTCCGTAAGGGAAAAATCCTACGGCCCCGTTCAAGGGGTGAACCTGACGACCGTGCATGGGAATGGCTTTTGAGCGCATTGCCTCCTCAAGTCCCACCTCTCGAAGCGCACGAAGACCTCGGTTACTAAGCGCCAGATTAATTGAACGACCTCCATAAGCTCCTTTTTTCCGGAAGTCCGGCCGACGCTCAAAAATATTTACCTCGTAGCCTCTTCTGGAAAGATAAACTCCAAGAAGAGACCCAACCAGACCGGCACCCGCAATCGAAATCCTTTTTGTGGCCATTACTTTGAAATTGAATCACTCAAAACCTTTGAAAATCTATACAAATCCTCAAATGAATTATAAAGCGGAACAGGTGCCACTCGAATTACATTCGGTTCACGCCAGTCAACGATAATACCATTTGCAGTAAGTTTTTTGAACAGCTCATGGCCTCTTTTTTCAAACAGCAGGGAGAGCTGACAGCCCCGTTGATTCGGATCTGAGGGAGTGATGATTTCAAAAAATGGGAACTTGGCATGAATTTTTTTCAGGAGAAACTCCAGATATCCGGTCAGCCGCACACTTTTTTTACGGAGAGCTGCCATAGAGGTCTTATCAAAAATTTCCAGGGCAGCCAACTGCGCAGCACCTGCCAAAATTGGAAAATTTGATAGCTGCCAGCCTTCGGCACCACACATTGGAATAAAATCCTTTTCCATTTTAAATCTGACTTTTTCCTGATGTCCCCACCAACCTGCAAATCTTGGTAGCGAAAAGTCAACAGCATGTTTTTCATGAACAAATACACCAGCAAGCCCGCCGGGACCTGAGTTCAGATATTTATATCCGCACCATACAGCGAAGTCAACCCCATCTTTGTGCAAGTTCAGTGGCACATTTCCGATTGTATGTGCCAGATCAAAACCCGCAACTGCACCGGCTGCATGGGCTGCCTTAGTAATTGCCGTGATATCAAATAACTGCCCGGTATAGTATTGAACGCCACTGAAAAGCACGAGCGCAACGGAGTTTCCATGTTCGTGTATCACAGAAAGGATATCGGCCGTTCTTAAAGTAAGTTCTCCTGAACGGGGGCCAATTTCAATAAGTGCATCTGCGGGATCAAAACCATGAAACTTAATCTGTGATTCTACCGCATAGCGATCGGAAGGGAAACTTGATTGCTCCATGATGATTTTGAATCGTCCGGGTACCGGGCGATAAAATGATACCATCATCAGATGAAGATTGACCGTGAGCTGATTCATCGCTACTACTTCAGAGATCCTTGCACCGGCTATTTTTGCAAGCGATCTAGTACTGAAGTGATGGTAATACAACCATGGTCTGCGTGAGTGAAGGTGGCCTTCCACACCAAGCCGGGACCAGTCCTTAAGTTCTTCAGAAACGTAGCGCGCAGTGTTTCTGGGCTGAAGGCCGAGTGAATTGCCTGTAAAATAAAGCTGACGCTTTCCTTTGATAACAGGAAACAAAAAATCTTTCCGGAACTTTTTTAATGGGTCAAGACGATCTGCATTCCTTGCAAAGGAAAGAGCGCTTTCATAATTCATGGCTATTCAGACAAAACGGGCATCAGCTTCCATTACGGCACCGCATTTTTTGCAGGTACGAAATTCTTCTGAGCTATAAAAATCCCTGAAACGGGGAATAAAATCCTTTTCAATATTGTCAAGATGGAACCGGTATTCATGAAGCATATGATTGCACTTCTCGCAAAACCACATCAATCCGTCAAGCACATCCTGTTCAGGCCTCTTGCACTCAATCACCAGTCCAACCGTTCCTGCCGGTCTCTCGGGACGATGCGGAACCCGAGCGGGAAGCAAAAACATTTCTCCTTCATTGATGATGATTTCCACGGGCTTACCATCTTCCTGAATGGTGACCTTAATTGATCCTTCCAACTGATAAAACAACTCTTCTGTTTCGTTGAAGTGATAATCTTTCCTCGCATTCGGCCCGCCGACAATCATAACAATATAATCACCTGCCTCTGCGTACAGATTTTTATTACCTACAGGAGGTTTAAGCAGGTCTCTGTTATCGTTAATCCACTGACGAAGATTGAAAGGTTTGCGTATTGCCATAGGTAAGTTTTTTAGATCGTTTAACAGAACTTTATGATTTCTAAAAGGCTTCCAAAGTTACTATAATTGTCGGAAATAAAAGATTAGAGCCAACCCGGTTCTGCCTAATTTAACGGCATATGAATTTACAACTTTCAGGAAAAAATGCACTGGTTTGCGGAAGTACTGCCGGGATTGGTCTTGCAAGCGCAATTGAGCTTGCTATGCTGGGCGCAAATGTCACTTTGCTTGGCCGCAATGAGGAAAAATTAAAGAATACAATACCGCTGCTATCCCATTCAGGAGATCAAGAACACAATTACGTAGTGGCGGACCTCTCAATTCCTGAAACATTGACCGAACTGATAGGGCATCAGTTAGAAAAGACAAACTATAATATTCTTATAAACAATACCGGAGGACCTCCTCCCGGACAGGCTATAGATGCGGATTTCTCAGATTTTCTGGCAGCATTCAAAATGCACCTTGGTTCATCTCAGATCATTACAAAAATGGTTGTGCCCAGCATGAAACAGTCAGGGTACGGAAGGATCATTAATATTATTTCAACCTCGGTAAAAATTCCGCTTCCCGGTTTGGGGGTCTCCAACACCATCCGTGGTGCGATGGCTTCATGGGCAAAAACACTTAGCCTTGAACTTGGACCATTTGGAATCACAGTCAATAATGTATTGCCGGGCTCAACGATGACCGGAAGACTTGAAGGACTTATAAAAAACAAAGCTGAAAAACAGGGAAAATCTTACGAAAAAATAAAAGAGGAAATGATGTCAGAGGTCCCTCTGAGAAGAATATCAGAACCACATGAAGTGGCTGCCATGGTGGCATTCCTTGCTTCACCTGCTGCAGGGTATGTAAGCGGTACAAGTATTCCGGTTGATGGCGGCAGAACAGGATCAATTTAAGGTCATGAAAAGATTACTCAATTACATTAATGGCAGGCTGATTGAACCGGCTTCAGGCATTTATTTACCGGTCATAGAACCTGCAACAGGAACACAATATGTTGAAGTCCCGGACTCAGGCGCGTCGGATGTTCATCTTGCTGCAGAGGCAGCAACCTCAGCACTGGAGTTGTGGTCATTGATGCCTGCAATGGACAGATGCAGGATAATGGAGAAGATTGCTGACCTCATTGACAGAGATAAAGAAAAACTTGCTCTTGCTGAATCCAGAGACAATGGAAAGCCTGTAAGCCTTGCCCGAACGATGGACATCCCGCGTGCATCTGAAAATTTCAGATTCTTTGCTGCAGCCATTATGCACATGGCCTCCGAAGCACACCTCACAGGAAAAGATGCTGTCAATTATACCCATAAAGGTCCGGTTGGCGTGGCAGGATGTATTTCTCCATGGAATCTTCCATTATATCTGTTCACTTGGAAAATTGCACCTGCCCTTGCCGCTGGTTGTACCGTGGTGGCAAAGCCATCTGAGCTAACACCCATGACTGCTTTCATGCTTTCAGAAATATGCATGGAAGCAGGATTGCCTCCGGGTGTGCTTAACATTGTGCACGGATCAGGAACTGTTACCGGACAGGCCATCATTGAACATCCGCGCATCAAAGCCATCTCTTTCACTGGAGGAACTATTACCGGAAAAAAAATTGCTGCAACAGCAGCACCGATGTTTAAAAAGTTATCACTTGAACTTGGCGGTAAAAACCCAAATATCATTTTTGCAGATTGTGATTATGAGACTGCACTTTCCACTTCTGTGCGGTCCTCATTCACCAACCAGGGCGAAATTTGTCTTTGCGGTTCCCGCATCCTGGTCGAACGCTCCATTTATGAGAAATTCACAAAAGAATTCGTGGAACGGGTGGAACGCCTGCGGGTAGGCGATCCGATGGATGAAATAACAAGCATCGGTGCACTGGTTTCACGAACACACCTTGAAAAAGTGTTAGGTTATGTGGATCTGGCAGTTCAGGAAGGCGGAACTATTTTAACTGGCGGCAGAATGGTTGAGCCTGAAGGAAGATGTAAAAACGGATTTTTCATGGAGCCCACTATAATCACAGGATTAAATAGCAACTGCAGAACAAACCGGGAAGAAATTTTCGGACCTGTTGTCACCATCATGCCGTTCGATACAGAAGCAGAGGCCATTCGCATTGCAAATGACTCAGACTATGGACTGGCTGCAACAATCTGGACTGAAAATCTGAAAAAAGCACACCGTGTTGCGGCAGAGGTCAGATGCGGAATCATCTGGGTGAACTGCTGGCTATTACGGGATTTAAGAACTCCGTTCGGTGGTATGAATCAAAGCGGCGTTGGCAGAGAAGGCGGATGGGAAGCCCTTAGGTTTTTTACCGAACAGAAAAATATTTGTATCCGGCTTTAGAGGATTCATCAGAACTGCCCCGTACTTAGTAGTACAAGGGTACAGGCCTCCAATACTTCAATACCTTTTTGCTCAGCCATTTTTTCAAATTCTGGATTTTCGGTACCGGGATTGAAAATAATTCTCTTTGGCCGCAGACTCAGAATATCTTCATACCAGCCGGTTTGTAATTCCGCCCGTATATAAAGGGTAACTGTATGAACTTCATTAAGATTTTTAAGGTCTGACTGTTTCAGTATTCTTTGTCCAAGTACTTCGCCGGATTTTATTCCTGCAGGAACAAAGTCAAATCCACGGGCTTTCAGCATTTCTGCTGCCTGGAATGCAACCCGGTCAGGACTGGGTGATGCACCGACAATGACTGTTTTCATGAATTTTGGATTAGGGATTTTTTCATTTTGAGTGCTATGGCTTCAGCTACCCGCTCACCATCCATCGCTGCAGATACAATGCCACCGGCATAACCCGCACCCTCACCACAGGGGTAAAGTCCGGCAACCTCAATATGCTCAAGTGTCTGGGGATTGCGAGGAATCCGGACAGGCGAAGACGAACGGCTCTCAACACCAACAAGAACAGCCTCATTTGTTCTGTAGCCTTTCATTTTTGTTCCAAAAGCGATAAACCCCTGGCGAAGTGCTTCTGATACGGCCTGAGGTAAAATATTTTTCAAATCTGTAGATTCAAGACCTGGCTGATAAGAACACTCCGGCAGGTCAGAGGAAATTTTTCCCTCAATAAAATCCTCCAGTCGCTGTGCCGGTGCAGTTTGTCCCGAAGTAATACAAGCTTTTTTTTCAATCTCAGATTGAAAGTATAATCCCGATAAGGCACCAAACTTATTGTACGGACTAAAGTCATTCTGATCAACTGATACTACAATTCCTGAATTTGCAAATCGGGAGTCACGGCGGGAGGGACTCATACCATTTACAACAACTTCTCCCGGCGCGGTGGCAGAAGGAACAATAAATCCTCCCGGACACATGCAAAATGAAAATACGCCTCGTTGTTTCCCACTGATTTCAGCCTGATGAACCAAAGCGTAGGGAGCTGCAGGGAGATAAGGTCCCCTACCGTCAGCACAGTGATACTGAATTTTATCAATGAGTGCCTGAGGATGTTCTGCACGAATTCCAAGAGCAAAGGGTTTGGACTCTATAAGGATTTTTTTACGATCAAGTAATTGAAAGATATCACGGGCAGAGTGTCCTGTAGAGAGAATTAGATTTTCAGCATTGAGCCGGTCGCCATTTTCCAGAACCACACCTTTAAAACCGGATGAATCAAAAGTGATGTCGATAACTCTGGACTGAAAATAAATCTGACCTCCCGCACGGAGGATAGTTTCACGGATTGCAGTAATGATACCCGGTAATTTATTCGTTCCGATGTGAGGATGGGCATCAAATAAAATTTCTTCCCGTGCACCATGTACATGAAGAATTTCAAGAATGCGTTTAAGATTCCCGCGCTTAACGGATCGCGTATAAAGTTTACCATCAGAGTAGGTTCCTGCGCCGCCTTCTCCAAAACAATAGTTGGAGTCCGGGTTAACCACATGATCCTTATTGATAGCTGCTATATCCCTTCGGCGCGCCCTGACATCTTTACCCCGCTCAAGTATTACAGGTTTTAAACCAAAATCCATAAGCCTCAGCGCCGCAAACATTCCCGCAGGACCTGCTCCGATAATCAAAACCTCAGGTGCAGCGGAAACATCAGGTAAATCCTGAGAATACTGAATTGTGCGCGCACCCCCCAGTTCGCCCTGTAACCGGATTACAACTTTTTTTCCCCGCGCATCGATAGATCTTTTCAGTGGAGTAAAAATCTGATCACTGCCGGCACCAAGTTTTTGGTGAATCAGCTCAGTAAACTTTGACTCATCAAACGCCTCTTCAGGACTAAGGGTTAATTCAATTGTTTTTGATTCAGACACCGGCAGGAAAGTTAAAAAACCTGTCAGGTTGTTTTTAAAAATGCAGCCTTTCCCCACTCTTCCTTTTCCGGCTCTGTCCAGAGAGAAGGGAAAAAAATAACTTTCTGAAAACGGGGTGGCAAATATTTCTGCCAGTTGGTGCCTCCTGTTGCCTTTATATCTTCAGGATCCTGCTTAAGATAGCGTCCTGCAGATTTTAAATGAGCCAATGGCCAGTGAACATTAGCCAGCGAATCAAATGCTCTTAGCTCATTTTCGAGTTCTGTATCCCCTTTGAAATTTTTAAGATAAAGTTGATTGAGGTTACAGGAAATAAATTCTGAACCAATCTCTCTAAATTGTTTAATGTACTTCTCTTCAAACTGCCGAAGCGTTAATGTTTTTGCACCGGAAGACAATTCAGTTGCACCTTTCCGCCAGTATAATTTTTCAATCTGCTGATTTGTTGGTTTCCCGGTCATCGCATGCCTCTCCTCCATAGCCACCAGGTTTATCATATCTGTAGACATCAACTCAATCATTCTGTATTGTGCTGACTGAAACCCGCTGGCCGGCAGCAGCGCCATCCGGAACTTTAAAAATTGTTCTTTCTCAAGTCCGTCAACCATAATGCTGAAAGAGCTTACCAGATGGTTGAAATAATTTACAACCCTTTCGATGCGTGTTGTAAAAAATTCTGCTGTCAGATCCTTCCTGGAAGAAATTTGCCTGATTTCATGAATGGCCAGATTGAAGTATAATTCAGTAATCTGATGATACATGATAAAAACCCGCTCATCCGGAAAGCTGGTCTTGGGATTCTGAAGGCTTAACAGAGTATCAAGGTGGATATAATCCCAGTAAGTGAGGTAATCCGAATGAAGCAAGCCGTCCAGATAGGATGACAAATCCTGACCCATTACCTGATACTTCTGCTCAAGCTTTCGCACTATTTCATCATATCCGGGATTAGCCTTACTGGTGTCCATTCCAAAATTGGTTTTGACCCTCACATTTTCCGTAAATTTGCCCGTTTCCCGTCAATAACCCAAAAGAACCATGGTGAGCAATACAAAAGCCCGTAAATCACTCAAGCAGGACAGATTTGAGCACCCTGATTTTTATGCAATTGATGATTTATTTACCGAGGAGCACCTGATGGTAAGAAGTGCAATCAGGGACTTCGTTAAAAAGGAAATAAGCCCCTTCATAGAAGACTGGGCTCAGCGTGCACATTTTCCTTACGAAATAGTTAAAAAATTCGGTGAGATTGGTGCTTTTGGCCCAACCATTCCCCAGACCTACGGAGGCGGCGGAATGGATTATATCTCCTATGGTCTGATCATGCAGGAGATTGAGCGTGGAGATTCAGGGATGCGTTCAACAGCATCGGTTCAGGGATCGCTTGTAATGTATCCGATCTATAAATTCGGTACCGAAGAGCAGAGAAAAAAATATTTACCAAAACTTGCTTCAGGTGAATGGCTGGGCTGCTTCGGCCTTACAGAGCCTGACCACGGAAGCAACCCGAGCGGAATGGTCACCAACTTCAAAAACATGGGTGATCACTATCTTCTGAATGGCGCAAAAATGTGGATTTCTAATTCACCCAAAGCTGATGTTGCAGTAGTCTGGGCTAAAAATGAAGAAGGCCGTATTCACGGATTGATTGTAGAGCGTGGTATGGAAGGATTCACTACTCCTGAAACACATGACAAATGGTCGCTTCGTGCCAGCACAACAGGTGAGCTTGTATTTGACAATGTGAAGGTTCCAAAAGAAAATCTTCTTTCGGGAAAAACAGGTTTAGGTGCGCCAATGATGTGCCTCGACTCCGCACGGTACGGAATCGCATGGGGTGCCATTGGCGCCGCAATGGATTGCTATGACTCTGCAAAAAGATATGCAATTGAAAGGATCCAGTTTGGTAAGCCAATCGCATCCTTTCAGCTGATTCAAAAAAAATTAGCAGAGATGCTCACGGAAATCACAAAAGCACAACTGCTCAACTGGAGACTTGGAACACTTTTTAATGAAGGCAAAGCAACTACTGCGCAAATTTCACTTGCCAAACGAAATAATGTTCAGGTTGCGCTTGAAATTGCAAGGGAAGCCAGACAAATTCATGGAGGTATGGGAATAACAGGGGAATACCCAATCATGCGACACATGGCAAACCTTGAGTCCGTGATTACCTATGAAGGAACCCACGACATCCATCTGCTTATCCTTGGTAAAGAGATTACCGGGATTCAGGCATTCGTCTGATTCAGACTTTGTTTTTAGTATCAATTAGAATGGTGACAGGGCCATCATTCACGAGTTCTATTTTCATGTCCGCTCCGAAAACTCCGGTCAGAACATCTTTTCCAATTTCTGAAGAAACTCTTTTCAGAAATTTTTCATAAACAGGCATCGCCTTTTCAGGTCTTGCGGCCTTGATATAGGAAGGCCGGTTTCCCTTTTTTGTACTTGCATGAAGAGTGAACTGACTGACCACGAGAACTTCGCCTTTGATATCACAAACCGAAACATTCATCACCCCGGCCTCATCATTAAATATTCTGAGGTTTGCAATTTTTGAAGCAAGCCAGTCAATGTCCTCAGAATCGTCGGCTTCTTCAATTCCAACAAGTACCAATAATCCATGGCCTATGACAGAATGAACCTTCTGATCAATGGTTACAGAGGCTCGTGTAACCCTTTGAATCACTGCGATCATTTTTTATAAATCAGAATAATTGCTGAATTTCTTTTTTTAATTCTGAAAGTGCATGCCCTACAGGATCAACCTGTTTTTCCATTGTCAGTTCAAATACCCTTTTTGCGAGGTCAAGACCAGTGGCTTCCGAGGGGAGAGCGGTTGCTGCTTCATTAATCAGAACAACCAGATCTTCTTTTGAATTTTTTACAAGCACCCATACTGCTTCGCTCATATATACCTGCTGAGCTGCATTATGATTGAATTCATTTCGGATCTCATCAAGTAAAACCCGTTGATAATCCCGGGCAGTCAGGCCACCGTGACTGACGCGCAACAGAAGATTTTGTGGAGACAATCTTTCCAGCAAAAGACATATTCTTTCATATGCCTGAAGTCTGAGGGGTAAAATTGTGTCAATGCTTTTCCCTCTGATATCAAATTGCCTGGAGGCCAGATCGCGGTTCAAAAATCCCTGAACAACCAGATACATGCCATATAATATTGCTGCTGCGGGGATGATCAGTTTTAATAATTCAATGAATGCGTCCATAAAGGGAATTTTTTAGCAAAGTAAGAAATTTTACTGCCGCCTGCCGGGAGTATATCTGACAACTGCATTTCTGATCACATCATTTTTGTAAAACAATACATCCTTGAATCCGGCATTAATATAACCCTCTGCCTGATCTGTAAAGTGCTCAGAACCAGGCAGGCAATCCTGCCCACCAACCAGAATGGATTTAGCAGTCACCTTTTTTCCGAACTCAACAACGGCCACGAAGCTGTTACCACTTACACCATACCATTTATCTGTTCCAAAAGGTCTGCTTTCAAAAGTGGCCAGTGCACCATAAAAACCCGACCCAAGTCCAACGGGAAGACTTTCTTTCAAATCACTGAACGCATTGTCAAGCCCTTCCGGTCGCTGAAATCTGTTTAAGGTTCCCCAGGACACCTGCCAACTTCCAAACTTTGAAACAAGTTCATCCATAGAATCTTTCAGACAACGGATAATCTCCATGTCAGAAAGTCTGCGCATGGCATCTGCCATTGCGATATTATCAAGTCCCTGACCCTTTGTTTTCTGAGCAACCAGCACCTGCATTTTTCGTCCGGTGACCATCGCCAGCGTGGTTGCCTTTGAGTCGGCTGACGCTTTGAAATCCCATGACTTTAACAGCTCAACAGGTCCGGAAAATTCAGATGAAAATACCTTTTTATTATTTTCATATGCACTGACTATAGCCGGAACTATTTTTTCAAATGCAGGCATCAGAGGATCAAAGGCAGTTTTTAATAATGTTGCGGCAGAAAACTTTTGTGATCCGGAAAATAATCTGCGCGCATGAATGCCGCGGAAATTTTCAGTGTCAGGCGCCATGTAATAAGGGAAAGCCAGTGAATCAGCGCCGCCTTTTCCGGTAGCGGTAAAAGGATTTGAATTACAATTTTGAATCCATCCCTCAGGAGGGTTGAGCAGATGAATCATCTCCGACTGCTCATGAAGGCCTTTCCATAATGTTCCGGAAGTTGATCCGTCCACTGCACCTTTCCAGTTTATTGAAGGATCTCTTCGGGGCATAAAATTCCCATGCCAGTAAGCGATGTTTCCACGATTATCAGCATAGACTGTATTATTGGAGGAGTTTGTCCTTATATCCATAGTCTTCCGGTAACTCTCATATCCTGTTGCTTTGGTTCTCAGAAAAGACTGCGTGATGGCTTCCAGCGGAAGATCCATCATAGCAACTGAAATCCATGCTCCGTCTTTTTCTGCAACAACAGGTCCATGTATAGTGCGATATCCTGTGAAGGCCCGCTGCTCTATTGCCCCGTTATACAGTACTCCGATTTTTATCTCCTTCGTTTCAACAGAAATAGATTTACCATCCTGAAAATAAACATATCTGTCGCCTGACTTTTCCACCCGCTCATTGTAAAAGTCAACAACATCAGCCTGACTTGAGGTATGCATCCACCCGCATGCCGTATTGAAACCCTGATAGAGAAACATCTGACCCCAGGTAGCTGCTCCGTATGCATTCAGACCTTCCTGACTGACAACATGAAATTCACCACGGAAGTAAAAAGTAGTGTGAGGATTAATGTAAAACAATGCATTGCCTGACTGACTTCGTGAAGGGGAAATGGCAAAACCATTTGAACCGTCGCTCATCCTGGATCCACGATCCTCATTAATATAATATCCTGTTTTTTGACCGCCGGTATAGAACTGTTCAAGGCCCGGAAGTGAAATCGAAGTTATGTCTCCGCCAATACTTCCTTCTGAAAAAACCAGATGCATCCAGGGCTCAAACCGACTCAGTAGTTTAGGTTTTATTTCAGGATGTGAAATCAAAAAATAATTAATGCCACCGGCAAAAGCATCAAGTAACTTTTTAATCTCCGGAGTTGCAGACTGATATAACTTCTTGGCGCGATTCTCATCGTTGACAAGTCTTGACCGGAGATCCTGCCAGAGATATGCTTCTCCCTTCACTTCAGACTGACGGCCTAGCGCAGTGATGTAATTCATTTCTACCCTTTCAAATCCATCTTCACATTGAGCGAATAATAAACCGAATACAGCGTCTGCATCTGTCTTGCCATAAATATGTGGCACTCCATATGCATCTCTGTAAATGGTAATAGCGGAAGCCTGTTTCTTCCAGAGTGCCATCTCCTGATCCGTGAACACTCCTGAATGTACAATGATCGGGAAGAAAACAGCCAGAATAAAAAACGAAAACCTGAAATGATTATTCATCAGATGGGATGATTATGGTTAGGATTCAGAAAAATACAGACACCGATGATAGAAATCAATCTGAAATTCTGTGAAAGGGAGAATCCGGTTCTGCTGTTAATAACCTGAATGGTCCGTATTCAGTTCGGTACCATTTCCTCCCGCTAATTGACAATACCCCTCCTGTAAGCACCAGTGCAACAGCTGGTCTCCAGACACTCTTTTCAAGCGAAAATCCATTTCCCGTTATTATTCCCTCGTTGAACTGGTCAATCAAAAAATAACCTGCACCACCGATCACCATGGCTCTGCCAAGTCTGGAAAGAAAGGTAGACCGGCCATCGGCATGAACTTTCTTTATATCGGAAAAGCTTACTGAGTCCACTGCAGTAATAAACCCAAACTCCCATACGGCCACCACAGGCGCCTCGGAAATTTCATCAGAACCCCTGAGTTTATATCTGATAACATCCCCGACTTCTTTCCTCAAAAGAACCTTTTCCTTACGATGCAATACAACCTGAGGCTGAGCACAGACACTGCATGTGATAATTATAAAAATTACAGATAAAACAGGTCTCAGGACAAACGGGCTTTCCATGGTACTTCAGTAATTTTTAACTCTTCCGACATCTTACGGCACAACACAAATAAATAATCAGAAAGCCTGTTGAGATATTTAATCACCAGCGGATCTACCGACTCATATCCTGCAAGCATAACAACCTCACGCTCCGCCCTTCGGCAAACAGTACGAGTGATATGCCCGAAGGAGACCGACTGATGGCCACCGGGTAATACAAAAGATCGCATCTGGGGAAGCGTCTTTTCCATTTTGTCAATTTCAATTTCAAGCCATGAAACATCTTGCTCTGAAAGTGCTGGCAGCTTCATGCCTGAAGGATCAGGAGCCGCGAGAATGGAACCCATTGTGAATAACCGATCCTGAATTTCTGTAATTACTTCTTTACGCGATTTATTTACCGGCTGGTCTCTGAGCAAACCGATGTATGCATTCAATTCATCTACTGTCCCATATGCTCTTATCCTAAGTTCCGCTTTTGAAACCCTCTTTCCTCCAATCAGTGATGTCTCCCCGGTATCCCCGGTCTTGGTGTATATCTTCATCGGATACTTGTTTTACCTTCAATTTTACGAGGTTTAAGGCGGTTGCCGAAACTTAACTTCTTTAAAAAACTGTATTCCCCAAACTCAGCACTTTTAGGTTATTTTTGCGCCGAAATTGACCAAAAAATGGGCGAGTACAACAGGGAAGAAATCAGGCGCATAGAAAACAAATGGCGCAATAAATGGAAGGAAATGAACCTTTATAAGGTTCAGGATGAGTTCTCAAAACCTAAATGTTATGTTCTGGACATGTTTCCCTATCCTTCGGGGGCAGGGTTACATGTGGGCCACCCGCTTGGTTATATAGCCTCCGATATCTATGCAAGATTCAAAAGACTGAAAGGTTTTAATGTACTGCACCCCATGGGTTTTGATGCGTTCGGACTTCCAGCCGAACAGTTTGCAATTGACCATGGCATCAACCCTGCAGTTTCAACCAGGCAAAACATTGAAACCTTTAAACGTCAGCTGGGAAAGATTGGATTTTGCTATGACTGGGAAAGAGAGGTTCAAACCTGTGACCCTTCTTATTACCGGTGGACTCAATGGATATTTCTCCAGATTTTCGACAGCTGGTTCAACCGGAAAAATCAAAAAGCAGAAAGAATCTCTGACCTGGTAAAGATTTTTGAAACGGAAGGAAATATCAATCATCCTTTCCCTAATGAAAAAAATTCATTCAATGAAATCCGGGAGTTCTCTGCAGATCAATGGAAATCATATTCAGAAGAAGACAGGCTGAATATCCTTATGAACTACCGACTGGCCTATCTGGCCTATACGGATGTAAACTGGTGTGAGGCACTGGGTACGGTACTTGCCAACGACGAAGTAATTAACGGATTGAGCTATCGTGGTGGTCATCCGGTGGTTAAAAAACAAATGCGACAGTGGAGTCTTCGCATAACGGAGTACGCTGACCGACTCTTAAAAGGCCTTGAAGAAATTGACTACAGCGACTCCATGAAAGAAATCCAGCGCAACTGGATCGGAAAAAGTACAGGAGCAAGCATTGATTTTAAACTGGATAGCCGCGACGAGGTCATTCGTGTGTTTACTACGCGTCCTGATACCATCTTTGGTGTTGACTTTATGGTGCTTGCGCCGGAACATAATCTGGTTTCAAAAATCACAATACCTGCGCATCATGACGAAATTGCTGCCTACATTAAGTATGTGGAAAGCAGATCCGATGTTGACCGCATGGCCGAAGTGAAAAAAGTTACAGGTGCTTTTACAGGTGCTTATGCCGTCAATCCTCTGAGTGGGAAAAAAATTCCTGTCTGGATCAGTGAATATGTACTGGCCGGTTATGGAACAGGAGCAATTATGGGAGTACCGTGCGGCGATGAGCGTGACCATAAATTTGCAAAGCATTTCAATCTGCCTGTAACCAATATTATCGGCGACCACTACAATGGCACGGAAGCAAACCCCACCAAAGAAGCCATTTTACAGAACTCCGGATTTCTTGATGGCATGGTCATGCATAAGGCCTTACATAAATCAATTGAAAAACTGGAAGAACTTGGCGTCGGGAAAAGAAAAGTCAATTATAAAATGCATGATGCCGGCTGGAGCCGGCAGCGGTACTGGGGCGAACCTTTTCCAGTAGTTTTCCGCAATGACGTTCCTTTTCCGATGGAAGAAAAAGACCTTCCGCTTGAGTTACCGGAAACTGAAAATTTTAAATCTGCCGGAAACGGAGAAGGACCGCTGGCCAACCTCACCGACTGGATTCATTTTTCAAAAGATGAAAAAAGAGATTCCAATACCATGCCCACGCACGCCGGGGCAGCCTGGTATTTTCTCAGATACATGGACCCGCACAACAACGAGGTCTTTGCTGACCGTAAAAAACTGGACTACTGGAATCAGGTTGATGTATACATCGGTGGCTCCGAACATGCAGTAGCACACTTGTTGTATTCACGCCTTTGGATAAAAATCCTTCATGATCTTGGATATCTGAGTTTTGATGAGCCTTTTAAAAAACTCATCAATCAAGGAAAAATAACCGGAGACTCCCGGTTTGTTTATCGCGTCAGAGGAACACATAAGTTCGTTTCGGTAGGCTTAAAAGATCAGTATCCTTGTGACCCCCTTCATGTGGACGTTAACATTGTATCTGGTCTGGAGTTGGATACTGAAGCATTTAAAAAATGGAAGCCTGACTTTGCATCAGCTGAGTTCATCCTCGAGGACGGAAAATACATTTGTGGTTCGGCCATTGAAAAAATGAGTAAATCCTATTTCAACGTAGTAAATCCGGATGTAATCGTGGATACCTATGGTGCTGACACACTCAGGCTTTACGAGATGTTTCTGGGACCTCTTGAAATGTCCAAGCCGTGGAGTACCAGCGGAATAGACGGAGTCTTTAAGTTTTTAAGGAAAGTTTGGAATCTGTGTCACGATAACTCTGGAAATCTGAATATTTCAGATGTACCACCTGAAGCAGGTGAACTCAAGGTGCTTCATAAAACAATCCGCAAGGTTCAGCATGATATAGAAAACTTCTCATTCAATACCTGTGTGAGTGAATTCATGATTTGCGCAAATGAACTTAACGCGCTTAAGTGCAACAAGCGGGGAATTATTGAGCCACTGCTGATAATCCTGGCGCCATTTGCACCCCATATGACAGACGAAATCTGGGAGCAACTTGGTCATAATGATTCTATCATGAATGCGCCGTTTCCGGAATTCAATGAAGAATATCTGAAAGAAAATTCCTTTGAATATCCCGTTTCAGTAAATGGAAAGGTCAGAACAAAAATGGAATTTCCATTAGATATGGCTAAAGAGGAGATTGAAAAAATAGTACTTACCTCTGAAATAGTGAGTAAGTGGACAGACGGAAAGGCACCGAAAAAAATAATTGTGGTTCCGGGAAGGATTATAAATATAGTAGCCTGATTGGCGGGCACTATTTAATTGCCTGAACGATCCTATCCTTATTGTCCAGATCCCGGATGATTGTGACACCTCTGAATCCATCCTGTTCAAACAATGCCCTGACCGGCAGTCCATATTTTTCCTGAATCTCGACCAGCACTAACCCACCTGGCACAAGAACTTTTTTTGCCCACTCCGAGATGGCTCTGTAAAAAATTACAGGATCGCTGTCCGGTGCAAACAGTGCTTCATGCGGTTCATGATCAACAACCTGTGGCTGCATGGTCTCGCGCTCACTGTATGGTATATAGGGTGGGTTACTGACCAGCACATCAAATGTGCCGATGTCATCAGGAATTTCCTCAAGCATGTCACTTTTCAGGAAATGAACTTTTGCCTGATGCGCTTCTGCATTGAAGCGGGCAACATCAAGTGCAACAGGGCTTATGTCTGTGGCCAGAACGTTCCATAAAGGACGCTCAGCTGCAAGCGTGACCGGAATACAACCACTGCCCGTGCCAAGGTCAAGCACCCTGATAGCTTCGTCTTTTGAATAATGATTCAGGATAATTTCTGCAAGCAACTCTGTCTCAGGTCGTGGAATCAAAACACCCTTTCTTACTTTAAATGAGCGACCATAAAACCAAGCCTGTTCCAGTATATATTGAATCGGTTCATGATGGTTTAGCCTTACAATGATCCGGTCAAGTTCACCTCCCGGTATTTCAACCATAGAGTCTTTCAGGAAATCAGACCTGGAGTAACCAAAATAGTCAAGAATCAGAAAAGAAATTGCTTCACGTTCTGATTCAGGAAGTCTTTGATCAATCTGTTGATTAAGTTTGCGGAATATAGCCTTAAGATTTTCCATTACCTGGGCCGAAAGATACATGCAACCGGATGAATTTTACATGAGGCGTGCACTGGAACTCGCTGAACGCGGCGCTGGAAAAGTCAGTCCAAACCCAATGGTAGGCTGTGTTGTTGTCTCCGGTGAAAAAATTATCGGAGAGGGGTGGCATCAGGAGTACGGCGGACCTCACGCGGAAGTAAATGCCATTGCAGCCATTCGTGACAGGTCGGCAATTCCCGGCGCTGCTGTTTACGTCAGCCTTGAGCCCTGTTCACATTTTGGGAAAACACCGCCATGCACGGATTTGCTTATTCGTGAAAAAGTGGGGAAAGTAATAATCGGATGCCTGGATCCTAATCCCCTTGTAAATGGGATGGGAAGAAAAAAGCTCGTCGGAGCCGGTATTGAAGTAGAAATTTCAGGTCTTTCTAAAGAAGCACGCGACCTGAACAAAAGATTTTTTACTTCAAAAATTAAAAACAGACCATACATTGTTTTGAAATGGGCTCAGACCTCCGATCTCTACCTTGCACGTAACGATTATTCTTCAAAATGGATCAGCAGTTCGCTTTCAAGGCAGTGGGTTCACCGATGGCGCTCAGAAGAAGATGCTGTGCTGGTTGGAAGGACAACTGCAGAAAAAGACAATGCGTCGCTGACTGTAAGGGACGAAACCCGGTACGTATTCTGATTTCGCGAAGCGGAAAAATTAATCCTTCATGGAATATTTTTGACCAGGCCGCTCCCACCTTATGTTATACCTCCAGAAACGAAACACCGGAAAACACAGGTAATATGATCCTGCCTGATGGGCAAAGCTTCCTGCCGGAGTTAATGACTGACCTGCAGCGGCGCGGCATTAATTCTATTCTTGTGGAGGGCGGATCAAATACGATCAGATCCTTTATTGAATCAGGCTACTGGGATGAGGCACGAATATTCACTGCACCTGTAATCTTTGGTGAAGGAATTATAGCTCCGAAGTTAACAGGGATAAAAACGGATGAATTTTATTCCGGCCCGGACCACGTTGAAATCATCAGACACCCCGATTCATTTTTCAACAACCTTTAGACTGTTGAATAATGCCTCTCTCATCAGAGCAGGTGGCATATTTCCGGCCTTCAGCAACCTTTCATGAAAATCCCGTAAAGAGAAATTATCGCCCCTTGCCAGTTTGAAATCCTCTCTGAGTTTAAGGATTTCAGCCATTCCGGTGTAATAGCCGATAAAATAGCCAGGTGACGCCGTGGCTGCATCAACCTCAAGCTGTGCAGCCCATTGAAGGAAGCCCACCTCATCTGTCATCAACCTGACCGCCTCATCATAAGTCATTCTTTCTGTGTGTAATCCGGTGTCATAAATAACTCTTGCAATCCGCCACAATCTGAGTTGCAGTTGTCGAAACTTCGTGGCCTGCCACTTATCAAAAAATCCGGTCTCGGTCATAAGTTGCTCATTATAAAGTCCCCATCCTTCTGAAAAAATAGATATGCCATTTTCCCGTCTGATTTTTCGAGGGTTATGCTTCTGATAAAGCCCCTGAATATGATGCCCTCCGTAAGTCTCATGCGGCGCTGTAACCATAATGACTCCCCAGTCATGCTCTTTTAAATATTCAAGCTTTCTCTTTTCATCCCATTGTTCTTCAAAGGGATTTATTTGCCATTCAGAAATAAAAACACTGTCGGGTCCTTTTGACTTCGCAAGAGAAAAATTGCCGTAATAGGAGGTTTTCCTTAAATACTCGGCCCGTGGAACAACATTAACACGTTCTTTCCATGGGATGGGAATCAGGTCATACTGAAGGATGTGATCCTTAGATTTGTCAACCCATACCTGGTGAGCAAAGATCATTCGTGCTGGGGTCGGCCCCTGTTGCTTAACAATATCTGCTATCTGTCTCCAGGTTTTAACTGAATCCATATCGGCCGCCATTTCCTCCAGTTCTTTTACCGTCTTGGAAAATGCTGCGCGGGCAAACTCATACAGACTGTCCGAATCTGCAGTCAGCAGGTACTGGTGCCGTAGCATGGAGTCATATAATGTCTTGCCAATCGCAAAGGTACCGGCAGGCCTTTTTGGAAGTTCTGTTTTCAAAAATCCGATAAAATCAACAAGTGCGCCTCTTGCCCTAATAACGGGCTCAAGGAGAACCTCTGCCGGTTTTCCTGAAGCCTTTATAAACTCCGGCAGCTCGCGGTCAAAAAGAAGCAATCCATTTTCAGCCATGAAAAGTGATAACTCCTGAAAACGGGGAACATACTCAGTCAACTGAGCCTTTGCATTGGAGAGCTGAACCGGCATAACCTTAAGCCGGACTGCTATTTCTTCAATCTTTTTTGATACTTCACCGGGACGTGCAATAACATCTGAAATACCGGTAAAGGAAAGGTAAATCCTCGGGTCTCGCTTATAAAATTTCATAGCCCCCAGTTCAATCATCCTGCCCGACAACAGACTATGTGCGAATTTCCAGTCTATAACTTCATCATCCGAAAGGGCAGCAGTATCTATAAGATAAAGTTTTGTCATCTGTTCACCGGCAAGCTGAGCTGCAGACTGAAATGAACTATCGCTTAGCGGATCGGCAGAGGGTCTCCGGCCGCGCATAGAACCGGCTGAAAAAGACTCCGTAAAAGCGTTTAACTTTTCGGATTCAGGGCTTTTATCAGGAGGCATTTTGCAGCCTGCCGTAATCAGAATTAAGACGAAATAAATTGTTCTTCTGGCCATAACTGAAGTGCTTCAAACGCTGAATTTAATGAAAAGCCGGTTAGGTACATATTGGACTGACATCCGGAAAATCCCTAACTTGAAGCCGGTTTTTGCAAATGAAGAAAATAATTCCTCCTTACCTCAAAAATTTTTACGTTGTCAGCCTCATCATTTTTGTGATCTGGATGACTTTTTTTGATTCAAATGACTGGATCAACCGATTCAGGATGTCCTATAAACTCAGAAATCTGAAAAACGAAAAAGAATATTACCACGAGAAAATAAAAGAGGTAGAAAAGGATAAAAAAGAACTGATGGGCAATGATGGATTACTTGAGAAATTTGCCCGCGAAAAATACTTGATGAAAAAACCGGGTGAAGATATTTTCATCATTAAAGAAAAGGATTGACGCCATGAAAAAAATACCCCTCATTATTTTTTTATTCCTCACCACCAGCACCACCTTTGCGCAGAAGGATATAAGTGACCAGGCATCCTGGCAGGAAAGAACTTTTATTGGAGGCGGAGGAGGACTCGGCGGAGGAACTGATCGCAACGGAAATAAATACTTCAACTTTTCAGTTTCTCCGGTAATTGGTTACATGGTAACCTCTAAAGTGGCAGCAGGCGCCGCAGTTTCATACTCTAGTTTTAATTATACCGACATAGGTGTAAAGTTTGCTCAGTATGGGTTAATGCCTTTCATTAGATATAATATGGATGAACTTTTCCTGACCGCCGAATACAATTATATCAATATCCCTACACTCGACGGCAATTACGATACCACTGACAGAATTTTCACTTCACGAATGCTTACAGGGGCAGGATATGTAGCTCCTGTTGGACGAAATACAAAACTCAATGTTGTTGGCATGTACGACCTCGCCTACAACCGCCGTTATTTTGCTTCCCCCTGGGTGTTCAGAGTATTTTTTACCATCTGACGATTAGTCCAGAAGAATTGAGAATTTCTTTCCTAATGCCCTTAGATCTTCCGAAACTTTTTCGTTCAACGGAATTCCGGTAATTATTCTTTCAGCTTCTGCTTCACGCTCCGGATCTCCGGGGATTAAAACTTTGTCATAACCACTGATTGTTTTCGCAGATCTGAACCGGGTAATCCAGCGGTCCATATGCTCTTTAAATTCCGTGGCAGGCCTGAATGCATCAATCCGCATTGCACCAAAAAAATGACCAATCCCCTTACCAACCGGATCCGCAGGCGGTGAAAGAAAACTGACAAACGGAGGCACCCATGGTCCGTAATTAGCACCGGAAAGGACAGCGGAAAAAATATCCACCCACGCACCCAGGCAGTAGCCCTTATGACTTCCGTGGTCGCGATCGCTGCCAAGCGGTATCAGTGCACCGCCGTTTTTTAATTCATTCGGATTGGTCGAAACAGATCCGTCCGAAGTCTGAATCCATCCTTCCGGAGCATCCTTGTCTTTTCTTTGAAGAATTTCAAGTTTGCCATTTGCAGCAGTTGTAGTGGCAAAGTCTGCAACAAAAGGAGGTTGATCTCCGGCCGGTATAGCCACACAAATCGGATTAGTACCCAAAAGACGTTCAGTAGAAAATACCGGTGCAACCAGCGGACTTGCATTGGTCATAGACATTCCAATCATATCATGCTCAAGAGCCATCATCGCATGATGTCCGGCAATTCCAAAATGATTTGAGTTGCGCACTGAAACCCAACCTGTGCCTGCAAGTTTTGCTTTCTCAATTGCCACCTTCATTGCAAATGGCGCAATCACCAGCCCCAAACCTGAATCACCATCAACTACTGCCGTACTGGGTGTTTCATGCACAATCCGGATTTGTGGATTATGGTTAATCCTCCCTGCCTCCCAAAGCCTGACATAACCACTTAATCTGGCCACACCATGAGAATCTATTCCTCTTAGATCAGCCCTGACCAGAACTTCAGCTGCCAGATCAGCCTGCTCCTCAGGGCAACCAATTGATGTAAAAACAGCCTTAGAAAATGATCTTAGTCGGGAATAGGAAAAAATCTGATCAGCCATTGCAAATTTTTAGGGGAAACAAGTACACAAAACTAAAGTTTTCCGGAGTAAATCAATTTCCCTGCGATTTGAGAATGCCTAAAATTGATGAAATTGCTTCTGGTTCGGTTTTTGTAACGAACCGGAAAATATCCTTCTCAATGAAAAAAATATTTGTTGTCCTTTTTGCCTTTTACTTTCAAGCCTCATTTAGCCAGACTGAAAAATATCTTGATAGCAAAGCGGTCGCTGTCACTGTTTTTCTGGATAAAGTACAGGTAACCAGAACAGTTGCCACCACTGCAGAAGCAGGTCGTTACGGGCTTGTGTTATCCGGCCTGTCTGCCGCTCTGGATCCTCAGAGTATTCAGGTTTCAGGAAAAGGATCCTTTACAATTCTTGGTGTAAGCCACCGCCGGAATTTCATTAGTGATTTTAACAGGCCGGTGGCTTTGAGAAAACTGCTTGACTCACTTGTCTGGTATCAGAAACAGCTGCAACAGGAAATGAATAAAAAAGAAGTCCTTGAAAAAGAGGAGCAACTTCTGATTGCCAACCAGAAAATATCAGGAAATACCCAAAACCTGACTGTTAATGAGCTCAAGCTCATGTCCGAATACTACAGAAACCGGATGACCGAAATTCTGAGTGGCAAGTCAAAAGCAGCAGATCAAATAAAAGGCTGGAATGAGAAAATATCAAGATTAAACAGACAGATTGCCGAACAAAATGAACTGCTCACCGGCAACACCGGTGAAATAATTGTCTCCATACAGGCAGAAAAAAGTACACCTGTCAACCTGGAAGTCAAGTATGTAGTATCAAATGCAGGATGGACGCCTATTTACGACCTTCGGGCATCAGGCACCAATGCACCCGTTACAATTATTTACAGAGCACAGGTTATGCAGTCCACCGGTGAGAACTGGAATGATGTAAAAGTCTCTTTATCAACTGCAAACCCCAACCTCAGCGGAACAAAACCTGAATTGTATCAGTGGAATCTGGATATTCAGCAACCCATCATCATTCAAAACCATAAAGGTCGCAATAGAGAATTAATGATGGCAGCGCCACAGGTAGCAATGGAGGCCAGGGTTAGCCAGGAGGATGCAGGATCACTGGCGAGCTCTGTTTCACTTGTTCAGGCAGGATTAAATGCTGAATTCAGTATCGCAACTCCCCAGTCAATTCCATCCGGCCCCAAGCCGGTTATCATGGATATTCAGCATTCAGCACTTAATGCGCAGTATGATTATTCTGCTGTTCCAAAACTTGATAAAAATGCCTTTCTGATGGCCTATGTAACCGGCTGGGAAGATTTAAGCCTGCTGCCGGGAAATGCGAATATTTTCTTTGAAGGCACCTATGTAGGACAGACTTTTATTGACCCAAATCAGGTTAAGGACACTATCGCATTATCACTTGGCCGCGATCCCCGCATTGTAATTACACGAGAAAAGTCAAGAGAATTAAGCTCACGAAAACTGATTGGTACCCATCAGCGTGAAACAGCAGCCTGGACCGTAAAAATCAGAAATAATAAAAATGAACCTATAAAGATTTCAGTTGAAGACCAGGTTCCTGTTTCCGTAAACAGCATGATTGAAATTTCAGGCGTTGATGCCCCGGGAGCAAACTGGGATAAACAAACCGGAAAACTAAAGTGGTCACTCAATGTTAACCCGTCTGAAAATAAATCCCTGACCTTCAGGTATGATATAAAGTTTCCGAAAGATAAAGTGATCAATGGGCTCTGACCTTTCTTAACCAAAGATTTACCCCATGTTTGCAGCGTTGATACTTAGTCTTGGCCTGAGCTCAGGTTCCATAGCAGGAAATGACTCATTAAGTGAAGGAAGACTTAAAATAGGAGGATACATTGACTCTTACTTTGGAAGCAGCCTGTACTCGGCAAAAAAAATTGACAGGCCGTATATTGTTTCATCCTCCGGAAATAATGAGGCAAATATCAATCTGGCGTTTCTGGAAACGCGCTGGCGGGGTAAACGCTTTCGCCTTAATCTGGTGCCGGCAATGGGTTCATACATGAGACGGAGTTATGCCGCTGAAAAAGAATTCAATAAATACATTTTTGAAGCCAATGCAGGACTTAAACTATCAGATAAGCTTAATATCTGGCTGGACGGAGGAATACTGGACTCACCATACTCAAGTGAAAGTTCCGTTTCCAGGGATCAGCTGCTCTATTCAAGATCTATTGCCTCGGAGTATTCCCCATATTTTCTAAGCGGAATAAGGCTTACTATAAAGCCGAATGAATCCTGGAGTTTAATGATCATGAAACTTAACGGCTGGCAACAAATAACTGATTTGAATTTTAAAAAAGCGGCCGGAACCAGTCTCTCTGTGAAAACAGGAAAATTTTCCAATATCACCTGGAACACCTACCTGGGAGATGAGCGATCCGAAATCAACCAAGACTTCCGTATGAGAATTTTTAACGATCTCTATTTAAAAATATCAAATCAGAAATTATGGGATGCAGCAGTTGGCGGCTATATCGGCTTTCAGAAACGGGAAAATGAAAACACCTCACCCTGGTGGCAGTTCAATGCAATGGGCAAAAGACAGATTAATAATTTTATTTCATTAAGTGGCAGAGTTGAATATTTCAGTGATCCCCAAAAAGTCATGATCCAGATTCCGGATTCACCTTTCGAAGTATTCAGCGCCGGAGTCTGCCTAAATCTCAATGTCGGAAAGACTACACTTTTGCGGATTGACAACAGATTTTTCAGGGCGACTGAAAAAATCTATACACAACGAAATGGCAAATCAGATAAAGAACTTGTGCTCACAGCAAGTCTTACTTCCTGGTTTTAAAGGGAAAGTCCTGACATCACCCGCCAGCGTACACCCTCTTTAAGGGAATACCCTGAAACCCTGAGTCTTTTGAACTGTGCCTTCTGTAGCAGGAAGCGTATAACAATACAGCCAACCACAATCATGTCAACTCTTAATTCAATCATCCCGGGAATAGCCATGCGTCCGGCTCTGTCAAGACTTAACAGTTCACCGGCAATCTCATAAAATCCATCAACCGTAAGCGGAGTTTCTGGTCCGGGCTCATAACTGATATTCTTTTTCCGACACCATATTTCACTGAGCGTGTCAAAACTGCCGGATGAACCTATAAGCGTTTCCGGATGGTATAAATCAATGGCATTGAAAACCTCAACAAGATTTTTCTCCAAATGATTTTCAACTGCAGTAATTTCTTCAGAAAGAATCGGATCATTTTTCTGGAAAAGCTCCATTAACCGCTGACCACCGGTTTCAAGACTGATTCTGCGGATTATTCCCGATTTGCCTGCAATAATAAACTCCACACTACCTCCTCCGATATCGACCATCATGGAGACTTCTTCCAGAGAGCCAAGCCCTGACCTTATGCCGTCGTATATCAGTTCCGCCTCCAGTTCACCGGAAATAATCCTGACCTCTATTCCGGTTGCCGATAGGATAGCTTCAACAACCTGTCCGGAATTAAGTGCACCTCGAAATGCGCTGGTCCCAATGGCATAAATGCCTGCCACCCCAAATAAATCAGACTTCTTTTTGTAATCCTTAAGACAGGCAAGGGCACGGTCAAGCCCCTCCGCAGTAATCATATTATTGTTTATACCGCCCATTCCAATACGGACAGGCCGGCGTTCTTCATGAAGTACCCTGTTACCTTCAGTTACAAGCAAATGAAAGGTATTGGTGCCAAGATCCAGTATAGAAACACGTCTGTTCATAGTGTGTTCAAAGATAAAGGCTGGAATTAATTCAGTTATCTTTACCTGCTAACCTTTGACATTTTATGGATTCACTATCACCCGGAATCAGCAAAAAATTCAATCATCTTGAACATTTAAATAAACTGGCAAGTCAGGGCGGCGGTGAGAAGAGAATTGAACAACAACATGCAAAAAGAAAACTCACAGCCAGGGAGAGAATCGAATTGCTGCTTGACCCGGGGTCATTTGAAGAACAGGGAAAGTTTGTTTCGCACCGAGGCAAAGATTTCGGACTGGATAAAGAAAAATACCCGGGTGACGGAGTGGTGACAGGGTACGGAACAATCGACGGAAGGCTGGTGTTTGTATACTCTCAGGATTTCACTGTTTTCGGTGGATCCCTTTCAGAAACACATGCTGAAAAAATTGTTAAACTTCTGGATATGGCCATGAAAAATGGCGCACCGGTAATCGGACTTAATGACTCGGGCGGAGCCCGAATTCAGGAGGGAGTGGTTTCACTTGGAGGCTATGCTGATATTTTTTATCGCAATACAAGAGCCTCCGGAGTAATTCCCCAAATCTCTGCAATTATGGGGCCATGTGCAGGTGGTGCCGTTTATTCTCCTGCCATAACAGACTTCATTTTTATGGTAGAGGAAACGTCCTTTATGTTTGTCACCGGGCCTAATGTGGTTAAAACCGTTACACATGAAAATGTAACCTCTGAAGAACTTGGAGGCGCCTCTACACACAGCACTAAAAGCGGAGTGGCACACTTCGCCGCTCCCAACGAGGCAGAATGTATTCGTCAGATCAGAAAACTTTTGACCTTTCTGCCTCAGAATTGCGAAGAACCTGCTCCGACAATTGAATATAATTTTTCAGATGAAAATCGTCCTGCACTGGATTCAATTATTCCTGAAAACCCGAATCATCCATATGATATGCACCGGGTAATCAGCAATGTTCTTGACGATGATTTTTTTGAGGTTCATAAAAATTATGCTGAGAACCTGATCGTTGGTTTTGGACGACTGGCAGGAAGATCAATCGGTATAGTTGCAAACCAACCTTCAGCACTTGCAGGAGTTCTGGATATTCACGCAAGTGTGAAAGGTGCACGCTTCGTCCGGTTTTGCGACTGTTTCAACATCCCCCTGCTAGTTCTTGAAGATGTGCCTGGTTTTTTACCGGGTACTGATCAGGAATGGAACGGAATCATCACCCATGGAGCAAAACTTTTATTTGCATTCGCTGAAGCAACTGTTCCCAGAATCACCGTAATAACAAGAAAGGCCTACGGCGGGGCATATGATGTGATGAATTCAAAACACATCGGGGCAGATCTGAACTTCGCCTGGCCTACAGCAGAGATCGCAGTAATGGGTGCAAAAGGAGCAGCCGAAATTATTTTCAGAAAAGAAATTACAGAAGCTCCTGATCCGGAGGCAAAGCTTCAGGAAAAAGTTAAAGAGTACACTGACCGGTTTGCCAATCCATATCTGGCGGCAGAACGGGGCTTTGTCGATGAAGTTATTTTTCCACGGCAAACAAGGGAAAAATTAATAAAAGGTTTTTCAATGCTAGAAAACAAAGTGGATAAACTGCCCAGAAAAAAACACGGTAATATTCCGCTTTGAGAAAATTACCGGAGTAACATTACACCACCGCGTTTTTCCAGAATGCCCTGAGTGGGGCGGAATGAACTCACATACTGCACCACCCACGCATACGTGCCACCGGGCATAGGACGAGATGGATCATTCTCATAACCTCCATTCCACCTGAAATCAGGATCAGAAGATTGAAACACCAGTTCTCCCCATCGGTTATAAATGAACACCCGGAACTGGTCGGTTATGTATAAGGAATAAATCAGAAAATCTTTATTCAATTCAATTGAACTTCCCGGTCTGAAAACAGTCGGAGCTTCAATTTTCGGGATACAGTCATTCAGAACTTCCGTACGATCTGCCGCAACACACTGAAAAGAATTGGTCAGCAGAACTTCGTAGATACCTTCACTGTCAGCCGTAAGCTCAGGATCCGTAATTCCAAGCGACAGACCATTCTTGTTCCATTCATATGCTTCAAATACACCGGGGGACAGGATAACCTGATTTGTGAGCGGATCCGTGTTTTCAGGATCATTGCAAATCACCACTGTAGGCGTAAGCTTACCTTCGGGTAAAGGCCCGCGAACCATTTCAAGTGTGGCAGAAGCAGAGCAGGCCGATTTGGAGACCACAACTTTATAGATTCCCTCAGGTCTCCGCATGATAGTATCAAGTGCGCCGGGAATCGCGAGGTCATTGAAAAACCACTGATAACTGACACCACTCATCCCTGACTCAGCTTCAAAAGTTACCGGTTGATTATCCTGACAAGCCGGTGTGGAAGTAAGGGAAGCATCCACCGTTCCGATCACCTGTGCAATAAATGGTGAACTTTCATAGGTACAACCCGTAACACTGCTGAGAGCAACAAAGCGGAAGGGTAACCCATTGTCGGCCGGCGTAAGATCATATCTCTGGCCTAAACCAACAAAACCACTTAAATCGAGAGGAATGCCGGAGGAAGTCTGATACCATAAATATGTGAATCCGCTTGCCGGAGTACCTCCCGCTAAGCCAACAAGGCTCACCTGATCCTGACATGGATCTGTGGAAGTAACCTGGGGTGTAACTGATTCTACTGTCACAGGAATGGTAAATTCGGCAGGACAAAAATTAGCAGCCGATACTGATACTGTGTAAGTAAAGGTACCTGTACCCGGCGGAGTCACATTGGTAGAGGCAGTTCCCGGACTGAGAATACTGCCAGGTCCGGTCCATGAAAATGCTACTCCTGAAGCAGGGTTTAGAGACGTGAATGACACGTTGGGCTGTGAACACCCCGACGATGTAATCGTACCTGAGATATCCGGCAGTGCCGTTACAGTAATATTATTCTCTGTCAGTTTACAGGAGGCAGGCGCTGTCCCGATTTCAATCTCCGCAGTATATATCCCGGGCCCGACAGCAGGCGATAAATAGGAAGGCTGAACAGGTCCGGTAATTAAAGATTCTTCAAAAGCTCCTGATGCCTCGGTCAGTCTTAATCTGAACGGCGGCGCTACACCGGAAGCAACAACACTCAATTGTACCGGAGCACAGGAAGCAGCATTGGCAACTGTAAAGTCTGCATTCTTAACTGATATCCCTACACTTTTTGAACTTGAACATCCTGTTATTTCATCACCTACAATAACAGAATAAGATCCGGAATTTAAGGAGCCAATTATAATATCAACAGCAGGTTTTTTTGAAATTTCAGAAATATTAGTGCCGGAACCACCTGTCAAAAAGTAACTGAAGGTATTATCTGCCGGTGCACTTATACTTATTTTAATCTCTCCGTTTGGAGTGCTGCAATTATCTATATCTGTTGGGGTAAGTTGAAACACGGGAGCCTGCTTAATATTAAAGACTACCTGATCCTCGGCAACACAGGTCGTAATTGGATCTGTTACTCTCAGACCATAAACATAAACTCCGGGTACATTTGTATCCGGCTGGATACGACGTGAAGTAGAGAAGTTAGATCCATTTAATGTCCATTGAATAGTTGCTCCGGGATTTTGAGCATCAAGAACTCTACCCAACCTGCCTTCACACAGGGTAACATCACTGCCAAGATTGAAATCAGGCCGGTTGTCCACCACAATGGTAATGGCCTGATTTCGGCAACCGGAAACAGGATCAACGACAAGCACGCCATAGCTGCCTTCAGTTTCGGCAACAATCTGCCTGGTGTCTGCACCGGTGGTCCAGAAATAATTTAAACCATTCTGCCCGACATCCAGTGTAACATTATCGGTACAAAGAACTGCTGAACCAGGCAGGGAAGGCCTCGCAGGCGGATCAAAAATTGGTACGCGCTCCACAATGGTTGTATCTAGTCCGCATCGATTTTTAAGATTCATAGAGACGTTGTAAAAACCTGATTGGGCAAACAAATGCTGTACGTTCTGCTGCGTGCTACCCGCTCCGTCACCAAATGACCAAGTAAACTGATCAATTCTGTCAGTAGGAGTTCCTTCAAAACTGGTAGGTGTGCCCTTGCAAATACCATTGTATGCTATGCCAGGCTGAAAAAATCCGGTCCCGAACTGATTAATATAATTCGGAAGTCCAAGCAAACTTGTGGTGCCAGGAGCAAGCGGGCGATAATTGAAATTAAAAGTGGATGGATCAATATCTTCATCACCCGGACCAATACTGCCAAGACTGCTGCTTCCTTCAATTGCTATGTAAATAAGTCCATCCGGTGCTACTTGTAATGCACCGATCTTTCCCGGATTAGAGACTTTCTGAACAAAAACCAACTGATCCTGATCATCGAAATAATACTCAGCAATTTTAGAGGGCGATCCTGTTAAACTTGCAAATATTTTCAATCCGGAAAACTCAATTCCATAAACCTGTCCTGATGTTTCAGCCAGGTCAACTTTTCTGTAGTCTATAACAGTTCCAAGAGAATCGAGAAAATGGAAAACCTCAAGGAAATTTCCTGATGCAGTTTTCAAAGGAACCACAAGATTATTTCTTGGCCCAACCTTCATATAGCCTTCAGCAGAAGCCGGATCTGAATACAAATGCTCTGAGCCTATGGTGCTTATTACAGGATTTCCTATTCCCTCAGCAGTGATTCGGTAAGATCTGAATGCATTGTTTCCAAACTCATGTGTAATCAGCCAGCCAGATTGCGCCGTGATGCGCTCCGTACTTCTCGCAAACAGCGGCACCCTGGACTGAACAACTGCTCCAAGTCCGTTATTCAATTTAAGATCAAACAGTGAGTAGTACACTGTGTAATCCGAGCCGAACGCATTCGCCTGGGTGGTAAAAATATAATAAAGACTCTCATCGCCAGGAACCTGGATGATCAGAGCACTCTGCGTGGAATTCGGACTGCCCCCTATCCCCGTGGCAATAACAACATGGTCCCTGTTGTAAACTTTATCTCCATCAGTATAAAAAATCAACTTGCCATTTTGATCACCAATTACAGCACAACCTTCAGGGGCAGTCATCGCACTGTTATCCAGTACCTGCCCTGTGGTAAAATCTATTCCGGCCTTATCACCAAAATACCAGAGGTTAGATCTTCTGTCAGAAGCACCATATTCTTTGACTGTCACTCCTGCGTATGCAGAGCAACCGCTGCCATCAGTGGCAATTGCATAATAATAGCCTGCTGAATCGGGCTTGAGTATATTTCCGGTCTGCCCATTAGACCAGAGAACAGAGGCACTCCCTCCTGAAATCTGAGCGATTACCCTGAAGCGGTTAGCCTCAGTGGCTACACCACGTGGTGGAGGAAACTCACTTCTGCACGCCGTTGTATCACTTGGTGCCTGAATAGAAAGCTGAAAGGACTGAATATTGACCGGTATGGTCACTTCCTTCTGCTGATGGTTGAGATAGGCAGTAAGTTTTGCTGTTGCAGGAGTACCTGATTCAAATGTAAAAACCGGGCTCCAGGTTCTTGAAACTTCACCTGAGCCAAACTCCCAGACCAGGGAATCTGCAGCGGGTGAAACAGCAGGGAAAAATACTGTTGAATTATTTTGACACGTGCCGTAAAAACTGAATGAAACCGAAAGATCACCGGATTCAGGAAGAACCGCCGGGAACTGCTTTGCATTCCAGTTAATACCCCCGAATACATCGGGTATATATTTCGAGGCAGAGGCAACAGTATCAGGGACCTCAATTCTTCCTACCCTTGTAACACCACCTGCTTCATAGAGATGGTAGATAAACCCATCAGGTGCACGCTGTAATCCGTAACTCCTTGTTACGGTTGAAGGAATTACCTGCGCAAGAGAAATCGTTGAATTTCTTCTATCCCATTGGAAAAGATTACCTGGAACAGCAACATCATCACCATGCACAGTAAAATACAGGTAATCACCTCGGGGAGACCACTCTATGTCATAAATTGCCTGATCATTATTGCTTATTACTGCAGAGTTAAACAAAAACTCATTTTGAAAATTAAAGCCACCGGTAGCCGAATCAAATTCAAGGACAATGGCATCCGTCTGTCTGTTTGAAAATGCAACTGCCAGCAAACCTGATTTTTTATGATAGGCAAAATGAGAAGCTCTTGAAGGCAGAGCAAAAGCACTCTGTGTGGTCAAAAAGGTGCGTGATGTATATGAGGCAGCAGAAATTAGAGTTGAATTATAAAGTGGCCTATTATTCAGATCCGGTGTTTGTGTGATAAGCCAGTAATCAATTCCGTTTGCATGCGGAATAACTGTCATGGCCTCTGAAACCCCGGAAATAACATCCGCATTTTTAAAAGTCCCATCAACTTCTCCAAGAGGAGGAGAAGGACTTGCACCATTCCCAAAGAGACTCATGTCCACCACAGTGATCTGTACATTTCCTGTCGCAGTACCCGATGCCGAATTGGTTAAAATAAAATACTTTTCAGGCTGACCCGGCACGGGACATACGGCAACGGTCTGATTTCCTGAGGCAGAAGCACTGAGTCCGGTGCCGCCGGGCATCAGTCTGTCCGTGGCATCAATTACACGCTGACCATCTGTATAGAATAACAAATCTCCGTTCTTCGGATCTGAAACAGTGGCAGAAGGACCACTTGTAAAGGGCAGAAATTTTCCTGTTTTTAATTCTGCTGTTGTATTGGTTCTGCCAAACCTGATATTGTTTGCAGAATTTCCAAAATACCAGTTGAAAGTACCCTTCCCCAAATCATACCCTGCAGGCTGGGCACTGCCCAAAAAAGGTGAGAAAAGGGCCAGAGCTATAAAAAGGACAATTATCCTCATACTTTTTTCCTGATGTATAAGACTATTCTTAAACGGACGTTTTGTATTTACAGGTATAAACAACCTGCAAAATACACTAAAACGGGCGTCTGAATAATCCTTCTCAGTCAACAAAGACTACACCTCAACGTGAAACAATGTAAATTGCGTCCGATGTTAGGGAACAATTGGTTCAAATCATTAACAGGAATTGCCCTTACGGGTGTTTTCCTTTTTTCATTACCGGAATCAGGGAATGCCCAGGATCCACAATATTCCCAGTTTTATGCAGCCCCGCTTTATCTGAATCCTGCTTTTGCCGGATCTTCCCAGCAGGGACGAATTGGGCTTAATTACCGCAATCAATGGCCTTCGATTGATGCCAATTTCATAACATTTTCAGCTTTCGCTGATTTTTATCTTGAAGATTACAACAGCGGTGTGGGTATTATAATGTCCCGCGATATGGCAAGTGCACTGGGACTGCAAAACACATCTGTCGGTCTGCAGTATGCCTATCAGCTTCAGCTCACAAAGAAAATTTCATTCAGGCCGGGCGTTCAGCTGGCCTTGAATTCAAGGTCCATCAATTACAATAAGCTGATTTTCGGTGACCAGATCGATCCGGTCACCGGCAACATCAGACCTACCGGCGAAAACCTTGGCGCCGGCCCCACAATATTTTACCCGGATATTTCATTCGGAGGATTATTTTATTCGACCCATGCATGGCTGGGAGTGGCCGGTAGTCACCTTACCAGGCCGGATCAGTCACTCGCGGGAAGTGATGACAGATTACCAACAAAATTTTCTGTGCACTCAGGGTGGAAATTTTTCCTGAAACCGGGCACCATGGGACAGGGTTACACCTTTAAAAGCCAGGAACGCTCGCTGGCGCCTGCCATACAATACCGCCATCAGGGTCAGTTTGATCAAATGGATCTGGGGCTTTATCTGACCCTTGAGCCGCTTGTACTTGGCATGTGGTATCGAGGTGTACCTTTTAAAAAAGTGAATGGACTCATTAACAACGAATCACTTGTCTTATCTGTTGGGCTTGTGAAAAAAAGTGGTAAAAATCTGAACGATGTTCTCAACATCGGATACAGCTATGATTATACGATTTCACAACTCGGCCCTTCTTCAGGCGGCGCTCATGAAATAAGCATGGTGTATTCATGGCCGATCCGTAACCCCCGGAAACCTACGAAGGATAAACTGATTATCCCCTGTCCAACTTTCTGATATCAGTCTTCAGAAGGATTGCTTATTCTGCACATATTATCTGTTCCGATATGCAATAGTGCATCTCCTGCGTTAACCACAGGATTGTTGTTCAGCCCTATCACATAACCTGTGGCAGCGGAATGGACAGGCCCTTTAAATTCTCCGAATGGATCCGTTATTGTACCAATCAACTGATCCTTTTCAACGTAATCACCACATTGAATCATCACCTGAAAAAGTCCGGCATGCCGCGCACGTACCCAGGATGAACTCCATATCACGCGATTCATTTCCGCAGGCTCAGGTGCCCAGTCAATCATTTTCAAATATTTCATGAGTCTGAGCGTACCATTGATTCCCTCTTCAATGGCATACTGATCAAACCGAACGGATTCACCACCCTCATAAACAATGATGTGCTTTCCTTTTTTAGCAGCAGTCTGCCTTAAGGAATGAGGACGAAAACCTGAATCGATTGTGAAGGGTGCATTAAATGCCTTTGCAAGATCAGAGTTCAAAGAATCAGAAAGCATACAACGCACCTGGGGATAATTGGTACGCATTGCTCCGCCGGTATGATAATCCACCCCGAAATCAATATTGGGGATAATCTCATGTGTCATATGCCAGGCAACCCTTGAAGCAAGTGAGCCTTTTTTTGATCCCGGAAAGGATCTATTGATATCCTTTCCATCCGGAACTTCTCTTGAATAGTTTAAAAATCCATAGATATTGATCACCGGAATGCATATGACTGTACCACGAAGTGTTTTATTAAATCCTGAATCCAGAATTCTTCTCACAATCTCCATTCCGTTGATTTCATCTCCATGCATGCCTGCCATCAGTGCCAGAACAGGTCCATCCTCAGGAGCTCTTCTTACATACACCGGTGTGTCAATGACAGTATGAGAAGGCAACCTGGCAATATTAATATTGATTTCACGGGATTCTCCGGGTTTTATCTCCGTACCTGCTATAACGATACTTTTCATCGGGTGGTCCTGAAGCCGTAATTGGCCGCTCCTTCTGAAATTTACTAAAAATCATCATATTAGAGACCCTGACACAAGGCACCTGACTGAATTTATGAAAGTTCCTAAATTGAAGGACCATGGCCAAACTTAAGAACATAATCAGACAGCTTTCTGAATCAGATTTTCAGGCCATTTATGATGCCCTTATCAGCAGCGGTGCCGACAAATCCGCAGGCCTGATGAAATCACTTAGAGATCACAACCTGCCGGACAGCAAAATAATGGTAGAGCTGGATGTAAATGCCAACGCCTACTACACGTTGCGGTCCAGACTGAACCAGAAGATTGAGGAACATCTATTACAACAGATGGAGAGCCCAAGAACTGACATCCTCAAAAAACTGGCCAACATCAACGAAGTGGTTTTCACAAAGAAAAGAACCATCAGCATCGCCACACTTAAAAAAATTGAAAAAGAACTCATTCACTATGATCTGGCGAGTGAACTGACTGTTGTATACAAGTATCTCAAAAAGCTGCACATCAATTCCTCGGAACAATTTCATTACTCACAACTTTATAACCGGCATGTTGCCTATACCCTGGCAATAGATAAAGCAGAGCACGTCCTTGCTGAATACTTTAAAAAATTCGGCGCTTTTTATTTCAGCGCTTCAGAAAATGAAAGACTTGGACTGACACTGCAGCTTCGTGAAATGAGGAATGTATCAAGGCTTTATCAATCACACAGGCTCTATATCTTTTATTCATGCATGAGTCTGTTTCATCAGTTATTCGTGGAGGGAGATGACAATCAAAACGATGACCTTGAGGCCCCGGAGGATATTTTCATCCAGGTAAATAAAATCTTTGAGTCCTATCCAATGGACCCGCTCTACTACCACCTGAACCTGGTGTTCTCATTTTTGAAGCTAGAGTACTATAATCATTACCGAGTATTTAAACAGGCTGAAAAATTTTACGAAGAAATCAATGATGCAGCTTCCAATCTGCTGATGAACTACAGCCAGTTCACATTCTCCCCACAGTTCCTGATTTCAAAACTTACACGGGCACTGAGACTAGGACTGGAAGCCGAACTCTATGCGGAGAATGAAAATCTATTCAGAGATCTGGAACTTGATTACGGCGATATCCCCTGCTATACCATATTCCAGGTTTATCGTTCCATTTCGAATTATTATGTCGGAAAGTACGATGAGGCAGCAAGAATTTTGAATAATCTCCTTAATGATGTAAGCCTGAAAGCGTTTCCTTTCGTCTATATGGAAGTGAAGGTTTTACTGGCACTGCAATACTGCCTGATGAACGACGGTGATCTTTTTAATCAACTCTCAAATTCAATTCAACGACAGGTACGATCGCAGAATAAGGAGTCCTGTGAAAACATCATTCTTTTTATCAAGTTAATGAAATCGGCCTTAAGCGGTACACGGAAGGAAAAACAAAAGAAAATCACTGCAATCGCTGACAAACTACGTTTTGTCCCGCAAAGCCCTTGGTTCTCCCCTACCAGTTTTGTAAGGCTGGATGAACCACTGATCGGAAAACTTACGGCTGTTGATAATTACAGCTCCATCTGAGTAATACTCTGATGATTGAGTGGCTTGTTTAAAAATAACTGAACAGTTCCGTACTTTTTTGACTGAGTATAATCCTGTGGGTTGACAGAAGAGGTCAGCATCACAATCTTTATTTTTTTCTTCGTCCGGTCAGTCAGTTTTTGAAATTCATCCAGAAACTGAAATCCATCCATTAAAGGCATATCTATATCCAGAAATATGACATCGGGAATAACAGAATCAGGGTCTGGCAGTTTTTCAATGTTCCTGAGAAATTCAATGGCACTTTTTGCTCCCGTGTGTGTGAAAATAAGCTCGGCAATATCTGCCGCTTCAATCATTTTCTGGTTAATCAGATTATCAATCTCACTGTCGTCTACCAGCATCACCAGCTTGAATTTTTTTCCAGCCATATAGGTTATTTAAAAGTATTTCCGGTCAAACATCAAAGGTAATCCCCTGAGCAAGTGGAAGGGTATTCCCGTAATTGATTGTATTGGTCTGCCTTCTCATATAAACCTTCCATGAATCAGAACCCGATTCTCTGCCGCCTCCTGTTTCCTTCTCACCTCCGAAGGCCCCGCCAATCTCCGCGCCGGAGGTTCCTATATTCACATTTGCAATTCCGCAATCTGATCCTCCGCAGGATAAAAATAACTCCATCTCATTCATATTACGGGTCATAATGGCCGAAGATAATCCCTGGCGGACACCGTTTTGAATTGCAATGGCCTCATCAAGATTTTTATATCGAATCAGATAAAGTATCGGAGCAAATGTTTCTTCCTGCACAATGGTAAAGTCGTTT
>JBMTCO010000004.1:0-68221 GCA_049430945.1 Cyclobacteriaceae bacterium
TTGGTAAAGCTTAACGGAATCGAAATAAAAACAATTTTTGATGGCATTGATCAGTGGACTAATAATCCTACGATGAAATGGAAAAAAAGTGATGAGGCTACCTCAGAAAAAATTAAGGGCACAGTGGGTGATTTTCCTGATCCATTTTTAGACTATGGATCAAAAGGATACAGGATTGAACTGCTCGGTAAAGCAGTAGTCGAGGGAAGAGAATGTTATAAAATAAAATTGCTGCGGAATCCCCTGATGATTAACGGTAAATATGAAGAAAACACCACCTTATACTATTTTGATACAAGAGAATTCCTTCCGGTAATGACGGAGAGCCAATTTGATATGGGGAAAGACAAGATGAACAATCAATATAAAATGAGTAATTATCAGGAGATCGACGGAATCCTGTTTCCTCTAACCATCACCAGTATTACAACCGGGCAGGGACAGGTTTTTTCACAAACCATAAAAAATAAAATAAAAGTAAACCCTGCTATAAGCGAGGATATTTTTGTTGTACCCGGCAGTTCAGGGCGATCATCAAAAAGTTACCAAACTTTAATGACTGATCGATTAAGCACAAATTCATTTAATCAATCGGCTGCCGTACAGGAGAAAGCAGAAATCCCTACGCTTGCCCCTCAAAAGTCCGGGGCGGTTCAATCCACTCCGCTAACAAATAACAATGTAACATCGGCTTCAGATCTGGAAACAAATATTCCGGCGGGGAAAATCAGCAGACCCGACGCCATAGCAGTTGTAATTGGAAACAGGGATTACTCTAAAACAAAGCCTGTTGACTTTGCAATTAATGATGCACGGGTAATGAAAAAATACCTGATTAATTCCCTCGGATTTCAGGAGGGAAACATCCTGTATTACGAAAATGCCACAAAAGGAGATTTTGAAATGCTGTTCGGAACAGATTCAAATGAAAAAGGCAGGCTCTTCAACACAGTTATGCAGGATGTTTCAGATGTTTTTGTTTTTTACAGCGGCCATGGTGCCCCCGGCCTCAAAGACCAGAAAGGATATTTTGTTCCGATTGAATGTGATCCGAATTATGTTGAGTTCAGCGGATTTGACAGTAATGTGTTTTATAAAAACCTTGGCAAACTTCCTGCCAAATCAATTACAGTAGTTCTGGATGCATGCTTTTCCGGGGCCACAGTTTTTTCAAACATCAGTCCTATTGTCATCAAATCCCAGGCAGCTGCACGACCTGATAAAATCAGTGTCTTAGGATCCTCTTCAGGTGCGGAGGTTTCATCGTGGTATAATGATAAAAAGCATGGATTGTTTACTTATTTTTTCCTGAAGGCCATCCAAAACCAATCACAAAGCGACAGTAATGGTGATGGACTGCTTACGCTTTCTGAAATACATAAAGTTATAGCTGATAATACCAGAGGAATACCTTACTGGGCGCGCCGGTTACATGGAATTGAACAACACCCAACGCTGGAAGGTAAAAACAGCGATTTTGTCCTTTTTAAATGAGCCCGCTAACTTTTTAATTTTTTTTTCGTTTAAAGCCACTCACAATCTCAAATACAACCAACAATCCCATAGCCATGAAAAAGTTGCTCGTTTTAGCCCTTTTAGTTTTTGTCTCTGCCGGAGCCAAGGCTCAGACAGCTGATGAAATCCTCGCAAAATATTTTGAAAATACCGGCGGCGTTGATAAGTGGAGGGCTTTAAGCGGCCTTAAAATGTCAGCAAAAGTTAACCAGATGGGAATGGATATCCCCCTGACTATTTATCAATTGAAAGACGGCCGCTCTGCGACTGTTATTAATTTTCAGGGAAAAGAAATAAAGCAGGGCGTTTTTGATGGCACGAATCTGTGGTCAACCAATTTTATGACTATGAAGGCAGAGAAAAGTGATGCGGAGTCAACCGAAAATTTTAAGACCACATTGGGTGATTTCCCTGATCCGTTTTTAGACTACAAATCCAAAGGATATAAAGTTGAATTGCTGGGGAAAGAAACAGTAGAAGGAACGGAGTGTTTTAAAATCAAACTGACACGTAAGCCACTGATGGTTGACGGAAAACCTGAAGATAATGTTGCTTTTTACTTTTTTGATACCAATGATTTTGTTCCTGTTATGATGGAAAGTGAAAATAAGTCAGGCCAGGCTAAAGGAATGACAATGCAAAGTAAAATGAGCGACTATCAGGAAGTTAACGGATTACTTTTTCCGTTCAGCACAACGATGGGAATGAAAGGTGCCGGTCAGGCACAGTCTATTATCACTACTGCAGTAGAGATAAATCCCACAGTGACTCCGGCAATTTTTGCCCTTCCTTCAGATAAATAATACTAATCTTTCTGCCGGCCCCGGAAAATTCCCGGGGCCGGCTTTTTTTAATTCAATCTCAAATCACCTAATCTGAATTATGAAAAGAATTTTTCTGTTGTTTCTGGCTGTCGCCGGTTTTAATTTCTCCTATTCGCAGAATGCTGTTCTGAAAGGCAAGGAACTTTTTGGAGATATGAAGGCACGACATATTGGTCCTGCTCTCATGAGCGGCCGTATTACGGATGTTGAATTGCACCCGGCCAATGATCGTGTCATCTACATCGGAACCGCCGGTGGCGGTGTCTGGAAATCCAATAATGGCGGCGCAACCTTCAATCCTATTTTTGATGAATACAATCAGTCAATTGGTGCAGTAGAAATTGATCCTTCAAATCCCGACCAGGTTGTCTGGGCAGGAACCGGTGAAGTCTGGACCCGTAACAGCGTAGCATTCGGAGACGGAATTTATCGCTCCGGTGATGGTGGAACGACCTGGAAAAAAATGGGTCTGGAAAAGTCTGAGCGTATTGCAGGGATTCAGGTGAATCCCAAAAATCCCAATGAAGTATATGCCGGAGTACTTGGTGCGTTGTGGAGTGACAGTGACGAACGGGGTGTTTATAAAACCACTGATGGCGGACAAACCTGGAATAAAATTCTTTTTGTAGATAAAATGACAGGCTGCAGTGATCTGTTGATGGATCCAACCAATCCAGAAGTTATTTATGCAGCCTTCTGGGAATTCAGAAGATCGCCGTGGTCATTCAATTCCGGAGGGGCAAACAGCGCTTTGTTTAAATCAACCGATGGCGGCAAGACCTGGAACAAAATTCACAATGGATTTCCTAAAGGAAAACTTGGCCGTATTGCAGTTGCAGTTGCGCCATCTCAGCCTTCCACACTTTATGCGGTTATTGAATCTGAACAGGATAAAGACAAAGGACTTTATCGCAGTGATGACAGTGGCGCATCATGGAAGCAACTCAATAATGACTTTGAGATAGTTGTAAGACCATTCTATTTTTCACGCATCACTGTTGACCCAAGAAATCCTGATGTGGTTGTTAAAGCCGGATTAAGCGGAAGTATTTCACGCGATGGCGGAAAGACTTTTAAAAACCTGGGATTCATGCATTCAGATATTCATGATGTTGTTTTTGACATCCATAACTCTGATCGCATGTATGCTGCAACAGATGGTGGTGTGTACCGTTCATGGGACGGAGGAACAACTATGGAAATGGTTGAGAACATTCCTGTTTCACAATTTTATCAGGTCAGTGTAGATAATGATGAACCATATAATGTTTACGGCGGACTTCAGGATAATGGTTCATGGGTTGGTCCTTCACGGTCTCCAGGCGGTGTTGAGGCTTCAGACTGGAAGCGTGTCGGTGTAGGCGACGGTTACAGAGTATTGCGTCATCCGACGAAAAAACTGATTTATTCTGAAATGCAGGGTGCTGAAAATGTGTGGAGATTTGATCCTGAAAAAGATCAGGCGAAAAGCATTCAGCCACTCGCCGCAAAGGGAGATCCTAAACTTCGTTTCAACTGGAACTCACCAATGGCGGTCAGCAAGCATCAGCCTGATCGTTTTTATATGGGAAGCCAGTTTGTTCACCGCTCTGAAGATATGGGAGAGACCTGGGTAAAAATTTCACCGGACCTCACGACAAATGATCCGAAGAAAATGAATCAGGAAGATTCAGGCGGATTGTCACGCGATAATTCAGGAGCAGAAAATCATTGTACCATTTTCACCATTACAGAATCACCGCTTGATGAAAATGTGATCTGGGCGGGAACAGATGATGGCAATGTTCAGATCACCCGTGATGGCGGAAAAACATGGACTAATGTTGTGGCCAATGTTCCCGGTGTTCCTAAGAATACACTGGTGCATCATATTGAGGCCAGTGTATTTGATAAGGGTACTGCCTATGTCACTTTTGAAGGACACATGACAGGTGATTTCAATCCTTATGTTTACAAGACCACTGATTATGGTGTGACCTGGAAATCTCTTGTTACTCCTGATCTGGGATCACTTGTCCGGAATATTCAGGAAGATTATGAGAACCAGAATATTTTATATCTCGGTGCAGAGGACGGATTATATATCACAATTGATGGAGCAAAAACCTGGCTGAAGTTCACTAACAACATGCCTTCTGTGCCTGTTCATTTTATTGATCTGCATGCAAAGACCAATGATCTGGTTTTAGGTACACATGGTCGTGGTGTCATCATCATTGACGACATCAGCCCGCTTCGTCAGCTTACTGCTGAGAATCTGGCTCAGGAACTTTATTTCTTCAAGACCGGGCCCACTTATATTTCAGAGTCAAATGGATTTGGCGGAACCGCAACAGAAACACAATTTGTTGGCGCCAATCCGACAAGCGCCGCAAGAATCATGTATCATCTGAAGCGCAAGCACAACCTCGGCAAGATGACGCTGGAGATTCGTGATATGGAGGGTAATGTTTTACAAGAGCTTGCTCCCGGAAAGAGTAAAGGAATCAACATCGTTGAATGGAACTATACCATCAAGCCGCCTAAAGTTGCGGTTGGAAAAACTTTTACATTCGGAGGATTTACTTCACCGCGTGTGCCGGCCGGTAAATACGAAGCAGTAATTCAGAAAGGTAAGGACACCTACAAAACTGAATTGGTTATTGAGTATGATCCGAAATCAACCATCTCTCTTGCTGATCGTAAAGCCAACGAAGAGCTGACGAAAAAGCTGTACAAGATGAATCAGGAACTTGCTTATCTCGTTTTTGAAATGGATGAACTCACAAAAGTTGCAGAGGGTGTAAAAGCTCAGAGTTCTGCTGCTTCTAAAGTTGCTACACCATTTATTTCGGAGACCGGAAAGCTTAAAGAGACTTTAGTTGTTATGAAAGGCGATAATTATGTAGGCGCCGCCGAACCCCAGCTTCGCGAAAAAATGGCAGATCTTTACAGCAAAGTTGCCTCAAGTTTCTATAAGCCTTCCAAATCAGAGATAGACAATCTGGAAGCTCTTGAGTCAAGATTCAATACCGGTAAAGCCGAATTCAAAAAGATTAAGGACAAACATCTTCCTAAAATCAACAAGCTGTTATCCAAAGACAAGGTTGAGCCGATGATGATCAAGACTTATGATGAATTTGTGAAGATGCAGTAAACTGAAAGTCAGCGTGAGCTGACTTCGACAAGCGCAGTCAGCCGGCCAAGCTCTTTCAGCTGGCCGAGCTTGTCGAGGCCAGCACCTTCAAAACCTCATTCAACTTCAGTAAAGCCTCAACCGGACTCATGGTGTTGATATCAATTTTGGAGAGCAATTCGCGGAGCTCGGTGAGTTTGGGATCAGCCTGAAACAGATTCATCTGGACAGAGGGTGGAAGTTCAGCCAGCCTTTTTGCGGGCTCATTTTTGTGGCGATCCTTCTCAAGGAATTTTAATATTTCATCAGCACGCAAAACGATGCGGTTGGGCATTCCGGCCAGCCGAGCGACATGAATACCAAAACTGTGTGCACTGCCACCGGGTTTAAGGGTGCGCATAAACAGAATTTTATCACCCACCTCTTTTACACTTACATTAAAATTTTTCACACGAACCAGATCTTCGGAAAGCTGATTCAATTCATGATAGTGTGTTGCAAATAAAGTTTTAGCTCTTACCCCTGCATGATTGTGAAGATACTCCACAATAGACCAGGCAATGGAAACACCGTCATAGGTTGAGGTTCCTCTACCGATTTCATCCATCAATACAAGACTGCGATCACTCAGATTATTAAGAATGCTGGCTGTTTCGGTCATCTCAACCATAAAGGTTGATTCGCCTTTGGAAAGATTATCGCTGGCACCAACTCTTGTGAAAACTTTATCAACCAATCCAATGCTTGCCTGCTCCGCAGGAACAAAACTTCCCATCTGCGCCATTAAAACAATAAGTGCTGTTTGACGCAGCAGGGCAGATTTACCCGCCATATTCGGTCCGGTAATAATCAGAATCTGCTGCTGTTCATTATCCAGATATATGTCGTTAGGCACGTAACTTTCTCCATGCCCTAATTGTTTTTCAATAACAGGATGACGGCCCGCTTTGATGGTTAATGATGTTCCTTCTGTGATTTCCGGCAGGACATATTTGTTTGCGACAGCAGATGAAGCGAACGATAACAGACAATCCAAAATCGCAATGATACGGGCATTTTGCTGAATCTCCGACGTGAACCCGGAGGCAGTATGTACTAATTCCTGAAAAAGCCTTTGCTCAATTACAACTAATTTTTCTTCTGCGCTCAGAATCTTTTCTTCATAGATCTTCAGCTCTTCAGTGATATATCTTTCTGCATTGACCAGCGTCTGCTTCCGAATCCAGTCAGCCGGAACCTTGTCCTTATTTGCATTGCTGACCTCAAGATAATATCCGAAGACTTTGTTATAGGATATTTTGAGTGACTGAATACCGGTTCGCTCAATCTCCCGCTTTTGAATATTGAGTAAATAATCTTTTCCGCTGAATGCGATAGCGCGCAATTCATCCAGCTCTGCATTAACACCTTCTTTAATGACGCCACCCTGGTTAATCAGTAATGGAGCGTCATCACGAAGTTCGCGGTTGATTTTTTCCAGTAGAGATTCACAAGGATGAATTTGCTCAGAGAACAATTTCAACTCAAGGCTAGTCTGTTTCTTCAACCATTCTTTAACCGGAACGATCGCTTCAAGCGAGCGTCTGAGTTGCAATAACTCGCGCGGATTTACGCGTCCTGCGGAGACCTTGGAAATGAGTCGCTCCAGATCGGAGACCTGTCTGAATTGTTCACGAACAAATTCTGCACTGTCCTGATCTGAATAAAAAAAGCGAACGGTCCGTAATCGTTCTTCGATCGCCGGTTTACTTCTTAATGGCAACACCATCCACTGACGAAGCATTCGCCCGCCCATGGGAGTTACGGTCTGATCCAGAATCTGAAGCAGTGGCACCCCGCCTTCGTGCTGAGCCCGGACCAATTCAAGATTCCGGATGGTAAAACGATCCAGCCACACATACTGATCTTCATCAATTCTGGATATGGAGGCAATATGTTTTAATTCTTTGTGTTCTGTAGACTCTAAATACTGAAGCACAGCGCCCGCAGCGATGATGGCGTTGTTCATTCCCTCTAGCCCGAATCCTTTTAAACCTGAAGTTTTAAACTGATCGGTCAACCTGTTTGTTGCAAAATCCAGTTCGTAGATCCAGTCATCCTGGGCGAATGTTGCAGGATCTGAAGGAATTTTAGAGATGAAATATTCCCGCTGACTTTTTGGAAATATTATTTCAGCGGGCGCAAGTGTCTGAATAAGCTTATCAATTGCATTGGCGTTTCCTTCCGAAGCAAAAAATTCTCCGGTACTGATATCAAGAAAAGCAATGCCGGTATAGGAGCTTCCGTGGAACAACGATGCAAGAAAATTGTTACGCTTCTTCTCAAGGACATTGTCGTTGAATGAAACCCCGGGAGTAACAAGTTCAGTTACCCCTCTTTTGACAATACCCTTTACTGTTTTTGGATCCTCGAGCTGATCGCAGATGGCTACCCGGTGGCCGGCACGGACTAAACGGGGGAGATAAGCATCAAGCGAGTGATGCGGGAAACCGGCAAGTGCAGTTTCAGATGCTGATCCATTTCCCCTCTTGGTTAAAACAATATCCAACACTGCAGAAGCCTTTACCGCATCCTCTCCAAAAGTTTCATAGAAATCACCGACCCGAAACAGCAGGAGCGCACCGGGGTACTTCGCCCGGATGGCGTTGTACTGTTTCATTAAAGGAGTATCTGCGGCAGCCATTTTCGGAATCTCAAAGATGTTTCAATTGCTTTGAAATTGAAAACAAATGAGACGAGGTTTTAACGGAGCATTAATTCCTTAAGCCCCTGAGAAAACGGAAAGTTGAAATTTATTTTAATGCCTTTTCAAGCATGGATTTATCGCCCGTCATTTCCCAATACAGCAGGCTCATTGGGATAATACCGCGTTTTTCAAAGTCATCCATGAATGGGCGCCAGATAAATTTTCCTTCCCGCTGACGGGCATATTCTGCAATGAGCTGGTCTATCTGAATTTTTCCCACAACATAGCTGCTGCCATAACCGGGTTGCTGAATATAAAATTGTTCTTCATGCTGAATTGTACCACCATCTGCAGGAAGCAGGCCCCAGGGCACCCATTTGGATGCAAACTCAGTTGCTTGTTTGAAATCCATTTCTCCGCTGTGCTGATATAAACCCGCAAGCCCCCGGGCGGCGCGCTGAGCCAGCATAATATAAACCAGTTCAGTAGCACGTGGACGATTTTCAAGAAGGCCGGCATTCATGACGAGTTCTTCCATTGCTGTGGCCATTCCCTCTGCGCGGCTGTCAAAGATGTTGTACAAAAGCGGAACCTGACGAATCGGGCTTGAGGTAGGTTCTATTCGTTCTCTTGCCTTGTCAATCCAGTGATAAAAATGTGCGCGCATTGGCATGGGATCACGATAATCCACTTCATCAAAAAAACCACGCAAACCATCATTTGGAACAAACGGCCGAACTTGTTCCATATGGGCGGGCTTCTGATAATCTTTTATGGTTAAAAATTCTCCTTTGTCCATAAACTCCATAAACTCATTTACTCCATCGATTATGAGTTTGCGGTAAGCTTCTTCGTTATTCGCTTTCTCAAGCTTAGGCAGTTTTCGGTTGCGATGTTCAGCCAATCTTAATCCACTGTGTGAACGGTGCAACTCACGCTCAAGCAGCATACGTTCATCTTCCCATGTATAAGGCAAGAGGTGAACATATTTTAAATTCCAGCCGTACTCCTCCTTACCGACACCAGATTGCCCTGTTTTTGAAGAAGCCTGCTCTTGTAACCATGTTTGAAATTCGGCAGTAGCTTTTGAAGCTTCTTCCGCGGCAGCGGCAAGATCCGGAAACTGACTACGGATTTGATTGGCATATGCATTGAGTTCTTCAGCACTTTCTCCCATACTTCGCGTGCCGGTGTTCCAGAGATCGCGTGCATTGCCCGTGAGATTTGTTCTTGCTTGCTGGTAAAGAGCAGGTGCTTTACGCAAAGTGGAAGCCATTACTCCGGCAAGCGAATCAGTGATGGAGGAGGGCAGAAGTTGTAAGTCAACAGCCCCATAAATATTTGGTCCCTCACGCTCGGGAACATCGGAAGGTGATCCAAAGAACCAGGTATAGAAAGCGGGATCGCGTTCCCAGGGGCGGACCACGCGATGTTCAAAATCAAGACCATTCATCTCGGCATAAATCAGATACCAATCTACTTGCTGCGGAATCGCCCAGCCTGTCGTATCAAAAGAATTCAGGCGTTTTTGCCACTCCGGAAGTTCTGCGTGCTGTTTGGTCATGGCCACCTTTGAATAATCGGGCACACCGTCATTCATTTTCGGTTTTACAAATTCACGCCATTCTTTAAAAAGGGTGACAAGGTCATCATATGATTTATAGGATTTAGCCGGAGCGGTTTCAGTTTTTGAGCAGCTGAGCAGAATGCCGGAAACAAAAAGCAGTGAAAGCAGAGTTCTCATTGGGTAAAATTTTTTTGAAGTTAAAAATAAAACCTATTCCGTATCTTGTATGTCAGCGGATGACCAGAAATATTATCATTTATTATTTCCCTGCCGGGATGCGGTATGCTTCCTGGTTATTTCCGGCTCTTGCCATATGGCTTGGGTGGAACAGTCAACTTATCTGGAGTGCGCTGTTGTTGTTGCTGTTTCTGATCATTATTTCAACCCGCTATATCACTGTGATTGATCCACAGCGAAAGATTTATTCAGATTATGTTTTTTTTCTTTGGATGAAGCTTGGTCTTGAGCAAAACCGGTATGAAAGTATCAGAGGCATTACCATCGGGCGCTCTTCACAAACTCAGAATGTCCGCAGCCGGGTTCAGGATCGGCAGTTCAAGTGGACTGCATATACGGCGACCTTACATTTTGATGGTGGGCAATCGCTGGATCTTGTTACATCAGTTCACCCGAATGTAGTAAAAAAAGAGGCCATCGGATATGCTGAGTTTTTAGGGACTCAAGTTTTAAGTTGAGGATAGAGCCGTAATCCTTCTTTCTGTTTCTCCCTCTGAACGCCCTGTAGAAGCATCAGCAACAGAAAAAAAGATTTAGAACTTTTACAAGTATCCGGCCCCTCTTTCTTCGAACTCGAACTCATACTATATTTCCTGTTCGAGTTCGAGTAGCGAGGGTCAGAGCATTGACAGAGTCTTAAGCACTCTTTCTCCTTCTGCTTCTCTATCTGCTTTTCTGTCTGTTTCTCGCTCTGAATAATAGAAAGAGAAGCAGAAAGAGATTTAGAGCATTGACAAGGATTTGATCATTCCTTCTTTGAGCTCAGTCTCGCACGGAATTTCCGTAATTCAAAAAGAGTAACAGAAACAGAAAGAGATTTGGAGCGTTGGTTAGGCTTTAATTACTCTTTTTTAGAACGCGATCTCTTACCGAAACTCCGGATGGAGGTTAAGCACAGGGACTTTATTAATATTTACAACGAGTGGGATCCGGTTTGATAAAGTAACTTTTATAGTTTTTGGCAGCGGGATCCATACAGCCTTTGAGATTTAGCAATTCTACTTTACGAAATTCAATCGGGTGACTTTCGCTTTGAAGAGAGAGATAGCCCTCACCAAGCGGTGTCCCATCCGGTTTAGCGGCAGCATCAAAACCATTAACAACACCACCTCCAATTACGGGGCGTGTGTATTCCATTACTACTTGTCCTTCAACAGCATGTTGAATGATTGAGTCGCCCAGCACAAGAAATTCAACACTTACCCACTGGTCACCATCATATGTTTTGGAAGTTGAGTTGATGCAGTGATCAGTCACCAGTGAATCGCCCATGTGCACATGCGTGCCAGGTGTACATAGGTTGGCAGTACTTCTTGGGCCGGCTCCAAGGCCTCCGAGGAACTGGGCTTCAATGCTGATTGGAAAATCCTGGTCCTTGAGCATGGTAGCAGGATCCTGGCCATGCAGCATGACACCGCTGTTTCGTGTGGCCCAACCTTCGCCCCCTGTGCATTGTTCGCCGGTAAATCGATATTCTATTGCCAGACGGTAGTGCGAAAACTTTTCCTTGTAAAAAAGATGACCGAAACGCTGGCGGAACGAATCGTAAGCGTGGTAGCTCACCCGGATTCTTCCGCTGTCTGCTGTGAAAGTATCTCCAAAATTTTCACCGGTTTCATAACCACGGATTTTCGGAATCCATCCGGAAAGGTCTTTGCCATTGAATAATGCCTGCCATTCTTCTTTTGCAGGATCATTTTTTGGAGCACAGGAGAAGGTGAGCAGAAGCACGAGTGACAGTAGCGGGTAAATATTTTTCATCAGATTGATTTGCTATAAAGTTAATAGTAAACGGCAGGAGAAAAATACTTAACGACACAAGAAAATCACCGTGGCCCCGAAAAACTTCAAAAAAGTATTGACTGATATAAGAGCTTTAGTGAATGAACGCAATGAAAATTTCTTTGACTGGCTTCAGCAGCTTTGTCTGGAGGCGGGGGTAAAGGTTGTTCACACGCCCCAATTAATAAAGGAGGCATCAGCGGATCAACGCGCTGGATAAAGGATACACCACTTATTCAGCTTTCCAATTCTTTAAAACAAAACCATCAGTTTTGGTTCACCTTTTTTCATGAAGCGGGACACATTTTGCTTCACGGGAAAAAGGATATCTTTCATGAGAAGACTGAGTATTCAGATAAAAATCTGATTAAAGAAAATGAAGCAGACGCTTTTGCTGAAAAATGGATAAAGCTCTGAAAGCATTTGATTTTTATACCCGATAATAATCTGCCCGCCAGTTTTTAATCGCGCGCTTGATATCTTTTGCTCTCATATTTTCCTTTAAGGCACGATCCACCAATCCGGTAAATTCCTCATCGGATGCGAAACGCAGGGCAATGATCTGGGAAATACGGAGCCCGGCAGGTAAAAGTTTTCCGGTCATAACATAGTATCTCAGATTTTCCTCAGCACGAATGGCGCGGTCCTGAGCTTTAAGCGGAAAGGTTCTTGTATATGCTGCAACCAAAAACAAAATCAAAGCTGTCAGAAAAATCAGGGACGCTGATAATAAATTTTCAGGACCAGACATAAAAAGATTTACAATAGATCCGATAATCAGTAATAATATTCCCAAAGCTCCGACCACATGATATCCAAAGACAGTTTGAGTATGATTTTTAAAATTTTGCTCTTTCATTATTGATAAATTAAATATTTCAAAATTAGGTGATCGCAATCAATTGAATGCAATATGTACTAATCCTCCCTACGAGTACTCGAACAGGAAATTCATTGTGCATCCGGGTTTCAACAAGAAAGGATTAAATCTTTTTCAATGCTATAAATCTCTTTCTGTTGCTATTTCTAATTTCAGGAGTGAGAAACAGAAGCAGAAAGAGGGGGGAGGATGCTATCGATGTTCTAGAGATTTATTTAAAGTTTGCTCTTTAAAAATCCGGCGGTATAACCTTTTCCCATTTTTACTACTGTTTCAGGGGTTCCTTGTGCAACGAGATAGCCTCCTTCGGCTTCGCCACCTTCAGGACCGAGATCGATCATCCAGTCAGCGCATTTGATGACTTCCAGATTGTGCTCGATGACAACCACACTGTGACCACGGTCAACCAGAGCATTGATGGCCGTCATTAAACGGCTGATATCATGGAAATGAAGTCCGGTTGTAGGTTCATCAAAAATGAATAAAACATTCTTTTCCGAGGGTGCGCCCTTCCCTAAAAAGGAAGCCAGTTTAACACGCTGCGCCTCACCGCCGCTGAGTGAGCTGGAAGACTGTCCAAGCTGGACATATCCGAGGCCGACATCCGCAAGCGGAAGCAGACGATCGTAAATGGCTTTTTTCTCGCGGAAAAACTCAAGACTTTCCTCGACTGTCATCGCCAGAATATCCGAGATATTTTTTCCGTTGAACTCAACTTCAAGAACTTCCTGCTTGAAACGTTTGCCGTGACAACTTTCGCAGGTAAGATGAATGTCGGCCATGAATTGCATCTCAACAGTTGTCTCGCCTTCACCCTGACAAGTTTCGCAACGCCCGCCTTCGACATTAAATGAAAAATGAGCAGGCTTGTAACCGCGGGTTTTACTTAGCGGAAGCTCAGAATATAACAGACGGATTGCATCATACGCTTTGACATAACTCACCGGATTGGAACGTGAAGATTTTCCGATAGGATTCTGATCAACGAATTCAACCTGACTTATGGTTTTAACATCACCCTCAATCGAATCATATTTTCCCGGAAATTCTGCAACTGTTCCATGCATTCTTCCGATAGCAGGATAAAGGACTTTTTTTACAAGTGTTGATTTTCCGGATCCGCTCACACCGGTTACGACACACAAAACGCCCAGCGGAAATTCTACATCCAGATTTTTAAGATTGTTTTCTCTGACACCGCGCAGGATTAAGGAATTTCTCCACTTTCTTCTGCGTGCCGGCAATTGAATCGCATTATCCCCGTTCAGGAAGCGCACCGTGTAAGATAAAGACTCCGAAAACTTCCCTGTCCCGGAAGGCAGTCCCTGATATACAAGAAGCCCGCCATGTCGACCGGCATCCGGACCAATGTCTATCAGCTCATCAGCGGCCCGCATAATCGCCTCCTCGTGCTCCACCACAATCACGGTATTGCCAAGATCACGAAGTGATTTCAAAACCTTTACCATCTGATCGGTATCACGGGGATGCAGACCGATGCTGGGCTCATCAAGAATGTACATGGAGCCAACAAGCGCACTGCCCAGTGAGGTAGCAAGTTTAATACGCTGATATTCCCCGCCGGAAAGACTGGAGGTTAACCGGTTCAGATTAAGATAACCTAAACCGACTTTTACCAGATATTCCAGGCGTGTGATAATTTCTGTGAGTAGTCTTTCAGAAATTTTTTTCTCGTAATCCGGAAGTTTCAGTTTAATAAAAAACGTATGAACATCTGAAACAGGCATCAACACAAGATCGGTGATTGAGATTCCTCCGATCTTAACATAGGATGCATCTTTTCTCAAACGCGTACCACGACAATCTGGACAAGTAGTGCGACCACGGTAACGTGACAACATCACCCGATACTGGATCTTATGCATCTTGGATTCCAGATGTGAAAAGAACTGATTGATGCCTTTCAGTTCTTTATTGCCTGTCCACAAAAATTGTTTCTGCTTTGGACTCAGATCTTTATAAGGCCGATGGATAGGAAAATCATAGACCACTGCTTTCTTAAGCCATGGCTTTCCCCATTCACCCATCACCTCGCTGCGCCAAGGTGCCACACAGCCTTCATAAAAAGAAAGATTCCGATCAGGAACTACAAGGTCTTCATCGATGCCAAGAATTTTTCCGAACCCTTCACAGGTTGTACAGGCACCATATGGGTTGTTGAAGCTGAAAAAATTGACTGACGGCTCCGTGAATGTTACTCCGTCAGATTCAAAGCGATCAGAGAATGTCATTGGCTTACCATCGGCCGGCCGCACAATACAATCGCCATGCCCCTCATAGAAAGCAGTCTGTACGCTGTCTGATAACCGGAAGGTAAGCTCTTCATCATCTGCATTTACCACAGCGCGATCAATGAGAATTTCAGTAGCAGGTTCTTCTGATCCTTTGGCTTTCTTTTTCGGAGCGGCTGAAAGATATTCTTCTATAAATATTACCTCGCCGCCCTGCAGAATCCGTGCGAAACCTTTGCCGGGAAGAATTTTAAGTTCATCGGATAACTTGCGGCCCTTGCCGACAGCAAGCGGACAGCTGATCGTAATGCGAGTGCCTGCCGGTAATTTATTTATGGCATTAACCACATCCGTAACGCTGTCGCGCCGGACTTCCTTTCCCGTTTCAGGCACGATAGTTTTACCTGCACGTGCAAAGAGCAGTTTGAGGTAATCGTAGATTTCAGTGGTGGTCCCAACAGTTGAGCGTGGATTTTTCGTGTTTACTTTTTGTTCAATGGCGATGGCAGGAGAAACTCCCCGTATGTAATCCACATCAGGCTTTTCCATGCGTCCAAGAAATTGCCTGGTATATGAGTTCAGGCTTTCCACATACATTCTCTGCCCTTCAGCAAATAATGTGTCGAAGACAAGCGATGATTTTCCGGAGCCTGAAAGTCCGGAGACTACAACAAGTTTATTACGAGGAATGGCAACGCTCAGTTCTCTGAGGTTGTTGACACGCGCTTTCTTAATAATTATAAAATTGCGCGGGTCAAGATCGTCAAGCAGAATTTCTTTTGGCACCTTTAAAAATGAGGCTTCAATATTAGAGAATCATCAGCCGATGGACGAATGGCTTGTAAATATTTTTCAAGAATCAGGAATGAGCTGCGATATAATTGCGCTCTTTTTCAATCAGGAGCCTGAGCAATTCAGTAGCTACCGGGCCCGGCTTTCCGTCGCCAACCGGTTTGCCATCCACCGAAACAACTGACTGAATTCGTTTTGTGCTGCTTGTCAGGAAAATCTCTCTTGCAGTTTTCACGTCATTCAGTGTAACAGGCCCTTCATAAACACCATCAATTTCAAGTAGCCGTTTCCGTGTAATGCCGTATAGGACATCCTGATGCGGTGTTACAACTAATCCATCTTCCGTAACAATAAATACATTGCACCGAGGGAATTCTGCAACCTTTCCATGGTGATGATACAATACATCATCGGCATTCAGTTCGCGCATCCGTTTCTGCAGCCAGACTCCCATAGTATAGTTGATTGTTTTTGCCTGAGGACAATCGCGTAGATAATCATGGGTAATCACCGAGACCGCCTTTGGAATGACCGGAGCCGGATCAATAGTCATATGTTGTTGCATAACAAGCAGTGCAGGATCACCGATTTGCCATGCATCCGGAGAATCGCCGCCCGTGAGTACCATCCTCACACCTGCGGATAGAAGTCCGTTTCGCCGGTTCAGTTCTGTCAGAATTTCCAGCATTTCCTGTTTATGCTGTCGGACCGGAAGGTGCATTATTTCTGCGGAGTGCATGAAGCGTTCAATGTGATCCTCAGCGTACAGAAGCACACCCTCCTGTACACGGAAAAAATCAAAGATCCCGTAACCGCGCTGAATGGCAAGGTCGGTTACCGGAAGTTGCGCTTTTGCAGCGGGAAGAAAAGTGTTATTCAGGAAGACCTCCATTGGTAAGAAATTATACGGAGCAAATTACATCAATCCGGCTTCAACACCGGTCCCAGCCTGTACTTTTGTAAAATCTTTTCACCGCTTCACCCTTTGAGTGTATTTTGGGCATTCAAAACACAACACCGGTATGAGAAAATTTCTTTTTATCCTGATCATGGCTGCAGAGGTTGTATCAGCTCAGGAGAAGCCACTTGATATGAAGATGGATTTTGAGGCATATGATCCGCCCTCATCACTTGTTGTTCCGGAGCACCGGCTGACAAAATCTAAATTTCCCTTCATTGATATTCACAATCATTACGGAAACATGAACACAGCCGACCTGAGTGAGCGTGTAAAATTCATGGATGAGCTGAATATGGGTGTGATGGTAAACCTGAGCGGTCGGGGTTTTCGTAGCAGCGGAGAGCATCTGGCAAAAAGTATTGATAACATTTCAAAACAGTATCCTAACAGATTTGTTTTGTTTACAAATGTTGATTTCGGTGATATTGATAATTCCGAGTGGACAGCACGGACGGTAAAGCAACTGGAAGAAGATGTGAAGCGGGGAGCAAAGGGATTAAAAATTTATAAGAGTCTTGGAATTCATAATAAGGACAGGAATGGTAAACGAATTGCTGTTGATGATCCGAGGATTGACCCTGTCTGGGCGGCCTGCGGAAAACTCGGAATTCCTGTACTGATTCATTCCGCCGATCCGAAACAGTTTTGGGATCCAATTGATAATAAAAATGAACGCTGGCTGGAATTAAAATTACATCCGGGTCGCAGGTATGACAGAAAAGAAACGCAGTGGGAACAGATTATAAGTGAGCAGCACAATGTTTTCAGGAAGCATCCGGAAACCATATTTATTAATGCTCATCTTGGGTGGTATGGCAATGATCTTGGCAAGCTTGGTTCATTGATGGATCAGATGCCGAATATGTATACTGAAATTGGAGCAGTGATTGCAGAGCTTGGGCGGCAGCCACGTGCCGCGAAGGCATTTCTTACAAAGTATCAGGATCGTGTGTTGTTCGGAAAAGACAGTTGGGTTCCCGAAGAATATCAGACATACTTCAGAGTACTTGAAACGGAGGATGAATATTTTCCTTATCACAAAAGATATCATGCCTTCTGGAGAATGTATGGCATCGGATTACCGGATGAGATTCTGAAAAAAATTTATTATAAAAATGCGATGCGGATTATTAAAGGAATTGATCCGTCGCTTTTTCCGAAATAAGAAATCAAAGATGTCGCAGGTCGCTGATCTGGTCAAGCATCCAGCCGGTGATGGATACCCGTTCACGGTACGCAGGAAGGACTTCGTGCTCCAGCAATTCGCTTCGAAAACAGACCAGCTTTCCGGCAACCGGCAGAATATCAATTGAGGAATTTTCTTCATAGATCCTCAGTTGACCGCCATCCTGTTCTTTCCATTCCTCATTGAGGTAACAGATCACAGACAACCGGCGGTGGTCATCTTTATGAAATTGATCCAGATGTTTTTTATAAAATGCACCAATGGGATAGCGTGCAATATGAACCTCAAAATCTTTTAACCCCAGGAAAAGCGATTGATTTAAAAAAAGACGGAGCTCAGTGATTCTCGCAAGATATTCTCTGATGGGTTCAGGTGCGGAGACAGGATCAATCCACGAAATGTAATCACCCCGGATTCCTTCGTTGACTTGTTTTGACTCCTTTCCGATCCCGGCTTTTTTGAGTTCTGCAATATTACCTGCAATGACAGGCAACGCACGAACAGCGCTCATCTCCTGTTCCGAAAGGAAGCCATCAGTCACAGAAAATCCCCTTTCTGCAAGATTATCAGCGATTTTTTCAAAATGATTTTGAAGTTGATTCATCCTGCTGCAAATTTAACCATTATGAAGTGCGTTCAGATTTGTTTTATAGCAATTGCAATATTGTTATCGGGTTGTGATTTTGTGGAGGAGGTGGAGTTCAGGCAGATATCTAATGTCCGGATTTCAATGGACGGGCCGAAGGTCAGCGCTGACATTACCCTGTTTAATCCGAATAATTTTTCATTGAATCTTAAACGGTCTGAAATTGATATTTCGTTTGATGGTAAATCATTGGGCAGGATAGATCAGCAGCATCAAATAGCGATTAATAAAAAATCTGAGTTTACTGTACCATTAGAGGTTCAGGTTTCTCTTAAAGATCTGGGATTTGGAAATGCGATTATGGGCATACTTGGAGGAAAAAAATATCCTTTAAGATTTCAGGGAAAAATATACGGTCAGGTAAAGGGCCTCCCTGTATCAGTTAATGTTGATCATACAGAAGAAGTCAGAATTGGAAAATGAAAGATTATGGAAGAAAATGAATTAACACCTTTAGAAAAACGGGAATATGAAAAATCCATTATTCGACATGATCTGAAGGGCTCACTCAACAGGATTTATGCGCTGACGAGGCTTATTACGATGACTGGTCCTGAGTTGTCCGAAGAGCAGAAAGAATACCTCAAAAAAATTGAAGCAGAATGCAAGGCCGGCACAGAGCGAATCAATAAAGCAATCCCCAAGGGCGACTCAGGGGGTCACTGATTAAAAATACAGTACCGGCAATATTTATTTTTATGTACCAAAGAAAAGCATTTCATCTTCTCTTCCTTCAAGGATGGCATTGATGGATTCAATAACAAATTCATCCTTAATCACATAGTCGCGAACACCTTTCTGAATAAAAGATAAAACCATCCGGCCATCGTCCAGTGCGCTCATCATGATGGCCTTGGATGTATGGAGATGCCTGAGCCTTTCTTTGATTTTCAGGAAAAAATCAATGCCTGACATTCCGGGTAACTTATAATCAATGATCAGGATTTCAGGCAGTTCATCTTTTATAAAAACCAGTCCTTCTTCTGCTGTGGTGAAATGATGGATAGTCCTTCCGGGTTTCTGCAGCGATTTGCAAACAAATTCCGCGTAAAACGGATCATCTTCAATAACAACGATCTGCATATTTTCGGACCTTTTTGTTTTCCAAAGATATCAACCTATACGTGTAATCGCGCCGGAGGTTCAATAATATACCAAACGATAACAAAAAATTTAACAGAAAGACGGATATTCGTTCCCTACAATTTCAACAAAACATAAATGCAGACCCTCATTTTTGAAAACAGTGCACGACTTGCCGATGCTGTTTCGGATGAAATTATAGCAATGCTTAAGGAAAAGCCGGAAGGTTTGCTTTGTATGGCGTCCGGTCATTCTCCAAAAATGACCTGTGAATTTTTTACAGACAAGATTAAAAAAGGAGAGGCAGACGGAGCCCGCTTTAATTTCGCAGGCCTGGATGAATGGATGGGTGTGGAGCCCACTAAACCGGGAAGCTGTTACAATGATTTCCGTGAACGTATTTTTGAACCCCTTGACATCAATGCATCAAGGTATCATTTGTTTGACGGCATGTCGGAGGATCCACAATCGGAGTGTCAAAAGATGGATGATTATATTGATGCAAGAGGAGGGATTGATCTGATGATTGTGGGCCTTGGCCTGAACGGGCATATCGGATTCAATGAGCCGGGATGCGATTTCAATGCACGCGCTCATATAGCGGTTCTTGATGAGACCACGGCAACAGTCGGACAAAAATATTTTCAGTCACCAACCAGACTTGAAAGGGGAATTACTATAGGCTTCGCTCATTTGCGTGCGGCTAAAAAAGTTATTCTGATTGCATCAGGTAAAGCAAAGGCCTCAATTGTTTATAAAAGTTTTAAGGGTCTTGTAACAAACTCTGTACCCGCAAGCATTATGCAGGAGCTGCCAAACGGACTGGTAATGCTGGATGCTGAGGCAGCAGAACTACTTCAGTAATCATCCGACACCTGCCGGTGAGAAGTATAGAAAGATGCAGATAATAAAAACAACTACCAGCAGTGACAGGATTACATCAATAAAACCCCAGCTGCTTTTTGATTTCTCTCTTTCATAGTCACTGACCATTCCCATCGTCAAACCCTCAAGTTGTTTTTCATCCGGCTGTGCAGTCATCAGACTTACACCAACGAGCATGATGATGCAGAATACAAAAAGTGCGATGCAGAAATACATGAAGTTCAAGGTCGCGAATGAGTAAAGAAATCCGCTCAGCATATCTTTCTTGAGTTCAAGCAGAATGCGAATCATTCCGATCAGAAATCCGGCAATGAGTGTTGTAATCGCGCCCTGTGAATTGATTCGCTTTACAAAAACTCCCAGTAAAAAAACTGCTGCTATTGGTGGCGCGAGATAAGACTGCACACTCTGTAAATACTTATAAAGTACCCCTGAGATTCCACTCATTACCGGAATCCACAGAATCCCTAGCGCTACCACTGCTGCTGTTGCTATTCTGCCGACAGCAACAAGTTCTTTTTCAGGGGTTGAAGGTTTAAGCTTTCGGTAGATATCCATTGTAAATAAGGTGGAGCAGGAGTTGAAGACAGAGGCCAGAGAACTCATAAGTGCTGCGAGCAATCCTCCTGCGAGCAATCCCCGCAGACCAACAGGCATCAGTGTACTGACCAGAACCGGAAATGCCTGGTCGGCAGAATTGAGTTCCAGTTTGCCATTTGCAACCAGTGCTGTTGCAATAAGACCGGGAATCATGAAAATAAAAAACGGAAGCAGTTTCAGCCAGGCAGCAAAAATGGTTCCGCGCCGGGCGGCTTTTTCCGACTTCGCAATCAGACAGCGCTGCACAATGTACTGATCTGTGCACCAGTACCAGACGCCTACAATGGGTGATGCGAATAATATTCCTGCCCATGGAAATTCAGGATCACTGAGCGGAAGAAACATGTTCAGTTTTTCTTTAGGCGTTGCGGCAATCATGGCATTCCATCCGCCGAGTTCATTCAGCCCAATTACCGTAAGCAACAAAGACCCGAGTATAAGGACCACGGCCTGAACAGCTTCGGTATAAGCGACAGCACGCATGCCGCCTGCAACGGTATAAAATCCGGTTAGCACCACCAGCACAAGTGCACTGGTCCAGAAATCAAAGCCCATAAATGCGGCAATGACAACGGCTCCGGCATATACTGTGACCGATACTTTTGTGAGCACATAACTGAGTAAAGACACGATTGATAAAAACCACCGTGCTGACGATCCGAAGCGTTTTTCCAGAAACTCTGGCATGGTAAAAACCTGACTCCGTATATAAAAAGGAATGAACACCCATCCGAGCAGCAGCACAATCCAGGAATGCAGTTCATAATGCCCCATCACCAGCCCCGAACTTGCAGCAGTGCCGGCCAGTCCCACCACATGTTCAGATCCCACGTTTGATGCCAGGATAGAACCCCCGATTACAAACCATCCGATGTTACGGCCTGCGAGAAAGTAATCACTCGCGGAATCTTTTTTGCTGCGCATAGCCCAAATTGAAATACCGGCGATCAAAGCGAAGTAGAGTGCGATTACGATCCAGTCAAATGTTTCAAAAAGCTGCATAGGTCGGGTTTGGAATCCTTTAATTTGGAAAGAAAATTCAAAAGGAAAAAGTCTTCATCTTTGTGTTCTGATGAAAAAGCTATCCATGTCAGAGCTTGGCAGATTGGATGTTTCAGCGTTTAAGTCTGCCGAAAAGATTCCGGTTACCATTGTACTGGATAATGTACGAAGCCTGCATAATGTAGGCTCGGCATTTCGTACGGCAGATGCCTTCAGAATTGAAAAAATTTTTCTTACCGGCATTACAGGAACACCTCCGCACCGGGAAATTGAAAAAACCGCGCTTGGTGCTACGGACTCTGTTGCTTGGGAATATGCTGAAAGACCAGAAGAGGCCGTACAAAAATTGAAAGATGCACGATATCATATTGCTGTTGTAGAACAAACTACCGAAAGCACCAGTCTCAGAAAGTTTTCAATGCCTGAGAAAAAACTGTGCCTCGTATTTGGAAATGAAATCCATGGCGTGAGTGATCCGGTGATTGCACTTGCCGATCAGGCCCTGGAAATTCCGCAGTCCGGAACCAAGCATTCGCTTAATATTTCTGTATGTGTGGGGATTGTGATCTGGGAAATCAGCCGACAATTTTCAGTATGAACGGCAACTGTAGCGTGAATTAATTTCCTCACTTTTGTACTTCAAACCTGAAGTCATTGAGTAACGACCGCTATGCACAGCGCGGGGTTTCCGCCACCAAAGAAGAAGTGCATCAGGCTATTCAAAAGCTTGACAAGGGGCTTTTTCCGAAAGCTTTCTGCAAGATCGTTCCTGATTTGCTGACAGGAGATCAGCAATGGTGTTCAGTGATGCATGCGGATGGGGCAGGCACCAAATCATCACTCGCATATGTTTACTGGAAAGAAACCGGAGATTTAAATGTCTGGAAAGGTATTGCGCAGGATGCTGTAATCATGAATACCGACGACCTGCTTTGTGTGGGTGCGACCGGCCCGGTACTTTTATCTTCCACCATCGGAAGAAATAAAAACAGAATCCCGGGAGAGGTGGTTGGTAAAATAATTGAGGGCACTGAAGAAACGCTGGAGCTCCTACGGAATCATGGATTTAATATACAGAGTACCGGAGGAGAGACGGCTGATGTCGGTGATTTGGTAAGAACAATTATAGTAGACAGTACGGTAGTGGCAAGAATGCGTCGTGAGGATGTTACAGATAATTCAAAAATTCAGGCAGGTGATGTGATTGTCGGATTGTGTTCTTACGGGCAGACATCCTATGAATCTTTTTATAATGGCGGAATGGGCAGCAATGGTCTGACATCTGCACGACATGATATTTTTTCATCCGTGTACCGGGAGCGCTATCCGGAAAGTTATGATCCTGAAGTTCCTGCTGAGTTAGTGTATTCAGGCAGGCATCTGGTAACCGATTCAATACCGGGTGTGCCGGTAAATATTGGTCAGCTTGTGCTGTCTCCGACCAGAACCTATGCACCTGTGCTTATTCAGGTATTGCGTCAAATGAGAAAAGCCATTCATGGTATCGTTCATTGCAGTGGAGGCGCACAGACAAAAGTGCTTCACTTCATTGAAAATCTTCATGTGGTAAAAGACAACCTGTTTGAAATTCCGCCGCTGTTCAGACTTATTCACGACATCACCGGAACAGATTATAAGGAAATGTATAAAGTGTTCAACATGGGACACCGGATGGAAATATACCTTTCAGCAGAACATGCAGATCAGGTTATTTCAATTGCCCGTTCTTTTGGAATGGATGCAAAAGTCATTGGATATGTAAAGCCCTCTGAACAAAAGCATGTGACCATAAAAACAACGCATGGCGAGTGGACCTGGTAATTTTCACTAAACTCAATCAGCTATTTATATGATGAAACCTTTCCGGATCGTTCTTTTATTATTGATCTGTCACTTTGGATATGCTCAGCAAATTCCTTCAAGATCTGCATTGACTCATAATGATTATGATCAGTGGATGGATATTACCTATAAAGCCATTTCTCCGGACGGAAAGAATGCGGCGTTTTTATTGACACCTCAATATGGTAACGGCCTGGCTGTTTTCAGAAACATTAAAAACAAGACTGCGGACTCAGTCGCTCATGCTTCAGATCTTTTAATGACATATGACGGCCTGCATGGTATCTATAAGATCAAACCTGATCCTGATGCAGTTAAAGAATTAAGACGCCAGAAAAAAAAGAAGGAAGATTTGCCAAAGGATTCACTGGGTATTTATTCGTTTGAAAACCGTACTACTGTTAAAGTAGCGGATGTGAAAACATTTCGTGTTCCTTCCCGTGCAGGAGGATGGCTCGCTTACCTGTCGGAGCCGGCAACTGACACAAAATCAAAAAAGAAAGTCAAGAAAAACAATGATGAGAATGGCTACACGCTGACTGTTCGTAAACTCTCTGATGGCACTCAAAGAAATTTTGGATATGTTCGTGATTATCAGTTTTCAAAGTTTGGACAGGCTTTGTTGTTTGCCACTTCCGGAAATGACTCCACGCTCAAGCCCGGAGTTTACCGCATGGACTTAACGACCGGCGCGACTGCCGCTTTATTTGAAGGTAAGAGCAAATACAAGTTCAAAGGACTATCTATGAGTGAGGCTGCAAACCAGGCTTCCTTCCTGGTTGATACCGACACTACCAAATCTCTTGTCCGGCATTGGAAATTATTTTACTGGAAGGCCGGCCAGGAAAAAGCAACAGATCTGCAGATTGAAGCGGCCGGGAAAATTTCAAATGCCCAGATCGTCAGTGAGCATTATATGCCCCTGTTCTCAAAAAATGGTGAGCGTTTGTTTTTTGGAGTCTCAACCATTCCCGCAGTAGCCGATACAACTTTATTACCTGAGGAGATTGTTCAGGTTGAAGTGTGGAATAGTGAAGATCAGTACATCTATCCGCAGCAAAAGGTAATGCTGGAAAATGAAAAGAAAAGAAGTTTTCTTTCAGTCATAGATCTGATGAATACATCATACCCTGTCAAGGTGCTCGCATCACCTGAAATTCCTGTAGCAGAAACAGGCAGCGAAGGCAATGCAGATGTGGTGTTGCTGACCTCTAATGTTCCGTACAGAAAGATGATTACCTGGGATACCCGCGTGCTTCAGGACTCCTGGATTATTGATTTGAAAAGCGGCATTCGCAAACAGGTAACATCCCGCATAGCTGCAAGGCTGAATTTTTCTCCGGATTCAAAATTTGTTTACTGGTACAACCCAAAGGACACGAGCTGGTATACTTACACAGTAGCGGATGCAAAAATCACCAGGCTTAAACAGGGTCTCAAAGTTTCTTTTGCTGATGAAGAAGACGATCACCCCAATGATCCGGATGCTTATGGTGTTGCCGGCTGGATGTCAGGTGATGGAAAAATTCTTTTATATGACCGTTATGATATCTGGTCGTTTGATCCACGCGGATTAAGTACCCCGGTAAACCTTACCAACGGAAGAGCACAACGAAAAGTTTATCGTTTTATAAAACTGAATCCTGATCAGCGCTCCATCTCCGAAAATGAGACCATTATGCTCTCTGTTTTTGATGAGACGTCCAAACAGTCAGGTTATGCTCATCTGAACCTGAAAACAATGAAGCGCACGGAGCTGATTTATGGCCCTGCCCGTTATGCAGGAGTTGCCAAAGCGCTGAATGCTGATCAGTTTCTGTTTACAAAAGAAACGTTCCGTGAGTTTCCGGATGTCTGGACGGCCAGCTCCAGATCTAAAACCGGATATCCTTTTGCTGCCGCACAACGCCTGACGGATGCCAATCCGCAGTGGGTGAATTATAAATGGGGTTCAGCTGAACCTTTTTCATGGAAAACCCCGGAAGGAAAAACAGTGCATGGTTTGTTATACAAGCCCGACGAGTTCAATCCTTCGAGAAAATATCCAATGATGGTTACTTTCTATGAAAGAAACAGTGACGACTTATACCTGCACAGTGTGCCTTTCCCGCATCGCTCCACTATTAACAAGACTATGTATTTGAGCAATGGATATCTTGTTTTTGTTCCTGATGTCCATTACAGGATCGGATATCCCGGCCCAAGCGCATTGGATCATGTAACATCAGGCGTGAAAGCTTTGATTGAACGGGGATTTGTGGACGAAAAGCGAATTGGAGTTCAGGGTCATAGCTGGGGTGGATATCAGGTTGCCTATATGGTGACGAAGACAGATATGTTCAGAGCTGCTGAAGCCGGAGCTATTGTGGCAAATATGGTCAGTGCCTATGGTGGTATCCGGTGGGAGACCGGGTTGGCGAGGATGTTTCAGTATGAAAAAGATCAGAGCAGACTTGGTGCCACACTTTGGGAAAAGCCAGAATTGTTTCTTGAGAACTCTCCAATTTTTGAAGCGGATAAAATCAATACCCCTGTGCTGCTGCTTCACAACGATGCTGACGGCGCAGTGCCATGGTACCAGGGTATAGAAATGTATCTTGCTCTTCGCAGATTAAACAAGCCTACCTGGATGCTGAACTATAACGGTGAGCCACACTGGCCACTCAAGCGTGAAAACCGTATTGACTTTCAGACTAGGATGATGCAGTTTTTTGATCACTATCTGAAGGATGCTCCTGCGCCTCCGTGGATGAAAGAAGGTGTACCCGCAATCAAAAAAGGCATTGATCGAGGATATTAATATTCAGTGTTTGTCAGAATACTTCAGGGAGGCACTGACCTGATATCGATCCGGCTCAAACCAGGCAATCTGTCTGGTTCCTGAAACGGAATACTTTTCGAGCCTGCCGCCATGCGGATCAAACTCCATGGTTAAACTTTCTTGTTTGGAATAGAACAATCCTGACTCGTTTATCCGTGCTTCAAGTCGTACAATCTTTTTGCTTTCAGGCATAAATGTAACTCCCAACTCACGAACCGGTGCAGCAGAATCGACTGCATAGATTTTTTTTAACATCAGATTGCTCTTGTGGTCCGCACCAATTGTCATTCGGTAACTGTTCCGCCATACGGGAAGATTCATTACGCCGATTCGAGCAAAGGCAGAAAGCTCTTCTTCAGGATTTACAGAAACCTTGGCTGTTCCCGATCCCGTTTTATTTTTGAGTGTGGCAGTTTTATTTATGGATACATCTGACGCTGGTTGAGCACTGATCAGCGAATCTATGTTGATCAGGACAGACTCTGTCGTGTTCCGGTTTTCGGAAGAACATGAAAAAATTGTCTGACTTATTGCGAGGGTCAGGAAAATACGGACTAATCTCATTTAACAAGCAGTGATTCGCCGGTCATTTCTGCAGGGGCAGGAATTCCCATCAGCTCCAAAATGGTAGGTGCCAGGTCACCGAGTTTTCCGTCTTTCATCCGAATACCTTCGGGACCGTTGACCATAATGCAAGGAACAAGGTTGGTCGTGTGGGCAGTATTCGGAGTTCCGTCCGGATTAATCATCATATCGGCATTGCCATGATCAGCAATGATGATTATGGCATAATCATTTTTAACGGCTGCCTCAGTAACGGCTTCATTGCATTGGTCTACTGTTTCCACTGCTTTTACTGCGGCCTCAAAGACGCCGGTATGTCCTACCATATCGGGATTCGCGAAATTGAGACAGATAAAGTCAGCTGATTTTTTATTGAGCTCGGGAATGATGGCATCGCGGATATCGGCAGCGCTCATTTCCGGCTTCAGGTCATAGGTGGCTACTTTGGGTGAAGGACACAGAATGCGTGACTCACCGGAAAATTTTTCTTCTCTGCCACCTGAAAAGAAGAAAGTAACATGCGGATATTTTTCAGTCTCAGCAATTCTGATCTGTTTTTTATCATGTGCAGCAAGTACCTGTCCTAAAGTGTTGTTGAGATTATCTTTTTCAAAAATCACTTTTACACCACTGAAGGTATCGTCATAGCTGGTCATGGTTACATAGTACAAATTCATTTTGTACATATTTTGCTCATGAAAATCCTGTTGCGTCAGTGCCTGTGTAATCTGTCGACCACGGTCCGTTCTGAAATTGAAACAGATGACGACATCATCATTTTGTATGGTAGTCAGAGGTGCACCTGTTTCATCAATAATAACTACCGGCTTGATGAATTCATCGGTAACACCTTCCTCGTAAGATTCGCTAACTGCTTTTATGGCATCTGATGATTTCTTACCTGTTCCGTGAACCATCAAGTCATATGCAAGCTTCACCCGCTCCCAGCGGTTGTCGCGATCCATGGCGTAATACCGACCCACAACACTTGCGATTTTTCCTGTAGTCTTATCCAGATGCTTTTGAAGATTTTCAAGATAAATTTTACCGCCTTTGGGATCCGTGTCTCTGCCATCTGTGAATGCGTGGATGAAAACTTTGCTAAGTCCTTTTTCCTTTGCAATGGCGCAGAGGCCTTTGAGGTGATCCGTATGAGCATGCACACCGCCATCGGAAACAAGTCCTATCAGGTGTACAGGTTTGTTGTTTTTTTCGGCATAGTCCAGTGCAGCAACAAGAACAGGATTCCGGTCAAGCTCATGATGCCTTACTGCCTCATTGATTTTTACCAAATCCTGATAAACGACCCGTCCTGCGCCGATGTTCATATGTCCGACTTCGCTGTTGCCCATCTGGCCTTCCGGAAGTCCGACAGCCAGTCCGGATGCCTCAAGTCTGCTGTGCGGCCAGGATTTAAGAAGGTGCCGGTAGTATGGCGTTTGTGCCTTATCTATAGCTGAAACAGAAACATCTTTGGCTATTCCCCAGCCATCCAGAATCATCAGCAGGACTTTTTTCATTTTATTTAGTGATTTTGAGCCGATTTTGACGGCATTTTAATGCAAATATACGATCGCTTTCCCCGTCAGGGCAGCGGTTTTATAGCCGAACTGTTTCCGACTCTGAATTAATGGCATAATTTTGGAAGCATACTGTCGATTATGAAACATTTAATTATTGGGTTGTTCATGGTGCTACTGGCCCCTGCATTTGCACAGGAAGTTTTTAATCCTATGAAAACTGCGCTGAAGGCCGGCGATGCATCGGCACTTGCAAAACAATTTAATCAGCAGATAGATGTAACTCTTAACGGTAATCAGGCCACCTACAGTAAGGCACAGGCTGAAATAGTTTTCAGAGATTTCTTTCGTGATAATCCTCCATCTGAATTCTCAATTATACACACCGGCTCATCTAAAGGAGGTCTGCAATTTGCAATCGGGAAATATACGAGCAGAAAAATCAGTTACTCCGTACTGATGCGGGTTAAAGAGACAGGAAACGTCAGGCTGATTCATGAAATCAGTTTTGTCAAGGAATGATACCCGCCTACCTGACTCCGGAAAAGCTAAATCAGTTTATTTCTTCAGCACTTTCAGAGGATACAGGAAGCGGCGATCATTCAACTCTTGCTGCTGTTCCACAATCTGCGAAAGGCATTGCACGCTTGCTGATTAAAGATGAAGGGATTATTGCGGGCATTGAACTTGCAGAACATATTTTCAGGTTCCTTGATCCGGCGCTTAAATTAAACTTAATTCTTAATGATGGTGACCCAATTAAAAACGGAGACGTTGCCTTTGAGGTAAAGGGCTCTGTGCGTTCAATACTGACATCTGAACGACTCGTTCTGAACTGTATGCAAAGAATGAGTGGTATTGCAACGAAAACCTCATTGTTTATCAGTTTGTTGCGTGGAACAAATACCCGAATTCTTGACACTAGAAAGACAACCCCTAATTTCAGGGCTATGGAAAAATGGGCTGTTGCCATCGGTGGCGGAATGAACCACCGCTTTTCGCTCAGTGACCTGATCATGCTTAAGGATAATCATGTCGATGCATGCAGGGGCATTGAACCGGCCATTAAACAGGCTCGTAAATATTTATCTGAGAATAACCTGGATCTTAAAATTGAAGTGGAGACTCGAAATCCTGATGAAGTTCGTGAAGCTCTTAAATGTAATCCGGATATCATCATGTTTGATAATATGACGGTGCAAGTGATGAGTCAGGCGGTACAGCTTGTTGCCGGCAAATGTCAGACAGAGGCGAGCGGCGGCATTACGGAATCAAATATCCGCCAGGTGGCTGAAACGGGAGTTGACTTTATTTCAATTGGGGCACTTACGCATTCAGTCCGGAGTCTTGATATGAGTCTGAAACTCATCGGCTGATTCATTTTGACACCATCTCAGCTAAATAATCTTTTCCGTCCCGATTAAACAGTTTCACTGAAAGGGTTAAACCGATTACTTTTGCCTTCCATTTCAAAGGGAATATGAAAGTACAGACAAAGAATTACCGCCTTGAGAAGAGCGACTATATTAAAATGGCGCTCAAAGGAGTTTTATTGCAGCAATGGTGGGCTGTTCCCATTGCCTTGGTTATCTGCTGTGGCTGGTTCTGGATTCCAAGTTTCTGGTGGATTTTCAGTGGAATTATGGCCTACGGGCTCTTTGTATTGTTCTGGTGGATTCAGTTTTACGGGATCACTCAGCTGGATCAGGGTAAAATGCTGTTTGAGAGATTTTCTTATGAAATTACCAGCCAGCAGATTCTGATGAAGTTAAGCGCAAGAGAGGGAATGCCTCTCAAGTGGGATCAGATTCTCAGAGCTAAGCAGGGTAAAGATCATTTCCTGCTTTTTGTCAACAAGGCTCAGCTAATCTACTGGCCTTTTAAAATTTTCAATACTGATAACGAGCGAAAATTTGTTTTGAGTATTCTTAAAAACAAAGGTCTGGTTAAGTAAAGCGTATCTTTAAGGATGCGTTCCGGTGAAAAGCCAAAAAAAAGACTGACACCCGCCGAGGCCCGCACCCGCATTCAACGGTATTGCGCCTATCAGGAAAGATCTCACCGCCAGGTCAGATCCAGGCTATTTGATTACGGACTGCATTCTGACGATGTGGAGTCTGCCATTTCCGAACTTATTACCGAGGGATATCTGAATGAAGAGCGCTTTGCAAAAGCATTTGCCGGCGGAAAATTCAGAATGAAAAAATGGGGGAAGAACAAGATTGAACATCAGCTCAAGAGTCAGGGCCTGAATAAGCGTTGCATTGCTACAGGACTGAAAGAGATAGATCAGGAAGAGTATACAAAGTCGATGACTGTCCTTCTTAAAAAGAAACTCTCTGCGATAAAAGAAGCAAATCCGCTGATCAAAAAACATAAGGCCGGCCGCTTTATGATTGGCAAAGGATACGAACCCGAACTGGTATGGCAACAGCTTGAAAGGATTTTGCCTGATTAATGAACAGACACCATGATTCAGTTATCATTTTCTGCACAACAGACTTTGCGTAAGCTGGAGTATGAGATTTTAAAACTCAAACCGGAGCAGTTCTGTATGCAATCTCAAATTTTAAGCGGGTCTTCCATCGGTCAGCATGTAAGACATATAATTGAATTTTTTACATGTCTGCTTCAGGGATATAAATCAGGAAAGGTTAATTATGATCTGCGGGCACATGATGCTGTTATCGAGAATGACATTGAACTTGCCATTGCACAGATCAGAATGTTGCAGGATTTTCTTAACACCGCACCGGTATCCAAAAATCTGATTCTTGAAACAGCATACCATCTTCAGGACCATACGTGGCTTCAGGTAGAAACCACATTTGACCGTGAGCTTGCTTATTGCATCGACCATGCTGTTCATCACATGGCGATGATCAAAATGGGAATGAAATCGGTGGCGACGGAAGTAGTACCCGAACCCGGATTTGGCATGGCATTTTCCACTCTGCGCAATCAAAAACAAAAGGAAGGCGTAACAGAAAGATGACCGATTATTTAGCAAGGACATGGATAAAAATTCGCCACTGGGAATACTGGCCGTTTGGAATTATTCAGGCCCCTCTTTTTGTTTATTGGTTATGGCTTTCAGTTAAGGCGCGGTCACTTTTCTATTTTTCTGCGTCAAATCCGTCCATACTTACAGGAGGTATGTTGGGTGAATCCAAGTTTGATGTTCTGAACCTCATACCGGAGGAATTTAAACCGAAGACAATCCTGATCAGAATCCCGTCTGATTTTCAGAATATTCATGCTTCAATGGAGGGTGCAGAGATTTCATTTCCATGTGTATTCAAACCGGATATCGGCCAGCGCGGATGGATGGTTCAAATCATCCGCAATTCAGAAGAGGCAGCAGATTATCTTTCAAAGGTTAGAACAGATTTCCTTATTCAGGAATTTGTAGGCGCAGCTTATGAGTTTGGTGTTTTTTATGTGCGAAAGCCGGATCAGACTGCAGGCAGAGTTGTTTCTGTTACCGGAAAAAAAATGCTCAGCGTCACAGGCGATGGTGTGAACCCGCTCCACCGGTTGATTCGTAAAAACCCCAGAGCATTTCTTCAGCAAAAGCGACTTCAAAAATTATTTTCATCCCACTGGCATGAAATTATTCCGGCAGGTGAAGAAATTGTACTTAATAAGATTGGAAACCATTGCCTTGGAACATGTTTTCTTGATCATAGCCATCTGATTAATTCTCAGATGAACCATTCATTTGAAGATATTTCAAGTCGTATAACAGGATTCTATTTCGGCAGATTTGATCTGCGGTGTAATAGCATCGAAGATTTAATTGCCGGTAAGGTAAAAATTCTTGAATTAAATGGCTGCGGGGCAGAGCCTTCCCACATTTATCAGCCGGGCTATCCTTTGGTTAAAGCGATGGGTGTACTTTTACAACACATGCGGGGGATGTATGAAATAAGTGTTAAAAACCATAAAAAATACGGAACTCCGTATTTGTCTTTTCGTCAAGGTCTGCGGATTTACCGCCATGCCAGTTCTATAATAGGGAAATGAAATGGAATTACTCATAGCTTTTATACTCGGTGCTGTTTTCAGTTTTGTCGGGTCTATACCACCGGGTACACTGAACCTTACGGTATTACAACTCGGCATACAGGGAAAAACTGCTATTGCGTTGCGCTTTGCACTTGCCGTTACGATTGTGGAATATCCATATGCGTGGATTGCCGTTGAATTTGAATCATGGATTACTTCCCGTCCGGTTGTGACAGAGAACTTTCAGTTAATCACCGCAGTGGTTATGACCGTGATTGGAATTCTGAATCTGGTTACTGCAAACAGGCCCGGTGGCATTGCTGAAAAATTTGATAACAGCGGTTTTCGTCGCGGGATGGTGCTGAGTATTTTAAATCCTATGGCTATTCCTTTCTGGATTGCTGTTACGGCCTATCTTAAATCAAATCAATGGCTCGACGTGAGCACCGCTCCATTGCTTCACGCTTATGTTTTTGGTACTTCTGCAGGTGTTCTGGTTTTGTTATTGCTTTTTATCTTTTTGTCAAGAAGATTTTCCGGTTATGCCCAGGGCAACATCTGGATTAAAAGATTTCCCGGTATTGTATTGCTTGTACTCGGCTTATATGCATTTGGGAAATATCTGTTCTGACCTCAGAGTCTAAAGAATTATCTTGCGACCTCTATGAACTTAAAACACATTGCCATTGCAGGTAACATCGGATCAGGAAAGACAACACTGGCCGAAAAATTATCCAGACATTATGGGTGGATTCCGCTCTATGAATCAGTTGATCACAATCCCTATCTGAGAGATTTTTATTCAGATATGACCCGATGGGCTTTTCACCTGCAGATTTATTTTCTGAACAGCCGCTTTTCACAGGTACGTGAAATCAGAAAAAGTGATAAGACAATTATTCAGGATCGGACCATTTATGAAGATGCTTACATTTTCGCGGCCAACCTGCACCGAAGTGGACATATTTCAGAGCGGGACTATCAAAGCTATCTTGATATCTTCAACTCAATGACTTCATTTGTTGAAGCACCTGACCTGCTCATTTACCTCAAGGCGGATATTCCCAAGCTTGTTCAGCAAATCCAAAAGAGGAACCGCGACTTTGAATTCAATATTAAACTTGAATACCTGCGCAGTCTGAATGAGCATTATGAAAACTGGATTTCCGATTACAAAAATGGCAAGCTGCTTGTCATTGATGTAAATAAAATGGATTTTGTAGAAAACATCGAAGACTTCTCATCTATCGTAAACCGGGTAGATCTTGAGCTGAACAGTTTATTCGGATCAGCCCCACTTTTTAAATAATTTTATTTATGCAGGCTTTGACCTTTCTGGATATTGAATCTGTTTCGGTTGAACAGATTCCTGATCCTGAAATTCTTTCTGATACAGACCTGATAGTTAAAGTTCATTCATGTGCTGTCTGTGGTTCTGATCTTCATGTTTATCACGGCCGTGAAAAAGGAATTGACCCTCATACAGCAATGGGCCATGAATTTTCAGGGACTGTAGTTGCAACAGGGCGCGGCATAAAAAATTTTAAAACCGGTGATCGTGTCATGAGTCCGTTCACGACCAGCTGTGGTACCTGTTTTTACTGTCTTCGCGGATTGACCTGCCGGTGTATTGGTGGTCAGCTTTTTGGCTGGCGAGCGGCCGGAACAGGTTTACATGGTGGTCAGGCTGAATTTGTGCGTGTTCCTTTGGCAGATCACACATTGATGCCTATTCCTGATGGACTGAATTTTGAAACAGCAGTTTTACTTGGCGACATAATACCTACCGGCTTTTATACTGCCCGGCGCGCCGCATTTGATTCCGGTGCTGTTATTGCTGTCGTTGGCTGCGGCCCCGTAGGACTGATGGCTGTACTGGGAGCATATCATTACGGCGCTTCGGTGGTTTTTGCTTACGACCGCGTAGGCAGCCGACTAAAAGCCGCTGAAAATTATGGAGCCGTGCCTGTCCATGCTGACAAAGATGGTGCATATGACATTATTTTAAACGCAACGGAGGGTCGTGGTGCAGACGCAGTTCTTGAGGCGGTGGGGAGTGCACCATCGCTAAAGCTTGCTTATGATCTTGTTCGACCCGGAGGCACTGTTTCTGCTGCAGGTGTTTGCACTGAGCAGCAACTGCCATTTTCTCCGACACAGGCATATGACAAAAACCTCACCTACCGAACCGGGCGCTGCCCCGCCAGAACCATGATGACTGAATTGTTGCCGGTGGTGGAACAGAATCCCGGAAAATTCTCTGAAGTAATCACGCATCGGTTTATGCTGGAAAATGGACCTGAAGCATATACCCAATTTGCAGCACGGACTGAAGGAATGCTCAAGGTTATGCTTGATCCGGTCAATTGCTGACAGGTTATGTTCCGGATCTTTGAAACATCTTCATTCAAGCTCTACAATTCTGTTTTTGATGGCGAATCTGACAAGCCCGATTCTAGAACGCACTTTTAACTTCGCGAACAATTCATCTCTGTAACTATCGATGGTTCTCACAGAAAGGTGCATATGATAGGCCACCTCTTTATATGTCATTTCTGTTGAAGCCAGTTTTAAAAATTCAAGATGACGAGCACTCAGCTTATATTCATTTTGCGGATCTTCCGGATCGCAGATCATATTTTTCATCATTGCGGACGAAACCAGATCAGAATAGTAAAATTGTCCGTGTCGAACCTTATCAAGTGCAGCTTTTAATTCTCCCGGGCTTGAATCTTTGGGCAGATAACCGCTGACTCCTGCGCGAATCATACGAATGATGTTATGTTCATCCCTGAACATTGACAGGGCAATTACTTTTACTTTCGGATGATTGGCCTTCAACCAACGTGCCGTCTCAACACCATCCATCAGAGGCATCTGAATATCCATCAGGACAACGTCAGGCACAGGCCCATGACCTACCTTTCGGATAAACTCACTGCCATTGCCGGCCTGTCCGCAAACAGTGTAACCATCAAAACTACTGAGCAAATGACTGATTGCATTTCTAAGGAGGAGATGGTCTTCGACGACAAACACATTTGCTTTTGAATTTGCCAGTTCTATTATATTTTGATCCATGTTCGAAACTACCATGCATTGTTATTAATTGCAGTTTCAGCTACGGGTAGTTTATCCTTGAGAGATGAATTATCCGTCCGGATCAAGTTCCAGTTTTCCCTTCTATAGATAAAGTGCTTTGTGGTTTTACAATCAGCCTGTGAATCAGAATTGCTTTGCCCGAAAAAGAACGGACCAAATCAGAAACATCGGAGCCAACATAATTTTTTGACTCATCGAAGTAAAACAAACCAGCCGGAAGCGAAGCCACCGGCCGTTAACCTAACAACAAACAATTTGCTTATTATCAAAATGCAATGGAACCCTGTATTACAAAGCCACTGAATTTATCTCCGGCAAGAATACTGCTGTCCTGGTACCCTGCAGTTGATGTTGAAGTGTTTTTGAAGGCGTCAGGAAATCCATTGTAGTTCTGACGGACATACTCTCCCTTTAGCAGGATGCGGTCGGAAATAAGCCACCCGCCGACGAATGAAGTCCGGTCAATGTCAACCGGGAATCTTTCCCCCTGACCGGCCTGTGAAAAGGTGGAAGCAGAAATGCTCAGAATTATTCCTGCGATCATTATTTTGATGATGGAAATTTTCATGCGAGGTTGATTTAGGTCTGAAATCCTGCGCATTTTAACTCATGCTTAAGGCCTGCTTCATGATTGTTAGCCGGAGTAAAATGATTTTTGTCAGTACATGGAATCTTTTGAGACGAATGATGTTTCCCCTCCATGTCCAACCACCACTACGACAGATGGTAAAAAAAATTCTGAAAAATAATGAGTGCGCTCTTACTCGATCCGGTCAGTTGCCCGAAGCTTGTCGGACCTCCATGCTGTTATCAGAACAACGAGCATAGTCATCATACCGCCGAAGACTACAGAAGGGACAACTCCAAGGATGCGGGCGACAACTCCTGATTCAAAAGCACCGATTTCATTTGATGAACCCACAAACATATTGTTGACCGCCGCTACACGGCCCTTCATATTTTCAGGTGTCTGGGTATGGATAATCAACCCGCGGATGATCACACTTACCGAATCAAAAGCGCCGCTAAGAGAGAGCAGAAAAACTGAAAGCCAGAAATTATCAGAGAGTGCAAAAGCTACCATAGTAAAGCCAAATCCCCCGACACACCAGAGCAGAATTTTTCCAAGGTATTTTCGAACCGGAAACCACGTGAGCCATATTGCCATGATTAAGGCCCCTGCTGCCGGTGCAGCTCTGAGCATTCCGAATCCGTGAGGTCCTGCATTAAGTATTTCAGTAGCAAAAATCGGAAGAAGGGCCACCGCTCCGCCAAATAAAACCGCGAAAAGGTCAAGGCTGATTGCAGACAGGATAAGCTGGTGACTGAAGACAAAGTTGAGACCTGTACGGATTTTCTGAATAACACCTTGTTCACTTGTTACTTGCGGAATCGGGCGTGCAGGAATCAAAGCATAAAAAAACAGCCCGAGTACCATCAGTCCTGAGTCAATCAGGTAGGTGGATTGTAATCCGAACAGATCAATAAGAATTCCGCCTGCAGCAGGACCCGCTACTGCTGCGCCTTCCCAAATGGTGCTGTGCCATGTAATGGCATTGGTGTACAGATGTCTTGGTACCAGCTGAGGCATAAAAGAGAAATTAGCAGGCGAGATAAAGCCACGGGCAATGCCGGTTAGAAAAATTACGGCATAGACAGGAAATGCACCGTATTCTTTAAGGAAGGTTGAAATGTCAAGCGTCAATGCAAACAGGCTTAAGGAACAAATAAGCAGAGTAGAGGCACACAACAGAAGAATTCTTTTTCGATCAGAAATGTCAGCGAGATGCCCGCCGTAAAGTGAAACACTTATTGCCGGAATAGCTTCGGCAAGTCCGATAAGTCCCAGTGAGAGAGGGTCGCCGGTGATACGGTAAATCTGCCATCCTACTGATACGGCCTGAATCTGAATTGCAAGCGTCATGAAGAGGCGTGCAGAAATGAAGTTTCTGAAATCCCTGATTTTTATTGTTGCCAGTGCCGACATCCGTTTGTGCTCAGTAATTTAATTTCAGGAAAGCGGACTTAATATCCGGTCAATGATTCTGATGGCGTTCAGCAGTCGGTTTTCTTTTGTGCCTGACAGAATATTATAGGGCACCTCGCTTTGATGAATCAGATCAGTATATAATTTTTTAAAGTGCCCGCGAAGTTCGGGGTGTTCCCGTTGCGGGTCGTCCTCCCAGGGCAGGTCTGTGTCAGTCAAAAGGTAATGATCGTAAGTCCGTGCTTTATGTTGCCGGATAATTTCAGGTTCACAATCTCCGAATTTATGTTCACTCCAGATTTTTATTACCAGAAGATTGGTATCAAAAAAAATCAGCCTGTTTGCTTCACGCATCCATTCTTCTTCAAGCCGGATTTGCCCGTGGGCAATTTTTAATAGATCTATTTTTTCGTAAGGGCGATTCAGATTGTCCAGGTAACCGCGCGCATATTCCGGAACCCAGGCTGTTTTATAGTATTCAGAGAGTGCCTGGGACAGCGTTGTTTTCCCTGTACACTCAGGTCCGATAATGCAGATCTTTTTCAGGTCAGCGAATGTATTTCGGACGGCAGCGGAATTCATTTATCAGGGGACTGCAAAGTTACGTAATAATCAAACCCCTGGTTGATCATCCGGACGTGACAAGGGTCACAAAATATTGTACTGCCACCGGGTAATTTTGCAGTTGTTATGAAAACTGAAATTTTTGAGGTTGAAAATCTGAAGTGCAGCGGTTGTGCTGCTACTGTTAAAAAAGCTTTGCTTGAAAAAGATGGTGTTTCAGCAGTGGATGTTGAAGTGTCAGAAGGTATTGTGAAGGTTAATCTTGACGGCGTGTCAGACCGGGCTATGATTTTTAAAGAACTAAGACGGCTTGGGTATCCTGAAAAGGGAACCGGTAATATATTGGATAAAGGAAAATCATTTGTGAGTTGCGCTGTCGGACGCGTTGAAAATAAACAGCAATGAAAAAATCATTCAAGGAAATTGTCAGTGGCGAAATCCCGGTACTCGTTGATTTCCATGCAACGTGGTGCGGACCCTGTAAGATGATGGCCCCTGCTCTTCAGGCTTTTGCTTCTGAAATGGGAGAACGCCTCCAGGTAATAAAAATTGATGTTGATAAGAATCCTCAAGTTGCGCTTGATTATCAGATTCAGGGGGTTCCGACATTAATACTATTTAAAGAGGGAAAGCCGGTCTGGCGACAATCGGGGGCATTGTCAACCTTTCAGATGCACCAGGCAATAAAGCCCTACATATCGTAAATACTATAAAATTCTGATACAGTAATTTTAAATTCAGCGAAACCAAGTATTTCTGTTTCCGTTTAAAAGCAATACTATCATATTTGTAAGTAAGTATTGCATTTATGGCACTTGCGTTTAAGCTAAATGAAAACCTTTATCTCCGGGATCCGCAGGAAACGGAGCTGGGCAGGAAGATCATCAGACACGGCATTGATCTGGTAGACCGTCTTGGGTTCGAGCAGTTTACATTCAGGAAGCTTGCTGAGGAAATAGGCTCAGCAGAGGCTTCCCTGTATCGTTATTTTGAAAACAAGCACAGATTGCTCACATACCTTGCTGCCTGGTACTGGAACTGGACGGAATACCGCATGGACCTGCTGACGCACCCTACACAGCCTGCTGAGGAGAAGCTGCGCTGGTGCCTGCGCGTGTTGACTGAAAAAAAGCAGAATGACAATACTTTTGGTTTTGTTGATGAGGAAGCTCTTTACAGAATTATTCTGACTGAACAGGATAAAACGTGGCTTACCAAATGGGTGGATGAAGATAACCGATCCGGATTTTTCGGAGGCTACAAGTCCATCTGCAAAAAAATGTCTGATCTCATCAGGTCATACAATCCGGATTATCCTCATTCCAATTCCCTTGTAAGCACCATAATGATGACCTCACTGCAGCAGATGTTTTATTCAGAGCATCTTCCCACACTAAGTAATATTTCAGGCAAAGACCATGAGGAGCTTTACAGATTTGTAGAACACCTCACCTTCTCGGCAATCAAAAAATAATCTTCACAAATGTTAAACACAGATCAAATTACCCGGATTATTACCGAAACATGCCTTTTCCTTGATAATGACATTTCAAGTGAGGTTGTCCGGGCGCTTAATCGAAATTACCGTGTTTATTCGGCCGCTGAATTAGAAGAGTTTAAGCGGGACCTTTCAGAATCAGGATATCAGGCAGGTATGCAGTTTTTGGAGTACCGTTTACAACCGGAAGAAATTAAACGCTTTTTCCGACAGCCCAACCAGGCTGTATTGGTTTTTCACCGGGAGCGCAATGAGATTTTACCATGGTTAATAACCGGAGAAGGTAAAAAATATGAAGTCGTTAATTTCATTGAGTCGGGTCTTGAAAGAAAACCCTTTTCGCTGGAGCAGCTCAGCTCTGAACATGAGCCGGATGGTCAGATAACTGTGTTCTCCATCATGAAGCTGGAGAATCTGGTAAGTGAACACTACTCAAAAGACTTTGAGCCAACGCCTGTATCCAGATTTTTACACCTGCTTCAGACAGAAAAGAAGGATATTTTTTACATCCTCTTTTATGCGTTTTTTATCGGGATGATCAGTCTTGCTATACCCCTGGGAATACAAACAACGGTGGAGCTTATTTCGGGTGGTTTATTTTTCAGTTCGGTATATATTCTAATTGCCGGAGTAATAATAGCCGTATTAATGGCAGGCGGCATGCAGGTTTTTCAAATTATGCTTGTAGAGTTTTTGCAGCGAAGAATTTTTACCCGAGCTGCATTTGAGTTTGCATACCGTATGCCAAGACTTGACACACGGTCCATAGAGCGTGTATACGCTCCGGCACTTGCCAACAGGTTCTTTGATGTGCTTACCCTTCAAAAAGGACTTCCAAAATTTCTGATTGAATTTTCAGGCGCAGTGCTTCAGATTCTTTTTGGTATCCTGCTTCTTTCACTTTATCATCCATTGTTTATTCTGTTTGGATTCGGTTTGTTGTCGTTGCTTGTAGCCCTGTTTTATTTTACAGGACCCCGCGCACTTTCCACATCCATACAGGAGTCAAGCTATAAGTATAAACTTATTCACTGGCTGGAGGATCTGGCCCGTATGCATCATACGATCAAACTTTCGGGTTCAACAACCATACCGATTTCCAAAACAGATTTTTTTGTCAATAATTACCTTAAGAACAGAAAAAATCATTTTAAGATACTGCTCTTCCAGTTTACCTATACTGTATTGTTCAAGGCATTAATTATTGGCGGACTTTTAATCATAGGCACTATTCTTGTAGTACAGCGGGAGATCACCCTTGGTCAGTTTGTTGCTTCTGAAGTTGTAATCATTCTGATTCTTAATTCAATCGAAAAGATCATAATGTATATGGATGTCATTTATGATCTCCTGACTGCTGTGGATAAAATAGGTGCCGTGACAGATTTGCCGATGGAGCGGCGAGGAGGTCTGGATATGCCTGTTGTAAAAGATCCCTTCGGGATTACATTTAAAAATGTAAAAGCCCGGAGTTCAGATGGAAATTTTACACTTCAGAATATTTCATTTGAAGTTAAGCCTGGCGAACGTATATGTGTGGCCGGTCCGTCCGGTTCCGGCAAAACGACCCTTTCGGATTTAATGTCAGGACTGGTTTCAAATTACGAGGGTGCAATACTTGTAAACGGGTATGCAATCCGGGACCTGGATCTCACCTATTACCGTGATCATCTTGCCGCCAACGGACCTTCCGATGACCTGTTTGAAGGGACCCTGATTGACAATATTCTAGTTGGTAATCCGAAGCTCAAAACCATCGAAGCCATTGAGGCACTTGAAAAAGCCGGTCTGAAGGATCTCGCCGCATCCTGGGCCAGCGGAATAGACACACCAGTTACAAGCGAGGGAAAAGGATTCAGTTCAGGAATTTCAAATCGCATTATGATTGCACGGGCATTAGTTCGCAAGCCCATGCTTATGATTTTACATGATCATTTCTCCGGGCTCACCAGAAAGGAAAAGATGGAAATTTTTGGCAAGATCTTTAATGAAAAATCAACCATCGTTTGCTTTTCAAACGATCCAATGGTGATGGGTGCATGTGAAAAGGTATTATTACTTGAAAGCGGACGCGTTAAGGATTTTGCACCATTCCGGGAGTTGATGCAAAAAGGACTTCTAAATGATTTGACCGATTAAAAATGCTTAATCTATCACGAAATAAAATCAAAGATGTGGTTCCGATGGACCGTCTTTATTCTTTAAGGGCCCTTCAGAGTCCATATACCAGCAGAGCTCTTGCACACTGGATCATGGGCATGGGCCTGCTCTTTCTGGTTCTTATGTTTTTGCCATGGCAGCAAAATATCAATGGCTCCGGACTGGTCACGGCTTTGTCGCCGGCACATCGTCCGCAAACTGTACCAACCCTTATTGCCGGACGAGTTATGGAATGGAAGATCCAGGAGGGACAGTATGTGAATAAGGGTGACACCATCGTTGTGATAGGTGAGATAAAGGAAAAATACTTTGACCCCCAGCTTCTCACTCGTCTCCGGGAGCAGATTGATGCCAAAGAAGAGGTTCTTTCATTCAAAGGCCAGAAAGCTAAAGCTCTGAGCCGGCAGCTTGAAGCCATCCGCGACAACCTGAAGATGAAAACAGAACAGGCTGTTGCAAAACTGGAAGCAGAAAAAGTAAAATTCACCAACAATGAAAACCTGTATCAGCGAAATAAAATACTTTTTGAGGCAGGTAACATTACGCTGAGTAAGTTTCAGGACACTGAATCCAAGTATCGTGCAAGTCAGGCGGATTTTCAGAATGCTCAGACAGAGGTTGACAGGGTGCGTGCTGAATATCAGGATAAAATTGCAAAGTCTGAATCAGACCTGGATAATACGATGTCAGAGTTCTATGAGACTGAGGCAGAGATTTCAAAGATGAAAAATGAGTTTGCCAACCTGCGGATTCGTAACGACCAGTACCATATCCTCGCACCTCAAAATGGTTATGTTGTGAAGGCCATGAAAGCAGGATATGGTGAAACAATTTCTGAAGGTGAAACAATTTGTACCATCATGCCTGATGTTCAGGATGTGGCTGTTGAAATGTACGTTCGGGCGATGGATGTGCCGCTGATTTCCAAAGGCAGAAAAGTACGCGTAGAATTTGATGGCTGGCCGGCTCTGCAATTTTCCGGATGGCCTAATATTTCCGTAGGAACATTTGGCGGCACCGTGAAAGTGATAGATTATGTGAACAGCAAGCCGGGTGAATTCCGGATTCTGGTTGTGCCCGATCCGAATGATGAGCCATGGCCGGTTCAGCTTCGGGTGGGCTCTGGAATAAAGGGATGGGTAATGCTTGACAATGTTCAGGTGTGGTACGAGATCTGGCGACAGCTGAATGGATTTCCTCCAAGTTTATACCGAGCACCCGAACTTGATCAGAAGGAGAAAAAGGAGAAAAAAGATGAAAAAGCCTGAGCTGCGCCTGCTGTTTTTACTGATTGTTGTACTCTGCAGCAGAACTGCGTCCGGGCAGAATTCTGATTCCGCCTCATTTCTTACTCTATCAGAATTTTACGGGCAGATAATGGCCAACCACCCACTTGCACGTCAGGCAGGACTTCTGAGCACTCAGGCAAGGCAGGAAATAAGATTTGCCCGTGGAAATTTTGATCCTAAGCTTGAGGCATCGTATGCCACTAAAGACTTTCAGGATAAAAATTACTTCAACACACTCACAACTGCACTTGCATTGCCAACGCGCACACCGGTCATTCCAAAAATTGGTTTTGAAAAAAGAACAGGACAGTTTCTGGATCCTTCTGAAAATATTCCCGGCGATCGCCAGCTGATGGCAGGTATCAGTGTTCCGCTATTAAGAGGAGTGATCACTGATGAGCGCAGAACCATGCTCCGGCAGGCCGAACTGATGACAACCATGCTGGAAGCTGAGCAGGTTAAGCTTATAAATAAATTATTGCTGGAGGCTGCCTCTGCTTACTGGAACTGGCATTACAGAGAGCAATCTTTTCAGCTCTTTACTTCAGCAGCAGGACTTGCCGGCGAGATTCTTAACCGTGTGAAACTCAATTTTAGTCAGGGTGAATCATCCGTACTTGACACCGTGCAGGCTTCCATCACCTGGCAAATGAGAAAAGTGGAACAACAGGAGGCACTCAATCAACTTCAGAATGCACGCATTACTGTTTCCAATTTTATCTGGGATGAAAATATTTTACCGCTTCAGCTTACAGGGAACACAAGACCTGTGGGATTTGATAACAAAAGGCGGATTTCGTCGGAAGAGCTTACAGATCTTACGGCTCAGGCACGCGAGCGTCATCCGGAGCTTATTAAACTTCGCACGAAATATGACCAGCTGGAATTTGAACGTGTACTGGCAAGGGAGTTTATAAAACCAAAACTGGATCTGCAGTATGCGGTGCTTAGCCAGCCCGGGAATGCACAATGGATTGATCCTGTCAATGATTTTAAGTTTGGTCTTGACTTCTCAATGTCTCTGTGGCTTCGTAAGGAACGAGCAAAATTAAAAATGACCGACCTGAAAATTCTGAATACGGATTTTGAAACACGTCAGCAGGAACGCGATATTGAAAATAATATTCTGAAATATTTTAATGATCTGACCAATACAGTTGCTGTCCTGGAGCGGCAGGCTCTGATGGCGGACTCTTATGAGAAACTGATACAAGGTGAATTATTAAATCTTCAGAATGGCGAGAGTGACCTGTTTAAAATCAATATTCAACAGGAGAAACTTATTCAGGCGAGAGAGAAATTGCTAAAGCTGGAGGCTGATTATGAAAAACAAAAGGCGTATTTATACTGGGCCGCAGGTGTAACGCCGGTCGCAAATTAATCCCATTTAATGGTGATGACCTTTTCCGGATTCCGAAATTCCTGATCAGATTTTTTCAACGCGGCGCTGGTGACGCCCGCCTTCAAATTCAGTCCTGAGAAAAGTCAGAGCCATGGATAATGCTGTTTCAATATCAACAAAGCGTGCGGGAATACAGATTACATTGGCGTTGTTGTGCTGCCTGGCAAGCGCTGCCAGATCATTGTTCCAGCACAATGCCGCCCGAACACTTTTGTGTTTGTTTGCAGTAATGCATACGCCGTTTCCACTTCCGCATATCAGAACTCCGAACAAAGCCTGACCATCTTCAACAGACTGCGCGACAGGATGAGCAAAGTCCGGATAGTCGGCAGAATCAGTGCTGTAGGCACCAAAGTCTGTCACCTCAAAGCCATGTTCAGAGAACTTTTTAAGCAGGTGTTCCTTATAGTCAAAACCTGCGTGGTCAGAACCAATTGCTATTTTCATCAGGAATCGGGTTCCATTTCCAGTTTGTCGTCCTCTTCTTTTTGTTTTTGCCGTGCAACAAATCCTGATATGAATATGCTGACCTCGTACAATAAATATAATGGCAACGAGATGATTGTCTGACTCAGAGGATCCGGCGGCGTGATGATTGCAGCTACAATCAGAATAATTACCGCTGCATGTTTACGGTATTTGCGCAGAAAGGCAGGACTTACAATGCCAATTCTTGAAAGAAAGTAAATTACGACAGGAAGCTGAAACAACAGTCCGCTGCCAAAGACCAGTGCAACAACAGTTTGAACATAAGATGTAATATCAAACTCGTTTACAATCATATCACTGATCGTGTAGTTGGAGAAGAACCAGATAGACATAGGGCACAGAATAAAATACCCGAACAATACACCCAGAGTGAATTGAAAGGTAACGGCCACCACTGCACCTCTGGAATAGCGCCGCTCTTTTGAATAAAGCCCCGGCTTCACAAAACGCCAGATTTCCCAGAAAACATAAGGGAAGGCAATAATTAAACCAATCACAAACGCAGCCATAAACTGCATGGTGAACTGCCCGGTCATATAGCGACTCTGAATCTTAAAGTTGATTTTGTCAACACAAAGCGTTTCAGTGGCACCGATTTTTTCACCCAAAGCACAAAGCCATTTGAAAGTTGGGAAATCAATGCGTGCAGGCGCGAATACGATGTTGTCAAAAATCCATGGGGCCATAACAAACGCTGCGATCATGAAGATCATGATTGCTGCGACGGATCTTACTATGTGCCACCGTAACTCTTCAAGATGATCCAGAAAGGACATCTCCTTTTCACCGCTGTCTTCTCTGATGTCTTCCTGATCTAAGGGCATCCTGGTTATATTTTAGTTTTCCTTTTAATTGATTTACAAACCCCTTCAATACGCGAACAGAGGAAATTTCTTCATCCATGTATTCACCTTACGTTTGATCATCTTCAGATGTTTATCATCTGATGGTTTGCGCAGCGCCTCATCGATGAGGTCTACAATTTTAACCATATCCTTTTCCTTTAGTCCGCGTGTGGTCATTGCCGGCGTACCAATCCGCATCCCGGATGTAACCATTGGCGACTGAGTATCAAAAGGAACCATGTTTTTATTAATTGTGATATCTGCTTTGATCAGTGCTTCTTCAGCCTGCTTGCCGGTGAGCTTTTTGCTGCGAAGATCAATCAGCATGAGGTGGTTGTCTGTTCCCCCTGAAATAATTTTAAAGCCCCGGTCTACAAATTCTGTTGCCATGACTTTTGCATTTTTTGCAACCTGCACAATGTAATCCATGTAGGAGTCAGATAAGGCTTCACCGAAAGCAATTGCTTTGGATGCAATCACATGCTCCAGAGGTCCGCCCTGAGTGCCGGGGAACACACCTGAATCCAGCAAACTTGAAAGTTTGCGGATTTCACCTTTTGCAGTGGTGATACCCCACGGATTATCAATGTCTTTACCAACCATGATTACACCGCCACGGGGACCGCGGAGTGTTTTATGAGTTGTGCTGGTGACGATATGACAATGTTCAATGGGATCGTTAAGTAATCCTCGTGCGATTAATCCTGAAGGATGAGAGATATCAGCCAGCAGAATGGCTCCAACGGCGTCTGCAGCTTCACGAAGTAAAGCGTAATTCCAATCACGGCTGTATGCCGATGCGCCGCAGATAATCATTTTTGGTTTTTCACGAAGGGCGATTTCCTTAACTTTATTAAAATCAATGAGACCAGTTTCCTCTTCTACTCCGTAAAAGATAGGCTGATAAAGTTTTCCGGAGAAGTTTACCGGCGAACCGTGCGTCAGATGCCCGCCATGTGCAAGATTGAATCCGAGAATTTTATCACCCGGTTTCAGACATGCCAGCATTACTGCGGCATTGGCCTGAGCCCCTGAATGCGGCTGCACATTAGCCCATGAAGCTCCGAATAATGTTTTGATGCGGTCAATGGCGATGTTCTCTACCTCATCAACCACTTCACAGCCGGCATAGTAACGCTTGCCGGGAAGTCCTTCTGCGTATTTATTTGTTAATACAGATCCCATGGCTTTAATGACCTGAGCGCTTGCAAAGTTTTCAGATGCGATCAGTTCAATGCCATGTTCCTGTCTGACACGTTCTCTTTCTATAAGATCAAAAATGGATTTGTCCCGCTTCATGTATTGGTGGTTGAGCGGGCAAAAATACTCCGCTAATTGCAGAAGGTGAAGGTAAATGCTCTGAATTTTCCCCGAAAGAGGTTACCAGGAGCCGCTTGATCCGCCTCCACCTGAACTTCCGCCACCGCCGAAGTCAAAACCACCACCGCCACCGCTGCCCCAGTGGCCGGAGCTTCCTCCGAATCCACCCATTGGACCATAGCCACCATACCAGATGCCACCTCCACCGCCTCTGCGACGGGAAAAGAGCAACATCAGCACGATGAAAAAGATTATTTTAAACAGGCCCGGCACAGGAATGGTCTTTTCACGCTTTCCTCCTCCGGAACCTTTATAAGTGCCTTTGATTGCATCAATGATTGAAATTGCACCGGCTACAATCCCGTTTTCATATTCACCGCGGCGGAAGTATGGAGCAACATCATTGCGGATAATACGAGAGGAGATCAGATCAGTCAGAGTTCCTTCAAGGCCGTAACCTACTTCAATTCTGACTTTACGGTCTTCAAGTGCGATCACGAAGAGTACACCATTATTTTTTTCCTTATCCCCAAGCCTCCACTCCCTGAACGCACGATTGGAAAAAGAAGCGATTTCATCACCTTCAAGGCTTTTTAAAATCAGAATAGCAATCTGATTCGATGTTGAGTCACGCTCTGCTTTAAGCATAGACTCCAGCCGGGCTGTAGTTTCTGCTGAAAGTACGCCGGCCTGGTCATGAACCCAGCGCCCTCTGTGTTCCGGAACAGCAACCTGCGCATGACTTTGCAGGACAATCAGAAAAAATAAAAGAGAAAGAAATTTCTTTACCATCAGATCAGTTCACACGCAGGTCATCGGACAATTCATTGATATCGTCAGGGGTTTTGGTAAAACCCTGCTCAGTAAGAATTTCACCACAACGGTTGATGGCAGCCTCCATACCGCCAAGTACATCCCCACTTGCAATGCCTTTTGTGATAACCGACACCAGATTATCCCACTCTTTTTGCTCTACTACTTTACTGATACCACGGTCAGCCATTACAATGACCTCATGTTCAAAAAATGAAATAAACAACATAATACCTGTACGATGCCGAGTATTGAAAACTTCTTCCTGAAGGAAAGCATTTTCAGCACGCTTTTTAGTTGCATACTCAAGTTGAGCGCGCGAAATCAGAATCCGCTTCATCCACGGAAAAAAATTAGGAAGGACTGCCCCCAGAGTTCCTCCAAGAGAAACAATAAGCAGGATTAATAACGGATCATAAACGGCCCACTGAGGAAAAAATCTGTCAAAAAGAATGACCAGAACAAAAAATTTGGCCGCACCAATAATTGCGCTTTTGTAATTAGCTATTGTGTAATGACCGCTGCGCTCCACAAAAACAGGAACGATTTCTCCTGAAATCCTTTCTTCAGCCTTGTGTACCGCTTCTTTGATCCTGTTTAGATCACTTTCCGAAAATCGCTGATGGTCTGACATATCAATAAGGAATGAATGCAAATATAGTGATCGGATTCATTTAAAGGCTTCAGAGTTGTTCCCCGCACCGGTGATCAAATCGATATTGTCTCGGCCTGATCATTACGCTACCTTTAGATTTCAATCAATTGTTATGAAAAAAATTCTCCTTCTTTTTCTCCTTTGTTTTGCCCCCATAATTCTTCCGGCACAGAAGAAAACCAAATCTGCCGTGCAACCGGTTGTAACCGCACAAGACTATAATAAACTATTTGACGGCCTGAATTACCGAAACATTGGTCCTACCCGTGGCGGAAGGTCTACAGCAGTTGCAGGAATCCCTACATCTCCCAATACTTTTTTCATGGGTACAACCGGTGGTGGTGTATGGAAAACTGAAGACGCGGGAATGACCTGGAAAAATATTACAGATGGTCAGATTTCTGTCGGTTCTATCGGCTCAATTCGTGTGGCACCATCCGATCCGAATGTAATCTATGTAGGGACAGGGTCCGCAGATCCAAGAGGAAATGTATCTATCGGAAAGGGGATGTATCGTTCATCAGATGGTGGTAAAAACTGGACCCTGATCGGTCTCGAAAAAGGCGGACAGATTGGTCGTATTGTGATTCATCCCCAAAACCCTGATTTGGTGTATGCAGCAGTTCTTGGAAATCCGTTTGGTCCGAATCCTGAACGTGGGGTATACCGAAGCAAAGACGGTGGTAAAAACTGGGATCGTGTATTGTTTGTAAATGAAAAAACCGGTGCCATGGACCTGGTCATGGATCCTGCTAATCCGAGAATTCTATTTGCCGGTATGTGGCAGGTTCAGCGCAAACCATGGACACTGATTGACGGCGGACCTGATGGCGGTGTTTACAGATCTGTAGATGGTGGCGATACATGGAAAAAAGTTGAAGGTGGACTCCCTCAGGGTATTACCGGTAAAATCGGCCTTGCTATTTCTCCCACCAACCCTGAAAAAATCTGGGCATTGGTTGAAACGCCTGAAGATGCCATCGGAGGACTGTTCAGAAGTGATGACGGCGGAACAAAGTTCACGCGCATCAATGGTGACCGCGAACTCAGGCAGCGTCACTGGTATTATACCCATGTCTTTGCTGATCCGAAAGACGAAGAAACCGTTTATGTGAACAATGTTAATTTTCTAAAATCCATTGATGGCGGAAAAAACTTCAGCATTATTCCGGTCCTGCATGGCGATTGTCATGATTTGTGGATCAACCCCAATGATCCGCTTATCATGGTCCACAGTAATGACGGAGGCGCCCATGTCACTCAGAATGGAGGAAAATCATGGTCATCCATTTACAACCAGCCAACCTCTGAATTTTATCGGGTTGAAGTTGATAATCAGTTTCCATACAATGTTTATGGTTGTCAACAGGACAACAGTTCCATTGCAGTTTCAAGTGCCGGAGGTAGCACAGGCGGGCCTGATGGACATGACTGGCTTACATGGGGAGGAGAAAGCGGTCATGTGGCGGTTGACCCCCGTGACGGAACTATCTATTCAGGAAATTATACCGGCGAGATTTACCGCTACGATGTAAAAAGAAATCATACACGCACCGTCACCCATTATCCCCAATTGCATGACGGATTACCGCTTTATGATGTCAGGTACCGCTATCAGTGGAATGCACCAATTACAATTTCAGATCATAATCCGGATGTGTTGTACCATTGCTCACAGTATGTTCATAAAACAAAAAATGGTGGTCAGACATGGGAAGTCATAAGCCCGGATCTCACATTGAATAAAAAGGAATATCAGGGATTTCCCGGCGAGCCGGTTCAGATCGATTATACAGGCGTTGAAAACTATAACACCATTTTTGTTCTTGAAGAATCTCCTCTTGCTGAAGGGGAACTCTGGGCGGGCACAGATGACGGACTTGTTCATATCACAACAGATGGCGGGAAGACCTGGAAAAAAATTACACCTCCGGGCTTGCCTGAGCTTGCCACAGTTAATTCGATTGATATTTCAAGACACCGTAAAGGCGTTGCCTATGTAACGGCTCATAATTACAGACTTAATGATTTCAAGCCTTATGTATTTAAAACAGAAGATTATGGTGCGACCTGGACAGCCATTACGCAGGGTATCCCCGGAGACTGGTTTGTAAGGGTGGTTCGTGAAGATCATGTTCGTGAAGGTTTGTTGTTTTGCGGAGCGGAGTTCGGAATGCTTATTTCCACAGATGCAGGGAAATCATGGTCACCTTTTCAGCTTAACCTTCCGCGTGTTCCGATCACGGATATGCTGATTAAGAATAATGACCTGGTAATTTCCACTCAGGGTCGTTCATTCTGGATTCTTGATGATATCTCAGGAATCAGGCAGTGGACTAATAATTTAAAATCAGAAAAAGTTCATTTGTTCAAGCCATCAGTTGCATACCGTACTCAGATCCGCGGGTGGGGCAGTGAAGTTCCCACACCGGCACCTAAAGGTGCAGTTCTGGAATTTTATTTGAAAAACAAACCGGATTCATCTGCAGTGGTGCGTATTGAAATTACGGATGCCGCGGGTCGAGTGAAAAGAGTATTTTCCACAAAGCCTTCAAAAGTGCTGAAAGAGTCTGAACTGAAAGTGAAGGAAGGCTATAACCGCCTTGTATGGGACTTTGGTTTTCCGGGTGCAGAAATTACGGCGGGAACAGTGTTAGGTTATGGCTGGGCTTCCGGACCTAAGGCGGCACCCGGAGAATATAAGGTATCGCTGCAGGTAGCAGGGCAAACCGTGAATCAAACACTTACTGTATCCAAAGATCCGCGCTGGACAGCCACTGATAAAGACCTGAATGATCAGTTTGATCTTGCACTTAAAGCAAGAGAAGGAATGACCTCCATTCATGCTGTCATTAAGCAAATCCGAGACATCCGCACACAAGTAAAAGGTATCAGGGAACGCGCATCAAAATCCGGTCAGGCCATTGATGCTCCTGCCGAGGCACTGCTTGGCAGGCTGACGGCTCTTGAAAACCAGCTTACGCAAACAAAGAGTAAAGCAGGACAGGATCCGATCAATTATCCTCCTCAGTTTGATGAGCAGTGGATTTGGCTGTGCATTGTTGTGCAGGGTCAGGATGCAAAACCAACACAGGGATGCTATGATCTGTTCAGTGACCTTACAAAACAAAGCGCCGGGTATCTCGAAAAATTTAAAAAGATCACCGACCAGGATCTCAAATTATTCAATGATATAATCATGAAGGAAAACCTTGGCGGAGTGATACTTCAGCACTGATTCGGAACGACAGTTTTATATTATAAAAACGGGCGTAATACAGTGCGCCCGTTTTTATTTGGTTCTTTACGGGAGGCTGTTACCGGTGCTGTATTAAACAACCCGTGTATTTTTGTTAAATTGCTGAAAGACCAACTCAAATGAGTAAGAATTACCAAACAGGCCTCCTTCATCTTGTACAACTGGTTATCAGTGCAGACGGAGTCATAGACAAGCGGGAGGAAGAAGCCTTTGAAAGGATTCGTAAGGCTGAAAAAATTTCTGATGAGATTTACAATGAATTCATTCAGGAGATCCGTCAGAAAAAGGAGCGCAAGATTTATATGGATGGAATCAGGTTGATCAACTCCTGTGACGACGATGAGAAAGTAATGGCTTTTGTTCACCTTTATAAACTTTCCGAATCAGATGTTAAAGTGCATGTGAAGGAAATAAGACTGTTGCTGTATTCGGTGAAACTTTCCGGCGTGGAATTCAATGATGTGGTCGAAAAGGCCAGACACATTAAATACTGAACTGCTGTTTATTCAGAAATCAGGGTTAATTTTATGCCCTGATGAATTCCGGCGCATTTACCCAAAAAAAAATAGGCATTCTGGGCGGAGGACAACTTGGCCGCATGCTCATTCAGTCCGGTATTGATCTGAACCTCAATTTTACTGTCCTGGATTCTGATCCGAATGCACCATGCTCCGGACTTGCAACTTTCGTAAACGGAAAACTAAATGATGAGGAAACCGTTTTTGAATTTGGCAGAACTTTGGACCTCCTTACCATAGAGATTGAAAATGTAAGTACGGCCGCATTACGCCGTCTTGAGAAAGAAGGCAAACAGGTTTTCCCGCAGCCCCATATCATTGAGCTCATTCAGAATAAGCAGACTCAAAAAATTTTTTACCGAGATCATGGTATTCCTACCGCACCATTTCTGATTACAGATTCCCGGGACGATGTGTACAAAAATAAGGGCATGCTACCTGCGGTACATAAACTTGCAAAAGAGGGATATGACGGCAGGGGTGTTCAGATTCTTAGAGGTGAAGCAGATCTTGAAAAGGCATTTGATACACCCGGGTTACTTGAATCTTTTGTCGATTTTGAAAAAGAAATCTCAGTAATTGTTGCCAGGAGTCTGACCGGCGAAATAAAATGTTATCCTGCTGTTGAAATGATGTTCCACCCTGAACAGAACATGGTTGAATTTCTCTTTTCGCCTGCAAGTATTTCTCCGTCAACTGAAGCCAAAGCACAGGCAATTGCAAAAGAAGTCATTGAAAAACTTTGCATGATAGGACTGCTTGCTGTTGAAATGTTCGTGACCCGCGACGGACAAATTCTTGTGAATGAAATTGCACCAAGACCACACAATAGTGGCCATCAGACAATTGAAGGTAATGAGACATCACAGTATCATCAGCACCTCCGCGCAATTCTTGGTCTTCCCCTTGGTGATACCTCCATCCGTGTTCCATCCGCTATGGTGAATCTGCTTGGCGAAGTCGGATTCAGCGGCCCTGCACATTATGAAGGCATTGAAGCATGTCTCGCACTTGAGGGTGTCAATGTTCATTTGTACGGGAAGGTGAACACAAAACCTTTTCGGAAAATGGGTCATGTAACCATTACCGGCAGGACCATGGACGAACTGCACCAAAAGGCGACATTTGTAAAAGACAATCTGAAAGTTAAATCCCGAAACTGACCGGACAGTCACAAAAAATCATGGCAGAAAAAAAGAAAAAAATCTCACCGCAAGTCGGAATTATTATGGGAAGTCAGTCTGATCTAAAAGTGATGCGTGATGCGGCTCAGATTCTTGAGGAGTTCAGTGTCGCCTGTGAAGTAACAGTAGTATCGGCACACCGGACTCCTGCGCGCATGGTTGAATATTCCTCAGGAGCAAAAGACCGTGGAATAAAAGTGATCATAGCAGGGGCCGGAGGCGCGGCTCATCTTCCTGGCATGGTTGCATCCTGTACGCCGCTTCCCGTAATAGGTGTTCCTGTAAAATCTTCAAACTCCATTGACGGATGGGATTCTGTTCTGTCGATTCTTCAGATGCCCAATGGTGTGCCTGTGGCAACGGTTGCTTTGAATGCAGCAAAAAATGCCGGGATTCTTGCTGCACAGATCCTTGCCTTGTCTGACAAAAAACTTGCAAAAAAAATCGCAGACTATAAAAACGATTTGCGGAATACTGTTGAGCAGTCCGCGCGCGAACTTGAAAAGAAAGGCTGGAAAGCGTTAATTTAGTAATCTTTCTACGCTGCCGTAGATTTTAATCTGCTATCTGCTTTTCACCCTTTGTTTCGCAACTGCCACCAAAGCAGGCGCCAGATGCACATCCGAAAGCAAGTAGTCCCATGGATGCGAAGTAGCCACCAAAGAGCATACCGTACCACTCACGGTCAAGTGCCGACTGAACAACCACATAAAGTCCTGCAAGGAGATAAAGGACTCTGACCCAATTCCATCCTGTAAGAATTCTTGATTTTAGATTCATAATATTTTTTCTGCCAGGAGATATTGACTTCATTTTGATATGATACAATCCTTTTATTTGGTCAGTTCCCTTGCAGGTAGTTTACATCAAGCCAACTTCCTGCATTGTAACATTCCATACCGGAATCAGATAGGTAGGAAGTTGCATTTCCACTTCTGCCTCCGGAGGCACAGCAAAGAACCAAAGGTTGCTTAAAACCACGCAATTCCTCCATCCGTCGGGGTATTTCATTAAGCGGAATGTTTACGGATCCGGAGACATGGCCGGACATAAATTCACCGGGTGTACGGACATCCACAATGGTACAATTGTTTTCTTTAATAAGCTGTTCAATATTCATACTTGAATTTTTTGTTTTTTGCTGATGCAAATTTACAGACAGCCTCAAGCGGCCGTCCGTTACAAAAGTCACACAACCCTAAAAAAATATCTGATGCTTTGTAACTGCAGTTACACATTCGGATCTTTGAAAAGATGAATCTTGCCCAATCATTATATGGATAAGCTGTTTGAAACACTGATCGGAGGTTATACAGGATACTGGAGTTATCTGACCGGTGAAATGTTCAATCTGGGATGGCATAACTACTTCTGGTGGCTTGTAGGATTATCTCTTTTTGTATGGATCCTTGAAATTTTCTTTCCATGGAGAAAAGATCAGAGTTTGTTCCGCAAGGACTTCTGGCTGGATGGATTTTACATGTTTTTTAATTTTTTTCTTTTTTCCCTGATTGGCTATAACGCACTGTCTAATATAGTTGTAGAGTTGTTTAGCAATCTGCTGGCTGCTGCAGGGATCCGAAATCTTATAGCACTGAATATTTCCGGCTGGCCGGGATGGGCCCAAATGCTGTTTCTGTTTGTTGTCGCAGATTTTTTACAATGGAATATTCATCGTCTGCTGCATCATGTGCCCTGGCTCTGGACTTTTCACAAAGTCCACCACTCGGTTGAAGAAATGGGATTTGCAGCCCATCTTCGTTACCATTGGATGGAAACCATTGTTTATAAGAGTATCCAGTATATCCCGCTGGCCATGATAGGCTTCGGACTGAAAGACTTTTTCATCGTCCATATTTTTTCAGTTGCCATTGGTCATTTTAATCATGCCAATCTGAATATCAGCTGGGGTCCTCTTCGCTATATATTAAATAGTCCCGGCATGCATATCTGGCACCATGCTAAAAACCTGCCTGAAGGCAGAACAGGCGTAAATTATGGTATCAGTCTGAGTCTGTGGGATTATCTGTTTGGCACGGCATGGATTCCTTATTCCGGTCGCGATGAAAAGCTGGGATTTGAAGGCGTCGAAAACTTTCCCTCCACCTTTGTTGATCAGGTTACTTATCCCTTTAAAAAAGAAAAAAAATGAAACTGCTTTTTAATCAAACCGGAATGATTCTGATGCTTTGCCTTACCCTCGGGCTGGCACCTTTTTTCCCCGAGCCTCATATAGTCGGAAAAATCCGGTGGATTGCAGGCGGCGCGGTCGGGATGCAGGCCATTGACTGGTTTGATGCTTTGTTCCATGGGTTTCCATGGCTCCTGCTTGTGGCCTCGGTTGCCTTTAAGATTAAAACGCGAAAGAATCAGGGTGCCTGATTCCCCTAAAGACCGGCATATTATTGTTTCGAAATCAGATGTCACCGTCTGTTGTCAATCCTGACCTGACGATAAAATCACTTTTAGTGATGAATTAGCCACATCTTTTCTGACAGTTTGTCACCTTTTCTCATTAAAAAGGCATTGGCACAACCATTGATTGTTAAGAGTCTGTTGAAAAAGGAAAACAGCTAAAAGCACTTTTATTATGGGAAAGATTATTGGAATAGACCTTGGAACGACTAACTCATGCGTGGCCGTCATGGAGGGAAATGAACCGGTTGTAATCGCGAACAGCGAAGGCCGTCGTACAACGCCATCCATCGTTGGTTTTCTGGATAATGGTAAAGGAGAGAGAAAGGTGGGCGATCCTGCGAAACGACAGGCCATCACCAATCCTAAAAACACAGTTCAGTCTATCAAACGCTTTATGGGTAAGAAATACTCAGAAGTGGGTGAGGAAATGAAAATGGTTTCTTATTCTGTAGAAAGCGGAAACAACGATACCGTCAGAGTTCGCATCGGCGACAGACCTTACACTGCTCAGGAAATTTCAGCAATCATCCTTCAGAAGATGAAGACTACCGCTGAAGATTACCTTGGAACCACCGTGACCGAGGCAGTTATTACCGTTCCCGCGTACTTCAATGATGCGGAGCGTCAGGCAACCAAGGAAGCAGGGCAGATTGCCGGTCTTGATGTGAAACGCATCATCAATGAGCCGACTGCAGCAGCGCTTGCCTACGGACTTGATAAGAAAAATAAAGACATGAAGATTGCCGTCTATGACCTGGGCGGCGGAACATTCGATATCTCAATACTTGAACTTGGTGATGGCGTATTTGAAGTGAAATCCACCAATGGTGATGTGCACCTTGGAGGTGATGACTTTGATATGCGCATCATGAACTGGCTGGCTGATGAGTTTAAATCTGAGCGTAATGTAGATCTGCGCAAAGATCCCATGGCATTGCAGCGACTGAAGGAAGCTGCTGAAAAGGCGAAGATTGAATTGTCATCATCACAGGAAACAGAAATCAACCTTCCCTACATTACCTCGATCGACGGCGTGCCTGAACATCTTGTTCGTAAACTCAGTCGATCTAAATTCGAGCAGCTTAGTGATGACCTCATACGAAGAACGCTTGAGCCTTGCCGCAAGGCGGTTGAAGACGCCGGTGTATCAGTAAGTCAGATTGATGAAGTTATTCTGGTAGGAGGTTCCACCCGGATTCCCCGCATTCAGGAAGAAGTCGAAAAATTCTTTGGCAAGAAACCCTCCAAAGGTGTTAATCCCGATGAAGTTGTTGCCGTAGGCGCAGCCATTCAGGGCGGTGTACTTACCGGAGAAGTAAAGGATGTTCTCCTGCTTGATGTTACGCCGCTGTCATTGGGTATTGAAACACTCGGCGGTGTCATGACAAGACTGATTGAATCCAACACTACGATTCCATCAAAGAAATCTGAGACCTTTTCAACTGCGGCTGACAATCAGCCTTCCGTTGAAATTCATGTGCTGCAGGGCGAGCGTCCGATGGCAAAGGATAATCGTACGATTGGAAGATTCCACCTTGATGGCATTCCGCCTTCACCACGTGGAGTTCCACAGATTGAAGTCACTTTTGATATTGATGCAAACGGTATTCTGCATGTATCAGCAAAGGATAAAGGAACAGGTAAGGAGCAGAAGATCCGTATTGAGGCTTCCAGCGGACTGACGGATGATGAGATCCAGAAGATGAAACAGGAAGCGCAGGCGAATGCAGAATCAGACCGTCGGGTGAAGGAAGAGACTGAAAAGATTAACCAGGCCGATTCTTTGATTTTCCAGACAGAAAAGCAACTCAAAGAGTTTGGTGATAAACTTTCAGACGGAAATAAGTCTGCTATCAACGCCGGACTTGAAAAACTTCGTGAGGCTCACAAGAGTCGTAACCTTGCCGGAATAGATGCTGCGATGGCAGAGCTTAACACCGCATGGCAGGCAGCATCACAGGAAATGTATGCAGCATCAGGCGCAGCGGGTGCAGGCGGCCCTCAGCCCGGAAGCGATGCAGGTCAGAGCTCAGGTCAGCCAGGTGGCGGAACCTCCGATGCTCAGGATGTTGAGTACGAAGAAGTAAAAAAATAATTCCTGATTAGTTAATAACGAGGCTGGCCACAAACTGGTCAGCCTCTTTTTTTTAAAACACAACCATGAGTCAACTTTCCTCAGAAATACACTATCCTCTTGCACCGATTATTTCCGAAAGAAAAAGTACCCGGGCCTATTCAGACCGTATTGTAGAAGACGAAAAAATTCTTTCCCTTTTTGAAGCGGTCCGCTGGGCGCCCTCAAGTTCCAATGAACAACCGTGGATGTACATTTACGCGACTGCTGATCAATCTGAGCTTCGTCAAAAAATGACAGAGTCGCTTGCTTCCGGAAATCAGATCTGGGCAAGTCAGGCGCCGTTGCTTGTGTTGAGTATGGCACGTAAAACTTTCCGGAAAAATGGAAATGAAAACAGGTACGCCTTATATGACCTTGGCGGAGCCAATGCCATTCTTTCTCTGCAGGCGGTTCACCTTGGACTACAGGTAAGACAGATGGCAGGATATGACCGTGAGAAGGCTGTAAGTCTTTTAAATATCCCTGAGGAATTTGAGCCCGGTGTATTTATTTCTATCGGCTATCCCGGAAATGCTGATCAACTTCCTGAGTCATTACGCATTAAAGAAGAGGCACCGCGAGAAAGGTTTCTCCAGGATTCTTTTGTAATGAACAGAACTTTTTGAGGTTTTCCGGAAACAGATCCGGAGGCAATTACGATTTTAATTCAGAATCTTTCTGATCCTGCGCATCCATGAACTTGCGCATGGCTTCACGCCACTCCTGGCGGGCTTCAACAAGTTTCTCAAGATTAGAAAATTTACCGGCTTTTTCTTCCAGCAGCAACAACTCCTCTTCAGTGAGAGTTTGCTTGGTCATTTTTTCAAGTAATTTATCTAAAGATGCTTCCATTCCTGTTTGTCCGCACTTGCCTGTGCATAGCGCTGACTGTATTTTAGCTCAAATTTAGAGGTTATAACGAATTTTTCAGAAACCCCGGTAGAATTTCTTAAAGGCGTAGGTCCTCAAAGATCGGCTTTCCTTCAAAAAGAGCTTGAAATCCGCACTTTCGGGGATCTTATCGTGCATTACCCTTTTCGGTATGAAGACCGTACCAGATTTTATAAGATCAGCGAAATAGATGAAAATCTGCCCTATGTGCAGATAACAGGGAAACTCGGAACTTTTTCCCATGCCGGGACGGGGCCAAAAAAAAGACTGGTTGCTTTATTTGAGGATGCGACCGGCGGTATTGAGTTGGTATGGTTTCAAGGTATTCGCTGGACAATGGAAAAACTTCAGCCGGGAGTGGAATATGTGCTCTTTGGAAAGCCGGCCAGATATGGCCGTAAAATTACGGTTGCGCATCCCGAACTTGAGCCGGTAGCGGAGGCCGGTAAAAAAGGAAACTTTTTGCAGCCTGTTTATCATGTGACAGAAAAGCTGCGTGCACGATATCTTGACAGCAAATTTATTTCAAGACTTCAGCTTGAGGTCCTGCGCAAGGCCCCAGGAAACATACCAGAAAATTTGCCGGCACATATTGTCCGCAAGCTGAAGCTCATGGAAAAATCTGAAGCACTTCAGACAATTCATTTTCCAAAAAGTACGGAGGCCCTTCAGCGCGCCCAGACCCGGTTGAAGTTTGAAGAGTTGTTTTTTATTCAGCTGCAGTTGATCAAACTGAAACTCATTCGGGAGGAAAAATCAAAAGGTCTTGTTCTGAACAATGCAGTCTTGCTTACGGATTTTTATAACAACCATCTTCCGTTTCCGCTCACCAATGCACAGAAAAAAGTCATCCGTGAGATTTATACGGACATGAAGTCAGGTGTTCAGATGAATCGTTTACTGCAGGGTGATGTAGGCAGTGGTAAGACCATCGTAGGATTTATCTCCATGCTCATCGCGATAGGAGGGAATACGCAGTCTGCGCTGATGGCACCGACTGAAATTCTTGCGCAGCAGCATTTCAACGGACTAAGCCGTTATGCAGCGGCGATGAATATTCCTATTGCATTATTGACCGGATCAACGAAAAAATCTGAACGAAAAAAAATCCATGAACAACTCCAGGATGGAACCCTAAAGATCCTGGTTGGGACCCATGCCTTGCTCGAGGAGGAAGTTAAATTTAATCAGCTTGGTCTTGCCGTGATAGATGAGCAACACCGGTTTGGTGTTGCGCAACGTTCCAGACTGTGGAAAAAAAATGATTCTGTTTTACCACATGTTCTGGTCATGACGGCCACGCCCATTCCGCGAACGCTGGCCATGACCTTATATGGCGACCTGGATGTTTCGGTGATTGATGAACTGCCAAAAGGAAGAAAGCCGATCCGTACGGAACACAGATTTGACAGTCATCGTCTGCAGGTCCATGCATTTCTTCGTGCTCAGGTTAATCTTGGCCGACAGGTTTATATCGTCTATCCATTGATTGATGAATCTGAAAAACTTGATTTAAAACATCTGATGGATGGCTATGAAAGTATTTCGCGTGCTTTCCCTGATCTGGCCATCAGTATTTTACATGGCAAGATGGATTCTGCTGCAAAGGATTTTGAGATGAGCAGATTTAAAAAGGGCGAGACATCAATTATGGTTGCAACTACGGTGATCGAAGTTGGTGTTGATGTTCCGAATGCCAGCGTGATGATCATTGAAAATGCCGAGCGTTTTGGATTGTCCCAGCTTCATCAGTTACGCGGTCGTGTCGGGCGTGGTGCGGAACAATCTTACTGTATTTTAATGACTGACTTCAAACTCAGTGCCGATGCAAAGCTGCGAATGGAGACGATGGTCCGTACCAATAATGGATTTGAAGTCGCTGAAACAGATCTGAAACTTCGTGGGCCCGGTGATTTAATGGGAACACAGCAAAGTGGTGTGCTTGATTTGAAGATTGCAGATTTGAGCAAGGATGGTGAAGTCCTTCGCATTGCCCGTGATGAAGCACTGGATTTATTAAAGTCAGACCCTGAACTTCAAAAGGCAGAAAACAGGCCCACGCTGAACCACTTACGCTCCATGAAACATTCGCGGATGAATTGGAGCAGAATCAGTTAAAGGAAAATTCAGTAGATTAAAGTTTAATTTCATTTTTATGCTGCTGAACCTCGACTCCGTCCCCCATTTTTATAAAAACTATGTTAAGCACATTGACCAGTCTGATGTGATATCTGCGCTCCGTGTTTCGGGCTATCGGATGATGGAGACAGTGCATTCTGTTCCTGAAAAACTGGCGGACCATCAGTATGCTGAAAACAAATGGACTATCCGGGAGATGATGTGTCATGTGATTGATGCAGAACGGATTTTTGCATACCGGGCGCTGCGCTTTTCCAGAAACGATAAGACAGCTCTTTCACCTTTTGATGAGAATGCTTACGCACCGCTTGCCAATGCAACAGGAAGAAGTCTCCGGAAAATCGCTGATGAAATGCAACACCTGCGCACTTCAACTCTTGATCTGTTTGAAGGTTTTTCAGAAGAAATGCTTTCACGGAAAGGTAAGGTTGGAGAAAATGAACTCTCTGTCGTTGCGCTTGGATTTATCATCGCAGGCCATGAAACCCATCATCGTCATATCCTTATTGAAAGATATCTGAAGTCCTGATGAATTCTGATGAAGCGGGCTTCAAAGTTTTTTGTTTTATTTTTTTCAGCAGCACTGATATCATGTAGTCCTTCTTTCAGAATTTCAAAAAGAGTTCAGTCGTTCTCTGAAAAATTCTCGCATCACGCCGGCTTTGTACTGAGCGATCCGCAATCAGGTAAAACCCTGGTTAATGTGAATGGTGAAAAGTATTTCACACCGGCTTCAAATACCAAAATCCTTACGCTTCTTACAGCTCTTACAAATCTTGGCGATTCAATACCGGGCCTTCGTTATAAAATCTCCGGCGATTCATTAATCATAGCAGGAACCGGCGATCCCTCATTCCTTTATTCCGGCACTTATTCAAACTCTCTGGTCTTTGAATTTCTGAAAAACTATCCCGGGAATATTTACCTCACACCCGTAAAACATGTTGCATCCCCATATGGACAGGGGTGGTCATGGGATGATTTTGATGCAGACTATCATCCTGAACGATCCGCATTTCCGGTGTATGGTAATCTGGCAACTTTGATAAAGAAGGAGTCTTCAGAAAAAATTATTCCTGATGTTTTTGCGGATCAACTGTCCGGTGGAATTCCGGGCTATCCTTTTAACCGCGATCAGTCAGCAAACAAATTTTATTTCAACTCTAAAAAAGACGGACAGGTTCAGATTCCGTTTATTACCTCAGATGCATTGACAACGCGGTTACTTTCTGATACACTTAACAGACAGGTTATCCTGCTTTCTGCTCCTGTTAAAACTGAAAAAATAATTTATAGTATTCCGGCTGACAGTCTTTACAAAACCATGATGCAACGAAGCGATAATCTGATTGCTGAACAATTGCTTATGATGGTCTCCGATAAGCTCAGTGATACCCTTGACACAAAGCCGGCCATCAGGCATATGTTAGGAACAGTTTTGCCAGATATGCCGCAAAAACCCGTTTGGGTTGATGGTTCAGGATTATCACGCTATAATCAGATTTCACCTCTCGATCTTGTAATGATCTGGCGCAGGATCCTTGAAATTCGCCCAAAAGACAAGATTTTTCCACTGCTGGCTGCCTCCGGGAGAAACGGCACTTTGTATTCCTTTAATAATGGCTCAGCCCCATTCATATTCGGGAAAACAGGAACTCTGAGCAACAACTATTGCCTGAGCGGATATCTGGTGACAGAAAAAGGCAGGTTGCTGATCTTTAGCTCAATGAACGCTAACTTTACGGTCTCCGCACCAAAACTGCGGGATGAGTTACAAAAAATTCTGACTGCTGTTTATGAAAATTATTAGAAAGAGCACTCTGTATCCGATTGTTATGCCATTGGCTCTGTTATTTATTTCACTGACTTCCTGTGCCCAGCGCGATAGCCTGGATTATAAGATTGGTCAGATGATCATGATCGGATTCCCAAAAGCTGAAGTGGATTCAGCGGTTCTTAAAGAGATTAAAGCCGGGAAAGTCGGTGCCGTGATATTCTTTGAAAAAAATATTCCCAGGACCAACTCATTTGCCGGCCTGAAGAAAATAACCTGGGCTTATCAGCAGGCCTCCGCTGTTCCATTACTGATTGGCATTGATCAGGAGGGCGGAAGGGTGAACCGACTGAAAGAAAAATACGGCTTCACAAAATCAGTTTCCGCTGCTTACATCGGTAAGACGCGCTCACTGGACACAGCCCGCTTCTACGCCGATGCCACAGCCGGAACACTTGCAGGTCTTGGCTTCAACATAAACTTTGCACCCTGTGTGGATCTGGCAATTAATCCGGAGAATACTGTAATCGTTAAAGTTGAACGCTCATATTCTAAAAATGCGGACAGCGTGGTAATGTATGCCAAAGAGGTGGTCAGGGAACACCGCAAACATAATGTGCTCACCTCGCTCAAACATTTTCCGGGACACGGAAGCTCTTCTGCCGATACACACTTTGGTGTTGCAGATGTAACGGATACATGGTCTGACCAGGAGATCAAACCCTATAAAGACCTTATGGCAGCAGGATTTACAGATGCCATCATGACTTCACACATTGTGAATAAAGTGATTGATCCGAAAGGTCTTCCGGGAACACTTTCAAAAAGAACTATCGACAGTCTGCTCAGAAAAAAAATGGGCTTTGATGGTGTTGTATTTACAGACGACATGCAGATGCATGCAATCACAAAATATTTTGGACTGGAGGAAGCTGTACGCCTTGCTGTTAATGCAGGTGTCGATGTTATGTGTTTCTCTAATAACATCCAGGGATCTGAAGCAAGAACGGTTGACCGCGTGCATCAGATCATCCGCGGTTTTGTTGACCGCGGTGAAATTCCTGCTGCGCGAATTGAAGAATCGTATCGTCGCATCATGGTACTGAAGGAAGGGCTGAGCAGCGGAGATAAATCGCGTATGTTGCCGAGAACCAAACCACAATCACAGGCACCTTCAAAATCAAAGTCAAAAAAGAACTGATTTATTGGAAACATTTTCTCTGACACATCCTGCAACCGGAGCGGTTCCGATACTTTTAAGTGTACCGCACTGCGGAACTTTTGTGCCTCAGGATTTGAAAGGGGAGTTTGTCCCTGAAAAAATTTCTGATCAGGATGATACTGATTGGTTTGTTGACCGGCTGTATGATTTTGCCCCGGCTATGGGCATCACTTTGCTGACCGCAAATATCAGCAGATGGGTTATTGACCTCAACCGCACCCCGGAAAACCAGCCACTGTATTCAGATGGTCGTGTGATAACCGGGCTATGTCCGGTTACTGATTTTCTTGGGAATCCGCTTTATGCAGATAAGAGGATATCAGTAGAGCAAAGCGAAATTGATCGCCGGAAATATTTGTACTTCTATCCTTATCACCGGCAAGTTCTCCTGACGCTGGAGAAGATGAAAGATGAATTCGGAAAGGTTTTGCTCTGGGATTGTCATTCTATACGCAGGATGGTTACCTCTATTCGAAAAGATCCTTTTCCGGACCTTATCCTTGGTGATGCCGATGGAGCCTCTGCCTTGCCGGGATTATCTGAAATAACACTTCGGAATCTGGAAGGTGACAACCGGTCTGTAGCACATAACGAGCCATTCAAGGGTGGTTATATAACCCGCCATTACGGTAAGCCCGCCGAAAGCATCCATGCCCTTCAGCTCGAGATGAGTAAAGTCAATTATATGGACGATGGGGAAAGAAATTATGATCCTGCCAGGGCTGACAGAATCCGTGAAAAATTAAAGCGCAATTTTGAGGAGCTCATCAACACCCTTATGTCCTGAACAGGCCTTTGAGCATCTGATTTTTAATTAATATTGCGGGCTTATTTTCTCTCAAAAATTATGGGAACACAGGAAACAATGACGAAGCACCACGAAAAGGTCAGACAGGTTTTTCAGGAGGTTTCTAAAGTCGTGGTTGGACAGGAGTATATGGTAAACCGGCTGTTGATAGGGCTGTTTACCAACGGACATATTTTGCTGGAAGGTGTTCCCGGGCTTGCAAAGACGCTTACCATCAGTACCCTTGCAAGGGTTCTTCATCTGGATTTTTCCAGGATTCAGTTCACGCCTGACCTGTTGCCTTCGGATCTGATTGGCACCATGATTTACAATCAGAAAGAAGGAAACTTTCTCGTGAAGAAAGGCCCCATTTTTGCCAACATTGTACTGGCTGACGAGATTAACCGCTCACCTGCAAAAGTGCAGTCTGCTTTGCTTGAAGCTATGCAGGAGAAACAGGTAACCATCGGTGAAACGACCTATCAGCTTGACAAGCCTTTCCTTGTCATGGCCACTCAAAACCCGGTTGAAAACGAAGGAACATATCAGCTCCCTGAAGCACAGGTTGACCGTTTTATGATGAAAGTTTTTGTGGATTACCCGAGCAAGGATCAGGAACTGGAAATAATGCGCAGAATTTCAAACATGCAGTTTGATTATACCGTAAATCAGGTTTTGACCAAAGAAGATATTTTTGCCATTCGGGCAGAAGTGAACAAGGTTAAGATTTCCGAATCACTGGAGCGCTATATTATTGAACTTGTAACCGCTACGCGTCAGCCTAAAACATACAAGCTTGACCGCGAAGCACAGTATATTCAGTTCGGCGCATCACCCAGAGCATCCATCAACCTCAACCTGACCGCGAAAGCTGCAGCATTTCTGGAAGGACGAGATTATGTATTGCCTGAAGACATTAAGGAAGTGGCTGTTGATGTGATGAACCATCGCGTGTTGCTGAACTATGAAGCAGAGGCGGATAATGTATCAACTAAGGAAATCATTCAGGCAATTCTGAAGAGAGTTCCTATCAACAACTGACGGTCAATTGCTCAGTTAACTTTTTGTTTTCTCTCTTTCTGAGCATCAAGAACTTTTCTGATCTGAACCGCCGCATTTGTTACTGAATCCTGTGACAATTTATTAGCATCCAGTTTTTGCAGCAGGATTACATGCTCATTTTTATTGTCAACAATGGCTTTTTCAAGCTTAATCAGTTCCTGTTCGTTTGATATAAGCTTATTGTTAAGATCTTTATTCTGCGACACAAGCCGCTGTAACTTCCGGTCGGTAGCGTCAATTGCCTGCTGGGTCAGATCAATTTCAGCCTGAATCTGATCCTGGTAATATTTAACACCGAACTGATAAATCATATCCTTGATCCGATTAATCAGAACTTCAGTATCGTTTCCGGGCCATTCGGAGGAATTAAGTCCGATCCATGCAGAAGCTTTAACGGCATCACCCTTAACAGTTGCATACGCAACATTATTCTCATAGGTCATTCCCCCAAGTACCGGAGCGGAAATGGTGATAATTCCTCCTGAGTTCCGTGCTTTGCCGTAATCTTTTAAAAATCTGTTAAGTGCCTGCGAAACGGCTTCAGCTGCGCCGTTAAGTTCAACAGCATATCCGCCGGCTTCACTTCCTTTTATGTTTCGTGTACTTTTTTCAACTGCTACTTTTTGTGCGAAGGAAAAACCTGTAATCAGAATCAGCAGGATTGAAAAGATGGCTTTCATATTCGTTTGATATTTTTGTGCCACCTGAACAAATATTGTGCCCTTTGTGTTCAGGCTAACAGCCGGAAAGTTACGGTTAATTTCTGACTGAGGTGTTTTTGAAACTTTGAAACAAGATTTACTTATGAATATTCTGATTACCGGTGGCAGCGGATTTATTGGCAGAAGACTCACAGCAATCCTTAAGTCTCGCGGACATCAGGTAAGCTGGCTGGTAAGAAATCCTGCTGTCGCTCCCGAAAAAGCATATCGCTGGTCGGTTAAAGATCATTATGTTGATCCGGAAGCTTTGCGCGAAGCAGAGGTGCTGATTCATCTTGCCGGTGAAAATGTGGCTGAAAAACGCTGGACCAAATCCAGAAAAAAAGAAATTCTGGAAAGCCGGACAGAGGGAACACGACTGCTTGTCAATCATTTATCAAAATATCCGAATAAAATTAAAACCGTTGTTTGTGCTTCTGCCAGCGGGTATTATGGAAACGGGGGACCGGATGACCTGTTTACTGAACATAGCAGGCCCGGAAATGATTTTCTTGCTGAAGTCACTAAAAAGTGGGAGGACGAAGCCGTTGGTTTTGAAAGCGCGGGAATCCGACTTGTAACACTTCGCATTGGTGTCGTACTTAGTTTAGATGGGGGTGCGCTGCCCAAGCTCATTCTGCCTGTAAAAATGTTTGCCGGTGCTCCGCTGGGAACTGGCAAACAATATATGAGCTGGATTCATATTGACGATTTGTGCAACATGTTCATTAAAGCTGCCGAAGATCAGACAATGACCGGTATATATAACGCAGTTGCCCCGCAGCCTGTTGATAATAAAACTATGACCCGTTTGATTGCCCGCAGACTTCATCGTCCTCTTTTTTTCCCTGCAGTACCGGCTTCGGTGCTTCATTTAGTGCTGGGTGAAATGGCAATTATTGTGACAGGGGGCGCCAAACTTTCTTCCGAAAAAATTGAACAGAAAGGATTTCATTTTGATTTTCCTGATCCGGAGTCTGCACTAAAAAATATTCTCGGTTGATTTTTCGGATCGAGTTCGGATAAGAGAAGCAAGAGCTGGAGCATTGATCGAGCTTTAGATCCTCTTTCTGTTTCTCTTTCTTTTCCTGATACTTCAGAATTAGTAACAGAAACAGAAGGAGTTGATGAAAGCTTTGTTGGAGATTTATTTCCTCTTTCTGTTTCTCTTACTCTTCCTGATACTTCAGAATTAGTAACAGAAACAGAAGGAGTTGACGAAAGCACTGTTGGAGACTTAGATCCTCTTTCTGTTTCT
>JBMTCO010000005.1:0-65458 GCA_049430945.1 Cyclobacteriaceae bacterium
AGGATCGCTGCAATCGGAGGAACAACGAGCGAGACTGAGTGCCGTCTACAATATTTTTGCTTTTGCAGCCATGATTCCTCTGATCTTTATTATTCCGAGGCTTACCTCTTCTGTTCATCCCGGCAGCGGAGGAAACCCCGGATTCAATATGTATGATCTTGATGGGCGTATGCGTCTGGTGTTCTATCCTGCTGTTATTGGATGGATTCTCCTTGGGTACTGGATTGCAACAATGCGAATAAGAATCAGAAAAATTACCTCTGAACAATAAAATTTAAGAATGCGATGAAGAAACTGATGGTTTTAGTTTTGACCTGTCTGACATCCGGTATTTTAACTGCTCAATCTGCAGAGCCGGAAATGGCTGATTTAATGCGTTCAGAGGGAAAAATTTATGTGGTGGTGGCTATAATCCTGATTATTCTGGGGGGGATTTTTGGCTATCTGTTTTACCTCGAACGCCGGATAAGCCGGATAGAAAACAATTCTCAAAAAAAGGGTTGAGGTAGTCCCCTCAGGCAGGCCGGAAGGGTATAAATTTGCAGGCCGGAAAACAGTCACCGGCTGTGAAATGTCCTCATTATGAAAAAAACCCACGTTCTTGCCCTGATCATTATCGCCATCGCTGTGGCAGTAATCATTTCCACCACCGGTGATGCAAGTTCTTACGTAACTTTTGACCAGGCCTACGCCATTGCGTCAGAAGGAAATTCAAAGAGTCTGCATGTGGTAGGAGACCTTAAAAAAGACTCTTCCGGTCAGGTAACAGGAATTCAAAAAAGTGAAGACAACCTTTCATTTACCTTCATCCTGGTAGATGAGAACAAAAAAGAACAATTGGTCTATCACAATGAACCGATCCCTCCTGATTTTTTGCGGTCTGAAAAAGTAGTCGTTATCGGGCATTACACAACTGACTTCTTTTTTGCAGAAAAAATTCTATTGAAATGTCCTTCAAAATATCAGGATAATTCACTGAAAACTGCAGGGGTCATTACTGAAGACAATTCATGGGCGGATTCAGCAGAAGAAACTGCAGCACAATAACCTTATCATCATGCATTACCTGATCGGTGACTTAGGTCATTTTTTTGTTTTGCTGGCAGCGGTGTCTGCAGCATTTACATTTTTTATTTATCTGAAAGCCTCCCGTACTGAAGAAGGTCTTTTAAGAAATCAGTGGCTTGTCAATGGCAGAGCAGGGTTTTATATTCATTTCTTTTCGCTGCTCGGGGTAATTATTTCCCTGTTCAGCATTATCTACAACCATTACTTTGAATACCACTACGCGTATTCTCATTCCTCAAGACACCTTCCGGTTTACTACATGATTTCCTGCTTCTGGGAAGGGCAGGAAGGAAGTTTTCTTTTATGGATGTTCTGGCAAGCTGTGCTTGGTCTGATTCTGATCCGCACACAAAAAGCCTGGGAGGGTCCTGTGATGAGTATTTTCTCTCTTGTTCAGGCGTTCCTGGGTTCCATGATTATGGGTGTGGTAATTCCGGGGCTTGATTTGAAGCTGGGAAGTTCTCCATTCATCCTGCTGCGCGATGCCATTCAGGATCCCATCTTCCTTTCCAACCCTGATTTCATTCCTGCAGATGGTAACGGGCTTAATCCGTTGTTACAGAATTACTGGATGGTCATTCATCCTCCAACCCTTTTCCTTGGATTTGCAGCCACACTTGTTCCATTTTCATTTTGTATGGCCGGGCTTTATTTCGGGAAATTTACAGAGTGGATCAAACCTGCTTTGCCATGGTCTCTTTTCGGAGGTGCAGTACTTGGAATTGGCATCATGATGGGTGGTTACTGGGCCTATGAAACTTTGAGTTTCGGCGGATACTGGAACTGGGATCCTGTGGAAAATGCTGTCTACGTTCCATGGCTTATTCTGATCGCATCCATCCACACACTGATGCTTTATAAGTCAAAACAGCGCGGATTGAGAACATCGGTTATTCTGGTGGTCAGCGTATTCATATTAATCCTCTATTCAACATTTCTTACACGAAGTGGTATTCTGGGTGATGCATCGGTCCATTCATTCACAGACCTCGGGCTTTCCGGTCAACTACTGATCTATCTTCTGGTTTTTACCGCAGCAGCTGTCATTGCCATAATCTGGCGATGGAAGCAACTCCCAGCGACTGATCAGGAACTGGATACCTACTCGGCTGAGTTCTGGATCTTCATGGGTACTGCCATTTTATGCCTGATGGGCTTCCAGGTACTGATTCCAACCTCCTTCCCCGTTATCAATAAAGTTGCAGGATTCTTTGGCATTTCATCAGCGATGGCTCCGCCTGCAGATCAGGTTGGCTTTTACAGCCGTCTTCAACTATGGTTTGCCGTAGCGACAGCATTTCTTTCAGGCATGGCTCAGTTTTTCTGGTGGGGTCGTCTCCGAAAGGAGTTTTCCCTGAAACCAATCCTGCTGCCCCTGCTTGCATCTGCATTGTTCTCTCTGCTGATCATTAACACCTACCAGATCTACCGGATTGATTTTGCCTGCCTGATGTTTTCCGGTGTCTTTATCATTGTGTCGAATGTTTTGGTGCTTGCCTCCGTGCTTCGCAAAAAACCTATAATCAGTGGTGGCGCTGTAACGCATATTGGCGTAGGCCTTATGCTTATCGGAATTCTTTTTTCTTCCGGCTATTCCAAAGTCGTATCACTGAACAACAGTGGACTGCCGATTTCTAAAAGTGCAAGCACCGAATTCAACAGAGATAACCTCCTGCTTTTTATCAATGAGCCAAGAAGAATGGCAGGTTATGACATAGAGTACAGAGGCGACAGAATTCTTGATAATGCAACCGGCACCTTCCTTCGAAAGTCGGAGATTATTTTGACAGATGACCCTTACCGAGTTAAAGCAAAAAATTCCATCAGCAGGGAAGAAAAAGACTTGTATAATTCCGGTGACACCATTGACATCAATCCTGAAAATACCTACTTCGAAATTGAACTGAAGCGTGACGGCAAGCTTGCTGCAAGACTTTTTCCAAGAGTACAAATGAATCCTTCCATGGGTATGCTGAGCTCACCTGATATAACAAGGGGTGTTGCGTCAGATTTATACACTCATATTTCAGCTAGTGTTTCTACCGGAGATCCTCAGGATGTAGAATGGAGCAAGCCTGAGCAGGTTACCGTTAAAACCGGAGAACAGTTTTTTGTTAATGACTATGTTGCCGTTGTAGAGAAAGTACAGCCTGTGACTGAAATAGCAGGCATTCAGCTTGAAAGTGATGACGTGGCAGCAATGGCAATAATTAAAATTCAGGGCGAATATGAAACTTATACCTCAAGCCCTGTTTTTCTGATACGGAATACATCCGGTGATGCAGCAGTAGGATACCTTCCTGATGAGGTCAGTGATCTGGGCGTGAAGCTTACGCTGATCAATATCCTGCCAAAGGAAGAAAAATTTACAGTTGGAATTACCACGCGACAAAAAGATTGGGTAATCATCAAAGCGATGGAGAAACCATTTATAAATATCCTGTGGCTTGGAACCGGACTATTGTCAATCGGGTTTGTAATGGCGATGATCCGACGATTCAGGGAGTTCAGAGAAAAGGCTTAACAGCAATCAGCTGTTCATCAGTTTTCCGATGATATCATTTACGGTTATACCTTCAGCTTCAGCCCTGAAGTTGCGGACGATTCTGTGACGTAGCACAGGTACTGCTACAGCCTTTACATCTTCAATATCAGGTGCATATTTTCCGTTCATCAGCGCGTTGCACTTGGCCCCGAGAATCAGGTATTGCGATGCCCTCGGGCCTGCTCCCCACTCCAGCCATTCTGATGCAATCTGGGATTGCATGCCGGGGCGGGTCCTCTGTACCAGACTTACCGCATACTCAATAACGTTATCGGGCACAGGAACTCTGCGTACGAGGCTCTGATAGGCGATGATATCATCTGAGGCAATCAGTTTCTCAACAACAGGTAATTCACCGGTGGTAGTGGCCTTGACAATAGCTACCTCATCCCGGTAGGCGGGATAGTCCAGCCAGATGTTAAACATAAAGCGGTCTAGCTGTGCTTCAGGCAGCGGGTAGGTCCCCTCCTGTTCAATCGGATTTTGTGTGGCAAGAACAAAAAATGGCTGTGGCAGAGGGTACCGCTGGCCGGCGATAGTGACAGCATATTCCTGCATAGATTCCAGCAGCGCTGCCTGGGTTTTTGGTGGCGTCCGGTTGATCTCATCAGCCAAAATGATATTTGCGAATACAGGGCCTTTTACGAAGTGAAAATTGCGGTCCTTGTCAAGTGTTTCAGACCCCACAATATCGGAGGGCATTAGGTCAGGTGTAAACTGAATTCTTTTGAACTGGAGATCAAGCGCACCTGCTATCGTCTGAACAAGCAATGTTTTGGCAAGGCCCGGAACACCAACAAGCAATGCATGCCCCTTGCAAAAAATGCTGAGCAGCATCAAATGAACAACCTCCTGTTGCCCCACAACCACTCGTGCTATTTCTGCTTTAAGTTTTTTTGCATCTTCAGCAAGCGCATTGGCTGCTGCCACATCATCGGCGAATTTAGACATATCTATTTTGAGGGTTAAACAGGATAGTCAATCAAGAATCCTGCACCTTTTGTACTCAGGATCTATATTAATAAAAACATCATTTTTGGCCTTGACGAACCATTTATCCAGTACTTTATCCTTTTTTTCTGCCAGTGCAGCAGCCTGAATGCGATACCAGTCCTCTCTTAAGTTTGCCTGATGTGGTGAGAATTTAGTTTTAAAATAAATAATTCTAACGGCGCTTTTACCTTCATCTGTACGGTAAGGAACAGGCTTCGAGATATTTCCAACCTTCATTGTATCAATGGTAAAATAGATGACCGGATCAATCTCTTTTGTTGAGATCTTAGAACCGCCTGAAGGATCGGACAGATATCCTCCGCGAAGTTTAGTGCCGGCATCATCTGAAAATTCTTTTGCTGCTTTTTCAAATTTTATCGAATCCCGAATCACCAGTGTTCTGATGCTGTCCAGAAAACGCTCTGCATCCCTAAGATCCTGATCAGAAGGGACAGGGTTCACGAGGATATGTCGGGAAGTATATTCATTGCCTCTCCTTCCAATTAACTGCATAACATGGAAGCCAAAAGGTGATTCAAAAGGCTGTGATATCTCTCCCGGTTTCAGCTTGAACGCCATAGCTTCATAGGAAGGAACCATGGCACCGCGACCGACCGTCCCCATTTCACCACCATTAGAGGCAGCAGAAGGGTCTTCAGAATATCTTTTTGCAAGCTCATTGAAATTTTCACCTGCAATAATTCTGCTTCGCAAGTCACTCAACCTTCGCTTAGTTTCCTCTTTCTGATTGTTACTCACTTTCGCAATGCGTACAATTTGCCCTATTTCAACATCAGAGTCATAATAGGGAAGACTATCAGATGGAATTTTATTGAAGAATCTTTTTACTTCGCTCGGAGTTATAGTAACCTCTTTGGTGATATTATCCTGCATCTGCTGAGCCAGCAATTGTTCTTTTATCTGATCCCTTAATTCGGTGCGGATCTCATCCATGGTTTTTCCGTAAACCTCCTCTAGCTGGTCCGGAGAGCTGTTGGAGGATTGCAGAATGTAATTCATCCTTTGCTGCGTATTCTGATCCACCTGTGCATCTGAGACCTCAACTGAATCTATTTCAGCTTTCGCCACCAGCATTTTGTTAACAATAAGTCTGCTCAGCAAATCACATTTAGCCTCTTCAGAGGGCGGATTACCGTCTGCGAGATAATTTTGATAAGCCCCTTCAAGTTCTGATTTCAGGACTATGTAGTTGTCGACCTTGGAAATGATTTTGTCTACGACAAAACCTTTTGTTTCCTGAGCATTCAGCCTGCCGGCGAGTCCGACACATACGGCGAACAGGCTAAGGATATATTTCAAACTGCTTGTTTCGTACCGCATTTTCATAGATTTCATTTTCCAATTTTCGCGAAAGTTCAGCTTTTCTTTTATTTAAAATGATGTTTTTTATGTCCGAGCGAACAAATTCCAGTGGCGATTCATTATCGGAGATTTTATAAGCGTCTATTTTAAGGAAATAGAGGTGGTCATTGTCATTGGTCTCATAATAATTGTAGGACCTCAAAAACTGTACTTTGTTAGGGATGTCAGCCAGAGGTGAATTGACTGCAAGTTTATCAAATTCTACCCAGGATGAGTCCGTTAAATGATATGCAGAGGAGAAACTCAGACAATAAGATTTAAGTGCTTCCTGATCTTTGGAGTTTGTTGAGTAAAGCATTGCCTTAATGCGGTTGGTCCTTGGTGCCCCTTTAGGAACCTTTATAAAGGTGGCTCGGACGATATTTTTTTTCAGAATGAAATTATCCTTGTGATCTGAATAGTATTGTGAGATTTCCTGATCTGAAACGGAATCAACAAGGTTTTTGCGGATGTAGAAATTCTGATATTCATAACCAATGAGGCTATATCGGTATTCAAGGATTTTCCTTTCAACTTCCGCCTCATTGATATTGATTTTCTTTTCAGCTTCCTGCATAACCAGCTGCTTGCGGATCCAGCTGTTCACATAGGCCATTACGCGGGCAGTGGAATCATTTTTAGTCACACCTGAAGTGGCAATTCCTTCAAGTTCATCTTCATAGAGCAGCACGTTATTTACCCTTGCCACCGCCCTTCGGGGATTTGCGGCGGGATCCGGCTTTCTTCTGATCAGGTCACAACCTGTTAATATTACAGCAGGAAAGAGTAACAAAAAAAGTCTGACAAAAGTTCTGTTCATAGTTTCAGGGTTGGTGCGTCTGACCCTTTGGGTGAGGATAATTTTCTAAAGATCAGCTTTTTGGCTTTTTCATCTACCGAAACAGGAAATTGTTTGCGTAATTCCAGCAACCATTTTTCTTCAACCTCATCCTGGTAATCAGAAATAACTGACGCCCTGGCTTCCTGCAGGGTCTTAAGACCGGGCGGAATAAGCCTCTTGATTTCTACAAGCCAGATGACTGAACGATCATCCGTCCGAAACAACCCCGGCTGCCATAATACTTTGTCAATGACCTTATTTTCTCCTTTTTCATAATTTCTGAACGGAGTTACGGTACGGAATTTTCGTAAATCGGCCGAGGTAATGGAGTCACCTCTTTTATATTTTTCTAAAAATAACGCTGCCGTAACTGAATCTGAAACGGATAACAATCGTGCTCTGATCCGTTCGCCTGCATGATATTTAAATGAATTCGCATTATAGTATAACCGTTGCCCGGTTGTGTCTGTGCCGGCCTTTTTCCAGACTTCCGATTCCATAATTGAAAAGAGTAAAATCCCCTCTCTGTACTCCTTGAGAAGCATCCGGTAGCTTTCATTTTCACTTTCAAGTTTTCTTTCCTCTGCCTGCATTGCCTTCAGGGAAATAAGACCATCCATCATTTGTCTCATAAGTTCAGATGGTTTGATTTCATTGAATGCCGAAGGCGGCAATGGTTGCTGAACCTCACCGATAAAATTTACAAATGCCCATACAGGTACCGAAGAATTACCCAGGGTAAAAAGAATTGAAGAACGGAAGTCCGGATCTCCGAAAAATTGCCATTTACCCTCAAGCAGCGTTGAATCAGAATGGGAGAGCATTTTTGATACCACCTCAGCATTCTCAGTATATCCAAAAACCTTTTTTTGCCTTTCAAGGTGTTTAATTGCAGAAAGATAACTGCGCTCATCCATTGAAATTCTCTTTTCCAGCTCAGAAGCATAAGCTGAGAATTCGGGGAGGCTTATTGTTTTTTCAAGTCTGATCAAATGCCAGCCAAAGGCAGTCAATACAGGTTCAGAAAGTTCTCCGCTGAATCTGAGAGCAAAAGCAGCATTTTCAAATTCGGGGGCCGAAGTATCAAACCCTCCCCTTCGAAAAGGCTGTAATCTGCCAAACTGATCAGGGGCAGACTGATCTTCAGAATAATTTTTAAATATATCTACCCATTTTTCTCCCGCCTCGAGCTTTGCTTTTGCTTCCCTGATTTTTTGTAATCCTTTTTCATCACGTGCGCGTACCATGATGTGTGAAACCTCTACCTGGTTTCCGGCAGGACGACGATCTGTAACTTTAATAAGATGATAACCATAACGGGTCCGCACCGGCATTGATACAGTCCCTACCGGCGTGTTGTATGCCACAGACTCAAAAGGATATACCATCTCAAGTGCTGAAAAATATCCAAGGTCGCCTCCGGACTGAGCAGCGCCCGGATCTGATGAGTAGGTTTTGACCAATGAAACAAAGTCTTCACCGCCAAGAATTTTTTTACGGATGTCCAAGGCTTGATTCCATACATGCAATGTATCGGCAGGAAGGGCATTTTCATCAAGAGGTAATAAAAGATGGGATGCTCTTATTTCCTCTTTCATTCTTTCATAGGCTTCTTCAGCCAGTTTTTCACTGTCGCTCCTTCGGGTCAGATAGCTTTTCAGGAGTTCATTTTTATATCCCTGAAATTCAGATTTGAAAGCTGCTGTGGTATCCAGTCCGCGGGCATAGGCTTGAGAAACCTTAAGCTTAAAGTTGATGTATAGGTTCAGGTATTCTTCCACCCCCTTTTTATTAAAAGCCTCGGGGTTATTTTTGTGATTCTTTCTGAAAAGATATTCGAACTCTGAAACGGGAACCTCCTGGGTTCCTGCAGTAAACAGTATCCGTTGATGATCATGGCCGGCCTTACCGGGATGCTTTTTGACCTGGCCAAAAGCGGTAATGCAAGCGAATATTAAAAGGTAAATATGTCTCATCTGGAATTCGGACGGCAAAAATAAGCCATTCACCGCTTTTAACGGCAATAGCCGGATTTCATTGTTATTTATCTCCGGCAGTGGTTACCCGCAACCCAAGACTTTTTATTCCGCTGATTGAGTCTTTCCGCATCATCTGCCAGAAAGTAAACCGGAATTCTCCGGCTTCAGGAAACCTGAAATTCCGCTTTATCGGTTGTTCAAGCTCATATAAATCACCAATGCCACTTTTTCCTGAAGGGGTCCCTGTTACAGGATCAAACAGCACGGCTTGCATAAGCCCGCTGTCGAGGCGATGCCCGATGCTATCCCGGATCTCATATCCTGCAAAAAAACGGGACCACTCGTAATCGGAAGAATAGCGGATGCCCAGCCAGATGTTATTGACCTCCGCAGCATTTCCGGATCTGAATACAAACCTTACTGTATCCGTGCTTGTCAGATACGTATCTATGTCGGCATACTTATGAAATCCCGGCTTAATCTCACAGGAGGATCCCATAATCAGCAGAATAAAAAAAATGCTGATGGAAATGCTTGATTTCATTGACCTGGATTATTTGGCTGTTGCCTTGAGGGGTTTACGGGGCCTCTGTTTCTTACAGACTTGTTTTTTCTCTTTTTCCCTTTGGACTTATTGCGGTATTTTTTATCAAGCTGGGCGAGATCCGTATTGAGTGGACCTGCCGGCAGTTGTTCTTCTGTATCTTTTTCAAGGGTTGCCGGCTTGATACCTTTTTTATTCTGTTCAATTATCTGAGCCACACGATCTGCTGAAAGTGGATACCAGGAATTTTCATCCCTGTAACCGAACCACATAATCCGACGGAAAATATCTGTTTTCTGAAGTGCTGCATCTCCGCGCTGGGTCTGCAGAGGGGCTTCAAGTTTGGGGATTTCCTTGAGCGCTTCCATGTACGTTTCCAGCTCATAATTCAGACAACATTTTAAACGCCCGCACTGGCCTGAAAGCTTTGAGGGATTGAGTGATAAATTCTGATATCGTGCAGCACTGGTGGCCACATTTTTAAAGTCAGTAAGCCAGGTTGAGCAGCAGAGCTCCCGGCCGCAAACACCTATTCCACCAAGCCGACCCGCCTCCTGTCTGAGACTGATCTGGCGCATTTCAATGCGGGTTTTAAATTCAGATGCCAGGGTTTTAATAAGCTCACGGAAATCAACGCGGTCCTCCGCAGAATAATAGAATGTGGCCTTGGTGTTATCTGCCTGATACTCTACATCCGAAAGTTTCATCTGCAGTTTGTATCGCTGAATAATTTCCCGACCCCTGAAAATGGCAGGCTCCTCTTTTTTACGGACCTCATCAAAACGCTCAAGATCTTTGGCGTGAGCAATCCGGTATATCTTTTTTATTTCTGAATTATTAGGGACATTTTTCTTCATCATCTGAAGGCGGACCAGTTCGCCCTGAAGAGCAACATATCCTATGTGATGACCATTGGGAACTTCCACCACAACAGCGTCTCCAGTGTGCAGATGAAGATTTTCTGTATTTCGGAAAAATTCCTTTCGTCCGTTTTTAAAACGAACCTCCACCACATCAAAACGCTGAGCGGAGGGCACCTCCATATCGGAAAGCCAGTCAAACGTATTTAGCCGGTTACAGCCGCCTGTTCCACAGGTGCCGTTATTCTGACACCCTGTTACCTTATCGGTTCCGCCGGTTCCGCATGCACAACCCATCTGCTCGTAATTCGGTTAAAAAAGCGTTATCTGTAATTGTCAGAGCAAATCCTGCCCTATATCAGACCGGAAATATACGCCATCCCATGAAATAGCAGAAGCGGTTTCATAGGCTTGTCGTATTGCAGTCTGCAAATCAGGCCCTCTCCCTGTTGCAGAAAGGACCCTGCCGCCATCTGTTATCAGTTTTTCCAATTTCAGTGCGGTGCCGGCATGAAACACAAGACTGGATGCCGGAGCATTCCACCTTATTTCATTTCCTTTTAAATATTCTCCCGGGTACCCTCCTGAAACCATAGAGATAGTAACAGCGAAATCAGAGGAAGCAGATGCGGATTTTCCTCCCAGCGTTCCTTCGGCTGTAGCAATAAGCAGTTCCGTAAGATCTGCGTTAAGCCTTGTCATTACTACCTGTGTTTCAGGATCTCCCATACGCGCATTGTATTCGATTACAAATGGCTCTCCCTGAACATTAATTAATCCAAAAAAGATAAAACCTCTGTAGTCAATCCCTTCCTCATGCAATCCTCTGATAGTAGGCTCGATTATTTTTTGTTTAATCTTTTCCATAAAAGAAGGTGTTGCAAAAGGAACTGGTGAAACTGCCCCCATGCCGCCGGTATTGGGTCCTGTATCGCCATTGCCGATTCTCTTATAATCTTTAGCCTCCGGGAGCAACACATAATTTTTCCCGTCAGTGAGAACAAAAACCGAAAGCTCGATCCCTGACAAAAATTGTTCAACGAGGACCCTTGATCCCGCCTCACCGAATTTTCCACCAGCAAGCATATCGGTCATCACTGATTTTGCCTCTTCACGGGAGGAGGTAATGATCACCCCTTTTCCTGCAGCAAGTCCGTCGGCCTTCAGTACGATGGGTAGCGAGCAGGAGTTCAGATAAGTCAAAGCCCGATTCAGTTCATCTGCATGAAACGTGTGGGCAGCCGCTGTAGGAATATTGTGCCGTTGCATAAAAGACTTTGAAAAGTCTTTGCTTCCTTCCAGCCGGGCTCCTGATTTTCCGGGGCCCACCATCAGAATATTTTTCAGCTCAGTCCGCTGCTGAAAGAAATCTCTTATTCCGTTAACAAGCGGTACTTCAGGTCCAACAATGACCAGACCTATATGATGTTCCAGGCAGGCATTTGATAATCCATCAAAGTCATCCGCTTTAATATTGAGATTGGTACCCAGAGCAGTGGTGCCCGGATTACCGGGAGCAAAAAATAAGGCCTCACACAACGGGCTGGAGGAAATTTTCCAAGCCAGTGCATGTTCCCGGCCTCCGCTTCCAATCAGTAGAATTCTCATGAATCTGAACAAGGTGTTATGGCCTGCAAAGATAGGCCATTCAATTCACCCGACAGATTCAATTCGCGTACTCACTCAGAAATTTGATCCGCATTAACCGGATTTCTTCCTCCGAAAAGTCCTCGTTTACTTCATTTGCAAGTGCCTCCTCAATGCTGTCTGTTTCTGAATTCAGAAAATAATCGTGGATGGCCTCTTGTTTTTCCTCGTCAAGAATCTGATCGATATAGTAGTCGAGATTCAGTTTAGTGCCGCTATAACAGATATTTTCGATTTCCGACAACAGATCGGCAAAACTTATGGATTTGGATTCCGCAATTTCCTCAAGATCAACCTTACGGTCAATTTGCTGAATGATAAAGACTTTAGTGCTGGACTTATTGACAGAAGATTTTACGACCACTTCAGAAGCAGTCTCAATATCATTTTCGTCAACATACTTTTGAATTACCTCAAGAAACTCCTTGCCGAATTTATTCACCTTACCCATTCCAACACCATTGACGGATGCTAGTTCCTCGCGGGTAGTCGGATAAATAGTCGCCATCTCTTCGAGAGACGGATCCTGAAAAATCACATAGGGGGGGAGTTCCTTTTCACGTGCTATTTGCCTACGAAGTGTTTTGAGTATTTCAAACAGCCTGGCATCATATGCCTTTGCGACCGGTGCTTTCTCAATAGAATCCTCCTCCTCATCTGCATCAGTTGAAAAATCGTGATCGCGCGAAAGCTCAATCGGATGTTGTTTAACAAGAAACTTCTTTCCTTTCTCTGAAAGTCTCAGCACGCCGATATTTTCTATGTCTTTTTCCAGATACTGATAAATCAATGCCTGGCGGCCAACAGATTTCCAGAAATCATCATCCTCATCGGCACCGGCTCCGAATATTGAAAGGGTTGAGTGGCTGTAGCTTTTTACGTATTCATCCTCCACGCCTCTTACTACGTGTACGATGTGGTTAAGCCCAAATCGTTCGGAAGTCTGCTTGGTGGCTTCAAGAAATATTTTTACAAACTCAGTGCCGTCAAATCGCTCGCGCGGATTCACACAGTTGTCACACATTCCGCAGTTTTGCTCGGTATACTCTTCACCGAAGTAATGGAGCAACTGTCTTCTCCGACACACCGGTGATTCAGCATAAAACTCCATTTCTTGAAGGAGAATTCTTGCGTTTTCACGCTCCTGAACAGATTTATCCTTATTGAATTTCTCAAGTTTATTAAGGTCGTTGTGGCTGTAAAACATAAGACAAACTCCCTCGAGTCCGTCACGGCCGCCACGTCCGGTTTCCTGGTAATATCCTTCCAGAGATTTTGGAACATCATAATGAACCACAAAGCGCACATCCGGCTTGTCAATTCCCATTCCGAAAGCGATGGTTGCTACCACGATATCAACCTCTTCATTCAGAAAATCATCCTGATTTTTAACACGGATATCAGCATCAAGTCCAGCATGATACGGAACAGATTTAAATCCGTTTACATTGAGCAGCTGGGAAACCTCCTCAACTTTTTTTCTGCTCAGGCAATAAATGATGCCGCTTTTACCTTTATGTTCTTTAAGAAATCTGATGAGCTGTTTTTTTGTTTCCTTTTTAGGCCGGACTTCATAGAACAAATTCTTTCTGTTAAAAGAAGAGATAAAAACATCTGCTTCTTCCATCTGAAGATTTTTCTGAATGTCAATTTGCACCTTTGGGGTTGCCGTAGCCGTAAGTGCTATAACAGGAAGGTTACCAAGTTGCCCGATCATGGTTTTGATCTTTCTGTACTCCGGCCTGAAATCATGGCCCCATTCGGAGATACAGTGGGCCTCGTCAATGGCAACAAAAGAAATTTTTACTTTCTGCAGGAATGAAATATTTTCTTCCTTATTCAAAGACTCAGGTGCCACATAAAGGAGTTTTACTGAACCATTGATGCAATCTTTCCTGAGTGTATTGATCTCCGTTTTTGATAAGGTGGAATTGAGAAATCGTGCCTGGATTCCATAAGCATTTAGGCTGTCGACCTGGTTTTTCATCAATGCAATAAGGGGCGAAATGACAATCGCCAGACCATCTAGAACCATTGCAGGTAACTGATAGCAAAGTGATTTCCCCGCCCCTGTGGGCATGATTACAAATGTATTTCTGCCGGAAAGGATGTTTTTTATAACAGGCTCCTGATTTCCACGGAAGGAATCATATCCGAATATTTCCTTCAGCCTGGTTCTGAGCTGCTCCTTTTCTTCTGTTAAGACCATTTTTCGTTTACGTGCTTTAAGTACCAAATAATTTATCTTTGCCCATTAAACGGGGCTTTTCATTGAAAATACCAAAAAATATCCGGTCCATAGCGGTCAGGACCCTTAATAAAGAGGCGAAAGCCATAGAAAACCTGACGAACTGTATTGACGGGGATTTCGAAGCCTGCGTCATGGAAATTTTTCGCTCCAGAGGGCGGGTTGTGGTTACAGGTATCGGAAAAAGTGCCATCATAGCCAATAAAATAGTAGCAACCTTAAATTCAACCGGAACGCCTGCATTGTTTTTACATGCTGCCGATGCCATACACGGGGATGTGGGTATGGTGCAGCCTGAAGACATCGTGATTTGCATTTCAAAAAGTGGTAATACGCCGGAAATAAAAGTGCTCACACCACTTCTGAAACGCAGGGGATCAAAACTTGTTGCACTTGTAAGCAATACTCAGTCGTATCTCGCAACCCATGCTGACTTTGTGCTCAATGCTACCATTGAGGAGGAGGCCTGTCCCAACAACCTGGCTCCTACTACAAGCACTACTGCACACATGGCCATGGGTGATGCACTGGCTGTCTGCCTTCTGGAGCTCCGGGATTTTTCAGGAGAAGATTTTGCAAAATTCCATCCGGGAGGTGCACTTGGAAAGCAGCTGTACCTGAAGGTGGATGATATTTATCCCGGCCATCAGTTTCCTTCCGTGAGATCAGAAACCGGAATAAAGGATGTTATTATTGAAATTTCTTCGCGGCGTCTTGGTGCTGCCGCGGTTACTGGTGAGAATGGAATCCTTGAGGGAATCATCACTGACGGCGACCTTCGTCGTATGCTTGAAAAGCATTCTGATCTTGAAGGACTGAAAGCTGCAGACATCATGTCAAAAAATCCAAGGACTGTTCAGAAAGGTGAATTTGCGGTGAGGGCACTTGAGATCATGCAAAAAAATAATATTACTCAACTGATAGTTACTGAAGAAGACCGTGCGGTTGGATTCATTCATTTACATGATCTGTTAAAAGAAGGAATCGTTTAGGCAAACGATTAAAACAAAACATTTAACCGGTTCGATGATGGAAAAAAACAAAAACCTTTTTGTAGTCATAATGGCCGGTGGCGTTGGAGTCCGTTTCTGGCCGCACAGCAGAAATGCTCGGCCAAAACAATTTTTGGATATTCTGGGCACCGGAAAAACGCTCATCAGATCCACCTTTGAAAGATTTCTTCCGGTATGTCCTGCAGAGAATGTTCTGGTTGTTACCAGTCAGGAATATGAATCATTAACCAGGTCAGAATTGCCTGAGCTTCATCCTCAGCAGATTCTGGCAGAGCCGATGAGAAAAAACACTGCGCCTTGCATAGCCTATGCTGCATGGAAAATTCGGGAAAAAAACCCGGATGCAGTGATGGTTGTTAGTCCTTCAGATCACCTCATCCTGAACGAGCATGAATTTCAGACCACCATTCAAAAGGCGGTTGAAAAAGCAGGTCAGGATAAACTTGTCACGCTGGGGATTAAACCAACCCGGCCGGAGACAGGCTACGGATATATACAGTACCTGGAATCAAAGACTGCTCTGAAAAAAGTTAAGACCTTTACAGAGAAGCCTGAATTATCAATTGCTAAAAAGTTTGTTGAGAGCGGAGATTTTGTCTGGAACTCAGGGATTTTTATCTGGGGCGTTCAGGCCATATGCAATGCACTGGAGGCTCATACGCCTGACATTGCGGAATCAGTTTCAGAACTGGCCGGCCATTTTGGAAAAACCTCAGAAGCAGGTGCGCTGATGAATGCATACGCACAGTGTAAGAGCATATCTATAGACTTTGGGGTGATGGAAAAAGCTGACAATGTCTATGTTATGCTGGCATCCTTTCCATGGTCAGATCTCGGGTCATGGGGTTCTCTGCATGAAAATTCTTCAAGAGATTCAAACAACAACCATATTGAAGGCCTGGCTATGACCTATGATACCAGAAATAGTTTCATTAAAGGTCCTGATGGGAAACTTATGGTCGTTCAGGGGCTGAATGGTTATCTGGTCGGCTGGTTCAACGATGTTCTGATCATTTGTGAGAAAGACAGGGAGGAGCTTTTCAGGCGTTATGTCAATGATCTGAAAAATCTGCATGACGGTTCCAGATTTATTTAATCCCTTGCTGTCCGCTGGCGAACTGCCTCAAACAGTATTATCCCTGCTGCAACAGAGACATTCAAAGATTGTATTTTCCCCTGCATTGGAATTTTAACAAGCCCATCGGCCTGACGCAATATTTCAGGCGCTATGCCATCTTCTTCTGAACCCATAATGAGCGCAAGCGGTCCTTCCATCGGAACGCTGTAAGCAAGTTCTTCTGCCTTTTCTGTGCAGGCAATCACACGAAGTCCTGAATTTCGCAATTCTTTAATTGACTGACGCAGGTCCTTGCTTCGACAAACCGGAACATAGTTCAGTGCACCTGCAGAGGTCTTCATGGCATCAGCAGAAACAGGGGCATTGCCCTTTTCAGGAATCACGATCGCGTCTATTCCGGCAGCCTCGGCGCTTCTGACAATCGCTCCAAAGTTTCTTACATCTGTTATACGGTCCAGCACCAAAATGAAAGGATCCCTGCCGGTGGAGAAAATATTATGAACAATATTTTCAAGCGACTCAAAATGAACAGCGGATAAAGCCGCTACAACACCCTGATGATTTTTACCCGGAAAAGCAGATAGTTTTTGTGCCGGTGCAAACGTAAAACTAACATCACTGTCTTTGGCAAGCTGAATCAGCTCTTTGATAAGATCATTATTCAGACCACTCTGAATAAATACTTTATCAATATCACGGCCGGCCCTGATGGCTTCTATTACGGCGCGAGTTCCGAAAATAAATTGTTTTTTATCCATGTAATAAGTGGAAGAGAAAAGGGGAATTATTTCCGGCCTTTTCTCCATAGATCAATAGTGGAGAACCAGGGTTGAGAAAAATTATTGTCGCGCTGTAAAAACCAGTTGTATGGTGCAAATACACTGCCTGATCGATGAAAAATAAATTTAGTTTTTATGCCTTCATAATACCAGACCTCATTGGTGGTGTTGCGGCTGACTTCTGTTGGTGCTCCGAAAACAGTGAAAATCATTCCCATATCTGTTTTCCATCCTTCTTTATATCCTGTGAAGTTTCGGTTTGCAAGTTCAATACCTTTATAATAGTTGCGCATGAACGTTTTAGCTCTTTCCGTATCCTTGGTTATACCCAGTATAACCTTATCAAATCTGGATTTTTCGTTATTCACAGTTTTAAGGTCGCGTTGCTCTTCAGCAGTAGTAATATAAATCAGCGGTCCGGACAGGCCTGCGATGGTGTTATACTTCGGGTAAGGCCCGCGTGCAACCACTACAGCCAGACCTGAAGCAGTTAAAGTATCCTCCTGAAACAAATAAAGGCCAGGCGACTTTGGGTTGAATTCAGATTTTTTCAAAACAAAAACCGAGTCAGCTTTTAGTACTTTTTCTTCCGGAGCATTGCGGGTAAAGGGCGGCGGAGCCGGCAGAAAAGATCTTTTGTAGTAGTACCCATAAAGCGGTCTGTCAGGATTAAAATTTCCGATTCTATAGCTATTCCCGGACTGTACGTACTCGCGCATTACAGGCAGATTATCTTGTATCAGATAATGGGTCACCGGCCAGTTGGATTCAAAGGCAATGAAAAAACTGAAAACTCCCTGGGTAACAAGGTTTTTTATCTGAAGCACAGCGAACCAGGGTTTTTCTTCTGTAAGCTCACGGATTACACCGAGCCTCATTTTTTCAGATAACTGCAATACAGAATCTATTCCCCTGAAAGTTTCACCGCTGCGTGCATTAATATTTGAGCGTCTTTCCCATGTTAATTTATAGTCCTCCGACTTGTATTCTTTTCTGAGCACATCCATGCGGTAATACACAGAAATGATATTACCGGTGCGTACCGTTTTTGCCTGAAGTCCGATTTCAGCGTCAGGGTCGTAGAGGTAATTCAGATTGAATCCGGAAATTGCCTGAGCTGAAGCAACAGCGGGCAGAATCAGGACCAGCAGAATAATTAGTCTGTTCATAACCAATATGCAAATCTACATACACTTTACCGGCTTTCAGGTTTAGATTACCCTGGTAATCGCATTAAATCCTAACTTCGGCTCTGAATTACGGATTTATGGCTATTTACGCTACCGAAATTACAAGTGAAACAGACCCTTCCGACAGCCCGCTGCATCAGCGGTTGCTGAAGGCCTATGTAGTAGCCCGCGATATGGTTGAGGGAAATGTGCTGGAAGTAGGTTGTGGTGAAGGAAGAGGAATTGGATTATTGTTGGAAAAATCTGTCACATTTACGGCCATTGACAAAATCGGCGAATCAATCAGCAAACTGCGGCAGGCATATCCTTCGGCCACTTTTATCGATGCCTTTATTCCCCCTTTCAGGGGCATAGAAGATAACAGCATTGATACGCTTGTCAGTTTTCAGGTCATTGAGCATATCAATGATGATCTTGGCTTTTTGAAAGAGATTCACCGAGTGCTTCGTACGGGGGGAAAGGCCTTGCTGACCACACCAAACAGAACCTATACACTTTCAAGGAATCCCTGGCATGTGAGGGAATATACCGGATCTGAGTTGCTGACTCTGGCCGGAAAAGTTTTCAGCAAATGCCGTATGCAGGGCATTGTTGGAAACGAAAAGGTGATGGCTTATTACGAACAAAATAAAAAATCTGTCCGGCGAATTACCAGGTTTGATGTGCTTGATCTGCAGCACCGCCTTCCGGCCTCATTGCTGAAAGTCCCTTATGAAATCCTCAATCGGTTAAACCGCAAAAGACTTCAATCCGGAGATAACAAGTTGGTATCATCAATCCGTCATGAGGATTATCTTTTTCAGGATGATTTCGAGCATGCACTAGACCTATTTCTTACTATCACCAAATAATATTTTCACTAACTGACCTGACAATTAAAATATGAAAAACTGTACGGCGCTGATCATTATTTCCGTGGTTTTATTTTCCTGTTCCAGGAACAATGGTAAACCTGATGCTTATTCTATGAAGCAATTCATGGATATTATTTCCATCAATGGGGGATCATTTTCTCCTGATGAAAAACGTATTCTGATCAACACTAGGGAAACCGGGATTTTTAATGCAGTTGAAATTGACCTTGCAACAGGGAAACAAAAAGCCTTGACCAACTCGACCACAGACGCCATTCAGGCACTTGATTATTTTCCTGAAGATGACCGGTTTCTCTTCATCAGTGACAAAGGTGGAAATGAAATCAGTCATATTTATGTACAGGCGCCCGGCGGTGCAGTAACTGATTTGATATCAGACTCGACTGCAAAGGCAACCTATATGGACTGGAGCCATGACCGCAAGTCCATTTATTTTCAGTCCAACAGCAGAGATAAGCGGTTTTTTGATCTCTACAGAGTAACAGTTGATGGCCCGGCCAAAGAAGGACAGGTATATCCTTCAACCCTTGTTTATACCAATGACAGAGGGCTAAATGTAAGCGCCATCTCACGTGACGGCAGATATTTGGCACTGACTGAGTCTGTCACCACAAATGACGGAAATATGTACCTCTATGATACGCAAGCGGGAACCGTAAAACTTCTGAGCGCACACACAGGCAATATTCAGTATGATCCACAATACTTCAGTCCTGACGGCCGCAGCCTGGTATACCTGACAGATGAAGGCAGCGAGTTCATGTATCTGGCGACATATGATCTGCTTACTAGTGAAAAAAGAAAACTTGAAGATGCGCCATGGGATATCCTTTATTCTTATCTGTCAAGAAACGGGAAATACAGAGTTGTCGCCATCAATAACGACGCCAGGACAGAGATGAAAATTTATGACATGGCCGGCAATCTGATTACGATTCCAGAAATACCAGAGGGTGATATTACAGGCGTAACTATTTCAGACAGTGAGAACCTGATGGCATTTTACGTCAGCAGTTCCCGAAACCCAAGCAACCTTTATTTATACAATTTCATAACAAAAAAAGTTACCCGCCTCACCAGCACCATGTCAAAAGATATAGATCCGGATGACCTTGTAGAGGGAAGCGTGATCAGGTATAAATCTTTTGACGGAATGGAAATCCCTTCGTTGCTTTATGTTCCCCGCGGACTGAAAGATGGTGAAAAGGTGCCTGTCCTCTTATTGATCCACGGAGGTCCGGGTGGTCAGACAAGACTGAATTATTCCGGATATGTTCAGTACCTGGTAAATCATGGGTATGCCATTCTTGCAGTGAATAATCGGGGAAGTTCAGGATACGGAAAAAGTTATTATGCAGAAGATGACCGTAGGCATGGGGACGCAGACCTAAAGGACTGCATTGCTGCAAAAGATTATCTGGCCACGCTGCCGTTTGCAGACACCGACCGTATCGGAATTATGGGTGGCAGTTATGGCGGATACATGACTATGGCTGCGCTCGCCTTTGCCCCGGAAGAATTTAAAGTGGGTGTGAATCTGTTCGGTGTAACAAACTGGCTTAGAACATTAAAAAGTATTCCGGCATGGTGGGGCTCTCAGCGAACGGCCCTGTACACAGAACTTGGTGACCCTTACAGTGCCGATTCCACAGCATTGTATAATAAGTCGCCATTGTTTTTCGCAACCCAAATCACAAAACCGTTTATAGTTTTACAAGGCAGCAACGACCCGAGAGTACTGCAAGTTGAATCGGATGAAATTGTAGAAGCAGCAAGAAAAAATAATGTTCCCGTAGAGTATGTAATCTTTCCAGACGAAGGCCATGGCTTTGTGAAAAAAGAAAATAATATCAAGGCCTATGAAAGTGTTCTGAGCTTTCTGGATAAATATCTGAAAGGCTCAAATCCATAAATCCGTAATCAGTCTGGGTTTTCCCAATCAAAAAAGTCATCCTCCTTAAGGGTGGCTTTTTTCTTTTGAGTTTCTTTGGCTTTAAAGGACTCTTTAAATGATTTAACCTGATCCTTGAATTCTCCGGCAATTTTTTTTCTGACGGCTGCGCCATCATAGGAAATTTCATAATCATCCGATGTCCCGGTAATCTTCAGAAAAAGCTTTGCCTTGCCACCCTTCTCTTCAACGTAGGCATCTCCCGCTTCCTGTTGATTGACCTTTTTTCTTGCTGAAAGGGGAATAACCACCCGATAATCGATATTCTGATCAAACGAATGCTTTCCGCTTAACAGGATGGCAGTGAGGTTGGATTTAATCTCCATGCCGGGAATAATAACAATCCTGTCCTTAATCAGGATGTCATTTTTCAAATCAGCAAATCTGAGCTTTCGAAGCCCCTTATCATCAAGATATTTTGATAAACCCTGAAGTGGTTCAAAGTCATTCAGCTCACCATTTTTAATCAGAATTCCGGCATTTGCTTCCAGCTTTTCAGGAATCAGTTTTAGTCCACGATCAAGATCTGCCGTCAGTCGTATATCAGAAGTCATTTTTCCTTTCAGATGCTTTTGCGTGATAAATTCCTGACCAAAATCCTCAAACACATAAAATGTGCTATCCAGTCTGACGTCTTTTGTTTTAAATCCGGCGACAACTGAGACAATATTTTTTTTCCGGGCATCCACCAATCCATCAAGTTCAACAGATCCGCCCATTGAATTAAACCGGTTCTTTTTTAGTTGAGCAATTTTGCCTTTTACAGACAGATCACCACTTAATGACATTGCCCGAAATCTGCGGTACTTAAGAATTCCTGCATCGTAATGAAACCGAAGATACAATAAGGGGGAGATGTCAAATTTATATTCCGCAGAATGCATCTGACCAAAGCCAAAGTCAAGCAGCTGATCAAGGTCAATAAAGTCTGCTTTAAGTTTTGTATCAATTCCAACAGACTGATCCTCCAGCAGCAGATATGAAACAAGGCCTCTGATGCGTCCGCTCAGGTTCAAATCGCTACTTCCTATTTTACCTGTAATATTGTCAAGAATAAGATCCTGCCCGTTAAATGTCATCGTTCCGTTCCACATTCTGAAAGGAATGCTCCTTTTCCCCCAGTCGGCAGACAAATTTTTCATTGCAATGGTTCCTCCGGTACGAACCTGCTGAACTGTTTCAACAACCTTAAGATCATTAATCCTTCCTGTCATCGTGAGATTCGCTTCAACCATTCCGGAAAAGTTACTGATCAGGCTGTCAGGAATAATATGTGACAATACAGTACTATCCAGGTTGCCTCGGAATGCAATGTCCACCCAAGGATCATCAAAATCACGCATGATAAATTTCCCGGTAAATGGCTGATTATTCAGTAAGCCAGAGGCCTCATCCAGCTTAAGTTCGGCACGCGTATCAGCTTTTCTTCCAAAAGCAGAAAAAGTCCCTTTCACCGAGGCCTTTTCCATAGTGAATCCGGTTTCAGGATGTGTCATCGTACCGTCCTGCAGACTGAAATTACCTGTAAAGGCGAGGCCTTGATTGTCTCCAAATGATCCTGAGAGTCTGAGACCGAAACGAAGCTGTGCTTCGCTCTGATATTTATTTAAGTCTCCGGTATATTTTTCAGGCAAAAAAGACAAGATGGTAGTGATGTCTGTGTTACGGCCGGAGAGCTTAACATCCAGAAAATCTTTCTCTGAAAATTGCCAGAATCCATTAAGATCAAAAGCAGATGTTCCTGCAGTAATTTCAGATGGCAAAAAAGTCAGTTTTCCTGAAGCAGCGTCATAATCCAAAGCAATCAGAGTACGGAATTTTTTTTCGGGCAGAAAAATAAGATCATCAAATGCCAATTGCTGAACAGTCAGGTCGCCATTTGCAACAATGTGGTAAATCTCTTCAGCCAGCCCAACAGAAGCAGAGAACCTTTCTGTCTGAAATTCATGGTGAGCAGGCAGCTGCTCATCACTGTAACTCACGGTGGCGCCGGAGATAACTGCTTTTTTAATATTAAATTTCAGTGCGGAATTCTGACCCTCAAAACTTCTGGATTTAAAAATCCGGAAGTTTGAAATGCCCTTATGGTTGTACCGCAGACTGGTATTGCTGTTAATGATTTCAAGAGCCAGAATCTCATAATTACCATTCCACAAATCAATCAGATTAAAGGATAAGGCGATTCGTTTTGCAGTAAAAAGCGGATACTTTTCAGGATGACTGTCTTCAACCGAAACATTGCGCAGGGAGATTGTAAGCTTAGGAAAATCCCTGAGAAGAGATATTTCCACTTCACCAGCCTCCACGGGTGTGGCAAGGTAAGTATTGGCACGTTCAATAAATCGGCTGATGATGCGGTCGCTGAAAAACCAAAGAGACACTGCAATACCTGCGGATAAAATAACTGCTGCGGTAGAGAAGTAGATGAAAAATCTTTTCAGATCAGAGTTGGTTAATTTTTATCCGCTGACAAAATTAAGCGCATATAGTCCAGGAACATACTTTCAAAGCTTAAAATTCGGATTTCAGCAGATTATTTCACTGCTAAATGGTGTTTTTATTTACGATTTGAATACCTTCTGTATTCCAGGTCAGGAGTCTGATTGGCCTTAATGAATTAGTTTTGCAATTGAATGAAAAAGGAGTTTATCAGTGTATTTGATATGTTCAAGATTGGGGTGGGACCTTCAAGCTCCCACACACTCGGACCTTGGCGGGCTGCAGAGGCTTTTATCAACCTTATTGAAGAAAAAACAAATCCGGAAAATATAATTTCTGTCACAGTTCAGTTGTACGGTTCGCTGGCAAAAACAGGAAAAGGACACGGAACTGACCTTGCAATACTGATGGGACTCTGCGGAGAAAACCCCGTGACCTGTGATACTGCAAGTCTTGGAAAAAAAGCAGAACAAATTATTTCGGAAAAAAAACTAATTCTCCGAGGCAAACACCCGATTCCCTTCGACCCTGCAGGGCATATCGAATTCCGTAAAACGGAAAGCCTTCCTTTCCATCCTAATGGTTTGAGGTTTTACGCAAGCCTCTCAGACGGAACACGTATTGAAGCAGTTTATTTCAGTATTGGAGGAGGTTTTATAACCCGGGAAAACGAACCACCTGCAAAGGCTGCGCAGGTTTCGGTTCAGTATGATATACACACGGCAGATGATCTGCTGAATTACTGCAACCTTTCCAGACAGAATATTTCAGAGATTGTCATGGGAAATGAGGTTTGTATCAGAAGTGAAGCGGAAGTGAGGAACGGCGTCTTGAACATCTGGAATGTAATGAAGCAATGTATCTTCAGAGGATGTCACACGAAAGGTACCCTTCCTGGTGGACTTCATGTCGCCAGACGTGCAGCGAAAATGAGTGCTGATCTTTTAAAAGGAAAATCTTATACAGATGAAAGCTCCTGGCTGGAGGCCGTCCGCTCTACCGGTGATGATTTTACCGGAATCATGAACTGGATCAGCTGCTTCGCACTTGCTGTGAATGAGGAAAATGCATCCTTCGGAAGAGTTGTTACCGCCCCGACAAACGGCGCAGCAGGTGTTGTTCCCGCAGTTCTTATGTATTATCACCTTTTTGCAGGCGGCAGCGGAGAAGAGGATATTATTCGGTATTTGCTGACAGCCTCTGAAATCGGAAGTTTATTTAAAAAGGGCTCAACCATTTCAGCCGCCATGGGTGGTTGTCAGGCCGAGATAGGTGTATCCTCGGCAATGGCCGCTGCAGCGCTTACTGAATGTCTCGGAGGTGACCCTTTTCAGGCGATGCAAGCAGCTGAGATAGCGATGGAACATCACCTTGGAATGACCTGTGATCCGATTGGCGGGCTGGTACAGATACCATGTATTGAAAGGAACACGATGGGCGCCATCAAAGCCATCACTGCATCACAGCTTGCGTTGAAGAGCAATACAGATCTTATGAAAGTATCACTTGATGCTGTTATCAAGACCATGTGGGAAACTGCTCAGGATATGAACAGCAAATACAAGGAAACTTCTGACGGTGGACTTGCCAGACAAATCTCAATAAACCTGCCTGAGTGCTGAGGATTTTCCGGTTTTTTTTATCTGCCGGATTAGATTACTCTTTTGTGATTGGTACAGTAATTCTGAATTCATGAGAAGCGCCAAATGAATTGGCAGCTCCCCATCCCGTTTCCCAGCAATAGCCAATTTCAATTTTACCGGCAGCTTTGAAGCCGGAATAGAGCGACGCTCCGATACCCTGGTTATAAGCGGCACCGATAAAGAACCACTCATTGAATGTAAAATTTGAACCTACCTCCCAATTTCCGCGCAAATCTTTAACCGTACGAAAAATAAATCTTGGTGTGACCTTAAGTTTAAGATTCCCGGACTCAAAAGAATAAAACAATGAGTACCACTGATTATAAAATGCCGAAGGCCTGGAACGGTTCAATAACTGATTCAAATCTTCATCACCAGGAAGGAGGTCAGGCAGAGAAAAACCCACCTGCAGATTTCTGAATTCAAATGCTATCCCTGCTGCACCGGAAGGTTCGGTGCGTCCTTCGGCAGCACGGATAATGGCAGGATCATTTCCGTAGTCAACGCCATTCAAATTAAGTCTTTCTGAAACAAACCCACCGGAAAGTCCAAGCCGTAGTTTTACTTCCTTACTGAGCGGCACAACATAAGCGATTGCAAACCGGCTGTCCACATTTGTGAGATTCACTGATTCCTGCCCGATTATGCTTACACCAAAGTTTACTCGTTTTTTTCCTGAGTGCTGAAATAAAAAACCTGTGGCAACAGGTCCATTGTTAAAGCTAATCCATTGCCGGCGGTGGATCAGACTTACATCAAATGCATTGTTGATGCCTGTGAGCGAAGGGTTATAAATTCCCTGATTGGCGAAAAACTGCCTGAATACAGGACCGTCCTGGCAGAGTGCACCGAAGCCTGAAATCATGACAAGAATGATCAGCAGCGCTCTCATCGTACAATCCGGACTGCTCCGGTTATTGACTTTCTGTTTTCACAACGGATTTCATAGTAATAAGCCTCTTCTTCAAGCTGTCCGCCTCTTAATGATTTCCCGCTCCATGAATTGTCGTATCCGATTTTGTCCAGTACAATAGTTCCAAAACGGTCATAAATAATAAGGCGGCAATTTTCATATTCGAGCGTGTTCTCCCATTGCCAGAAATCATTTATTCCATCTCCGTTGGGACTGAATACTTCCGGGAAGGGCACAGGCTGAATGTCACCAGATGCAATTAAAAGACTTCGGCGTCTTGGACTGTTTTCAAGAACGAGTTTCATTCTTTCAACCTGATCGGTGGTGAAAAGATTCATACAATCATCGTATGTATAGTCCATGTAGTTCTGGTACATGCGCCCTTGTGGGGTGCAGTCTGCCAGAACACCTGTGGGACAACTTTCAGTAGGCTCGGACTGTACAGGCGTGTCATCAATAAAGTCTGTGGAGGAGCAGCCCTCGCCGTCACCCCAGGTGTGGCGCAAACCAAAAAAGTGCCCCATTTCGTGAGTCAGAATGCGGCCTTCATTGTATCGGTTATCCAGATTAAATGGACCATCATTCACAGAGCCAAAACTGGCGTAACTTACAATGATGCCATCTGTCATTCTGCTGTAAGCTTCCCCGGAGGCTGAAAGCCCCTGCAATGTGGATATTGGAAATTGCGTAAAGCCAAAATAATCGGTTAGATTACAAACCCAGATATTAAGGTAATTTTCAGAAGGCCAGAAACTCAGTGATTTTGCATCGTCATTTTCGGACCGCGAATAACCTGAAAGATTCCCCTTTACCCTTACTATTCCTGAGGTAGATTTTCCTGATGGATCAACAGAAGCCAGCACAAAACTGATGTTCATAGATCCTGCGGACTGGCTAAAAGAAGCAGGAGTTCTTACTGCATCATCGTTCAGTCTCTGAAAGTCATTGTTCAGTACTTTAATTTGAGACATCACCTGCGCATCTGAAATATTGGTTCCCGTTCCTACCGGCTCGCCTTTATGGATGATATGAACCACAACAGGAATCGTATAGAAGTTTGCCTGAATGGAAGATTTTCTTGAAGATTTCAAACCGGTTAGCCAGGATTCAAACGTTTCTTCGGATTCGGTAATAATCCCTTTTTTATAAAGGTCCCGGTTATGTTCCACTGTACCGCACCTGACTTGTCCCATAGCACCCGACCACTCAGTCAGTGCTATGAAAAAGATACACGCGCGTGAAAAGGTAATCATTCCAATCCTATGGGACTTCAAAGATATCCAACAAAAGTTATCAGCTGAAAAGTCGTGTGTCAGAATATCATTTTTTACAAATGAGTTTTTTGCTCACTGCCCAGTCAAAAAGTTTATCCTGCAGTGCATCAGCATCTTTACGAGCCACCACTTCATAATCATTATTGTAATAACCCTTCTGTTCAGTCTGGGTGGTGTATAACTTGTTTGACTGTCTGTTGCGAAGGTCAAGTGAATGTCGGATTTCATGAATCAGAGTATTGAGTAACTCCTTTAAATTATTTTCATGGTTAGGATGACGCCAGTATAAAATCACAGTTCTGGTGATCGGATTAAAAGTCCCCATGACATTACCTAGATTTTTCCTTTTATAGCTTATTAAAATGCAAGGTCGCCGGTAACTTCCGGTAATTTTATATTGAGACAGAATCCAGTCTGTGCAGTATTCAACAAATTTTTTATTTGAAATGGTAGGGTTGATGACCCATATATCTGGTTCTGACTCAAAAATTTGAAACAGGAAATAAATAATTACGGCTACCAGGATGAGGTATGCCCATGCCTCAGTAGTGCCCCGTTCAAGCTCTTGTAGAAGTGTTTCAACCATGAGCCAAATTTCAAGCCCATCGTTGTAGTCTATTCAAAATCTGAAAGTTTCAGACGTTATAGTATTTTTTCATTTTTTCCACGTGAGCCTTTACGGAGGTAATTAATTCAGGCGGCTCCAGTACTTTTATCCTGCTGCCGAGGCCAAGAAGGGAAATGGTCAGTTCTTCAGAAAGGTAAACATCCAGCTGAATCACGGCACCTTTTTCATCCTCATCCATGATGCGCTGAGTTGCGTGCAGTGGTTGGATTTTGAGGAAATAAACAGAATCAGTGCTTACCCAGAAACGAACACAGCTGGGTTTACCTGATTGCAGCGTTGTAATTCCGATGCTATGTTTAAAATATCTGTTCAGATTAAAAGTAGGATCCCGGTAAAAGGAAACCCCTGCCACATCACGAACTGTCTTGATCCTGTCCAGTGCAAGATTTATGGTAAAATCCTTTTCTGCCGAATATCCGATCACATACCATAGGCCTCTGTATTCCTTAAGTGCGTAAGGAGAGAAATAATGCTTGACTACTTTTTTCTGACGCATTGAGCGGTGTTCGATGATGATGCATTTTTCTTCCAGAATGGCTTCATGCAGCGGCTCCAGAAATTCAACGCCTTGCACCTGAAGATTTGATTCGCTGATAATGGCCGATCCCTCCTTTTTACGCTCAGTAACCTTTCTGAAAATTTTATTCAATACTGACTGTGCTTCCCTGATGAGCGCGATGTGGCTGTTACCATTCAACACGTTGATTGCAAAATCCAGGGCTTTGATTTCAGCTTTTTCGAGTTCATTGGTAAAAATTCTGTAATTCTCCTCCTCATAGTAATAACCCCTTTTTCGGGAACAGATGATGGGCGCCTTGAATTCTTGTTTCAAAAATCTGATGTCACCATCGAGCGTCTCAATTGCCACTGCGGTGCCACCGTGGGCCTCTAGTTTTAAATTAAGTTCATCAAGCAAATGCTGTCTTTCAATGTTACCCTGTGCAATCAATTCATCAAGGATTCGGTATCGGAGATATGCATTTTTATTAATTGGCATAGGTGGTATTCAGATTGAAATTGGGTTATGTAAATTTAACTTTACTTCTCAGATTGACGACGATGTTCAGGCTGCTTTAATTCTTGTTTCCTGTTTCGGGAATTTTGCAGTCACAACTGACTGACCCTTTAGTGCTGACTTAAGCGCTGACCTGTAAAAATTGCTGCGGGGATTTTCCGATAATGCTTCCGGATCAATTCCTGAACCATACTCCAGGGCCATTTCTCTGAGCATAGCACTTTCAATTACCGGATGATCAGATAAATACCCGGAGAGGTGCAGCAACCATTTTTTTTGTGACTGAAGGTATGCTTTAGCGGATTCATAGGCCTCCTGCAGCCAGGTCGCTGCAATATTCCGTTGTTGTTCGGTGGGCGGAAGGCCGGCATTTGCATGACTCATAGGAAACTCAAAAAATCCGGGCACCTCACCCATACCGGACTCAAGCAACATTTCATTAACAAGCCTGGTGGCATTCCGCAAATCGGATCCGGCTCCAAGCGTAATATTTTCCTTCCCGAAAATAATTTCTTCTGCTGCCAGGCCGCCCATCAATGCAATCAGTCTTAGTTTAAGTTCTCTGAATGAAAGACATCGCTCTGGGTTTTCGTTCCTGGTGAATCCTGCCATATGTATTTCCGATGTAACAGAATGCACACTTACCGGCACACGATACATCATTCCGATTGAAATTACAGCATGACCGGATTCATGGACTGCTGTAACCGTCTGAAGCTCATCTTTCCTCGGTTTGCGGAGTTTGTGTACAGATAAACCTAATTCCTCCTCCATCCTGACCATTCTACCTTTTTTACTGCGGAAGTTTTTTACCAAATGCGTTCCGGTCCAGCTCAGCTCCACAATAGTTAAATCCAGTCCAAGACGGAACCGTTCCACCATAATTTTTCCTGCCTGTGATCCGATGAGTTCATGGATGGTGGTGAACAGCGGACGAACGCCCTGCGTGGGAAATACGCCTTCACTGAATATCAATTGATGGATAGAGCTGTCAATTTCAAGTTTTACGCCTTCCTCAAGTGCGCGATTCGAAATTTTTAACAGTTCTGCACTGATAAGTTTTCTGAAAGACTCCGAACTGAAGGCAGGGTAGATCAAGTGACATGAACCCAGCCGTGCAATCTGCTCAGGCCTGAAACGGCGTGTAAGGGCAGTTCTGATAGTATTGATGTTTATTTCAAGACTCTGCCGGTGAAAATCATCCGGAGAAATATCCAGGTTCAGGTCATGACTCATCGGGAAAGCCTCATCCAGGTTGCCCATCACAAAAACCAGTCCTTTGCTGCAATCCATAATCTGCTGACCAAGAGAGTCCTTATAAGTTTTATGTAGGAACTGCAACAGCTCCGCGCCATTAAGTGTATTGATGTGTTTTTCCAGTTCATAAACTGTCTTAAACTTTCCGAGTGTGATTTCATAAATCTCTTCAAGACTCCATGCCGGTATGGCTCTTATTGCCTTATTGTCATGATGCTTTTCAAATTCCTCCCTCGGTATAAAAGCATGCTGAAAACGTTTCAGCACCTCGATGTACAATTCATGACCTTCTGTAACAATACCCTTCTCAATGCCGGCGCCATTGGCAAGGGCCGTGGATAATAAATGAATAAGCTGAAATACGCTGCTTTGTGCGTAACAATTTAGCGTTGTGACCAGTTGCCCGTTATCAAGAATGTCCCAGACATTTCTGATAAAACCTTTATCAATTTCATCATCAGATGAATTAATTGTTCGGGCAAGCTGGAATTCATCAAAGGCTATGACCAGGGGCACTCCATTATGGTGAGGATAGAGGTTTTGTAAACCTTTTTTGATGGTGTGCTCTTTGTCGTATGCTTCTCCAAGATCAAATTTGAAATAGCGATTTTCAAATCCGATAAGCCGGACAAACCTTGATACCAGTGATGTTTTCCCTACCCCTGTAAGACCCCACAGGTTAACAACCAGGGGCCTGTCCTGTAAGTATGGGAAAAGAAACCATGGAGTGGTCACATCAATGACGCGATCAATAACAGAGTCGATACCAATGAATTCTGATTTCAGCTGAGCTCTGACAGATTCAAACAACCGGTGTTTTTCCAGAATTTCTTCGCCTTTTATAGTCATATACAGGATTTGAGGTAACTGGGATGCGAAAATAGGCTGAAGCATTGTAGCCTAATTACAACGGGGTAAAGCGATTCAGTTTGACCTAAACCTTCAAAATCACGCTAAAATTGAATTTGCACAATCAAAAAATGGGTATAAATTTGCGCTCCTCTTTTGAGGATAGCCTAACAAGACACTTAAGGATATCCGATTTATTTCTTCGGAAACAGGCAGTCAGGTTAGGGTAAAATTGGGAGCTTAGCTCAGCTGGTTCAGAGCATCTGCCTTACAAGCAGAGGGTCGGGGGTTCGAACCCCTCAGCTCCCACTCTTATACTTCATTTCAACTGTTTAATCCCCTTTCAGGGATTTACATAAACAGGTCTCCAAAAATTTTTATTTCTACAACCTTATACCCGTAAAGGTATTTTCAAATTCTTTTGACTGAATTCAAATTGCCGGTTATGATTTTTTTAGACCTGAGAATTCACTCTACCTATGCCAAAGCTTTATCACCGCGAAATAAAGCATCCATTCCTTCAATAACCTTACGGTCAGGCATTGAGTAGAAAATACCTTCTCTTCTGCCACGGCGCACGCCTCTGACAAATAAATAAATAACTCCTCCAAACTGACTGTCGTAATCAAACCCGGGAATGCGGCTCTGCAAATATCTCATGGCCGCCAGAGTATATAAATGATACTGCAGATTATAATTATTCTCTGCCATGGCCATGTTCAGCTGTTCTTCAGAATAATCTTCAACACGGTCACCGAGGTAGTTTGACTTCCAGTCGAGGATGTAAAACTTGCCTTCCCACTCAAAAAATAAATCCATCAGACCATTCATAATTCCTTCCAGTTCGGAGCGGCTGCCCATTCCATCTTCATCTGTCAGCGCGACTTTGAAAGGAGCATGTGCTGGCGCAAGGCTCTGCAGCTCTGAAACCTGAAATGGTTTCAGATCAAGATCAAATTCAAGTTCAGCCATACGATTTGTACGATCAAGTTCTGAAAGCCTGAAGGTGCCGTCCGGCAAAAGCTGAGTCTCAAGGATTTCTTTTACCATAATGGTTAATGAAGACTCAAAGGAATCAGAAGCACCGGAATCTGCGGAGTTTCGTACCTGAAAGCGCTTGACCATTTTACTTACCACCGCATCCCATCCATGCGGAGCTGTGAAGTTGACATTTTCAAAAATGGCATGCAGCATATTTCCTGTTACGGCTCCTTTACGCAGTCTGCGGAAAACAAAATGGTCGTATGCCGTCATGTCCGTACGCTGACTAACCGGAATAGCAACCGGCGTATGATCCGGCGTCAGCCTCGTGAAGCTTGCACGCCTCCAGTTTTTCTCCCGGAGTTCAAAAATACCTGCGTTTTTATAAACAGCTGTCTGAACCTGCTCAGGAGCAGCCTGCCCCGCAAGAAGGTTTGAAGGCGGTGTCCATAAACGGATAAGACTATTTTCAGGGCTTTCCAGTTCAAGCTTGGAAAAGAAGCGTCCAAGGAATTCGGCCCCGGAATTATATTTTTTATCAGTGAGAATAAAACATTGTTGTTTGGCCCTGGTCAATGCCACATAAAGAAGTCTCAGATTTTCTCGTTCCTGTTGCAGACGATACAATTCCATTTTATCCGGATATCCTTCCAGTGTAATTTTATTTATCGTAACATAATCTCCCTGCTCGGTTTGGAATTCAGCAGTTTTATGTTTTGACTGTGAGACAGGTTCAAGCTGAGGACAAATTACAATAGGGTATTCAAGTCCCTTTGATTTATGGATGGTTACAATTTTAACGGCATCTTCGTCGCTTTCAATGCGCTGGATATATTCATCCCCTTCAGGAGTTTCTCCTTCAGTACCCCGCTGAAGCCATTGCACCTGTTCTGCCATGTCATAGCTTTTTCGTACTGAAATTCTGTGAATCAGGTCAACCAGTTGCAGCAAATTGGCAACAGAGCGCTCAGCATTTTTTACTCCGGCTTCGTAAAAACGGCTATGGACCTTATGATCTGCCATAAACTGCTGGAGCATCACATAAACACCCTTTGATTTCCAGGCTTCCTGATATCTGCGAAACCTGGCAATCAGATCTTCACTGTTTGACCTGCTCAGTTGCTCAATTGAGTAACCGGCAATATTTGTCAGCAACGCACGGTTCACTTTACTTACTGTCAGTTCATGAATTCCGGACAGTACATAAAATAATTCCAAAGCCTCAGGTGATTCAAGTATTCCGCTGTCATCCACTGTAACTGAAGGTATCCGGGCGGCAGCAAGCTGCTTTTTTATTTCTTGGCCTTTTGAATTCGTCCTTACCAGAATTCCGATATCTGAGAATTTAATATCATTCGGAACACCATTTTTAAGCAGTTTATATTCTCCGGACCAAACCAAATGACTGACCAGGACAGCCAGCGAATTAATCCGATGGTCAACCTTAGGGTGTGATGATACAAGAACCGGCGCTATATTTTCTCCGTTTCTGGTAAGAATCGCTTTATCGTTTGGAACAGGTGATTTGACCTTCATATACTTAAGGTCATTGCCATATCTGAATGTATCAAAGGGACCTCCCTCCTGTTCAGGCAGAAAAAATTTGTTCATTGCATCAATGAGCCTGGTATTGGAGCGGAAATTCGTATTCATGTAATGTAATGTGTGAACTTCCGATACAGCTTTGAAGTAAGTACTAAGATCCGCCTTTCTCCAGCCATAGATGGATTGCTTTGGATCGCCGATGAAATACAAATAGTGCTCTGCTCCGAAGAGCTCTTTAAAAATCCCGTACTGATCGGCATCTGTATCCTGAAACTCATCAATGAACACAGCATGAAATCTTTCGCGGAGCCGGTTTCGAAGCTCATCCCTCTGTGTCCCTTCCGTAACAGCCTTTCGGACCTGTATGATCAGGTCATCAAATGTTTTTGAAAGCCTGCGGTCTTTTTCTTTTCCAATCAGGTCAGCAATTGAAGCCATGGCATCGCCTGCAATTTGCTGACACAGGATTCTAAGGCCTGCCTGTTGTGCATTACACTTGGCAAGGTAGGCTCTCATTTCATTGACAGCAGGGCCGAACACACACTTGTCTCTGATATAGTTTACTTCCTGTTTCAGACTCAAAGTTTCTGTTAAAGAATCCCATAATTCTCTTTCAAAGTGAACTTTGAAAGCCTTTGATGCGTTTGTGTTATCCTCAAATAACTGCAGAATCGTCTCTTTGTGATTTTTACATGCTTGAATAAAAGCATTCTTCAAATCTTCCGTCTCCCTTAAAATCTGTAAAATTCTGTTCTGATGCGTCTGCTCCAAAAAATCCTCAACAAGCGCTTCCGGATTAAATGGTTTCTTGCCGGAAAGCCCTGACTTGACCATTTTAAAAATCACGGTTCGCTCCATACTGAAATTTATAGGATCCTCATTGGGCCTAATAACTGCATGTTCTCGCAACAAGGCTGTCAAAATATCAGGATGAAGGGTGGCAATTTTACTCCGCCAGTAATCATTCAGGTGGTCATCAATAAGTATCTGATAATCGTCTTCTGACAACATGCCTGTGCCAAAAGCCTGCATGGTCTCAAACGAGAATTCCTGAAGAACACGCTGGCAAAAACTATGAATGGTCAGCACAGCAGTCTCGTCCAACAAGGCTACAGCATTTTCAAGCTTTTTAATCACCTCCTCCTGTGAAGTGGCATTTATCCGGGCAGAGATGATGTTCTTAATATTTACATCGGCATCTGCCGCATTGAGGTCGCGTGCGATCTCCAGGGCCTGCCTCACAAAAGAGCGCACACGCAATTCAAGTTCTGCCACAGCAGCACGCGTGAAAGTCACCATCAGGATCTTATTTACCGGAATATTTTTTTCCAATAGCAAACGCAGCGTAAGGATGGCAATGGAATATGTTTTTCCTGTACCTGCAGATGCTTCAACCGCCTGTGGTTGTTGGATGACATCAACAGTTACAGCTTCAAAATTTTCATTAATAATGGGCATAGACTTATTTAATTGTACCGGGGAAAAATTCATTTATTAACCGGGTCATTTCCTGAGTATTTTCTTTAAGTATTTCAAAAGTATCTTCTGAAACAAAATCCTGTTCACAGGCTTTCAGGAAATAATCATCTCTTAAGGGGTGTGAATCTGCAGAGCGGGCTTTTTCAATCTCTTCAAGCAAATCGGACAATTCCTTACCATTTTTAAATTTACCTATCAGTCCATGGAAGAAGTAGAAAAAATTATTTAATCCACCCTTATAATATTCAATGAGCTTTTGCAATTTCTCCTTCGCTCCTTCAGGAGAAATTTTTTCAGGACCACAAACACTTGCTTCTCCTTTATAATTAATAAATACAAACTCAACGGGTAAACCTGAAGCTACAAGGCCCAGGTAATAAACAATACCACTGAGCATGTGCTTATGAGCTGACTTTGAAAAAGTCCACCTCACCATTCGGAGCTTATTTCCGGAATTCAGAATGTCAGCAACCTGACCTTTCAACTGAATGGTTTCATAATCCACCTTCACATTCTGCGGACCGGACTCCCATCCATCCGTCCACATTTTTATTTCATAGCGCAAAGGTTCAAGTTCTGCTCTTAAAATACGGGCAGTTGCCTTGCCGAGATTATGAAGCGGCAGTTTACCGTTATCAGATTGCATTTTGACAATCGCGTCGAAATCACTGTCCTGCATCCGAATCAGCTTATCTGACAATTCCCGTTCGTCAAAAAATTCAAGCTCAAAGGGTTCATGATCCTTAAGAATCACTTCATCTTCTCTGTACCAGATATCAAAAAACTTAGTGAGAAATGTTTTGGGAGGGTTTTCGAGGAAATGAGCAATTTCCTGAATGCCTACAATTGCAGAATCAGTCAAAGGAGACTTCCTTGTTTCTCCGATTCTTATATCGATGCGCGAACGAAAGCGATCCGGTGACAGATAACTGGTGAGGCCGTGAGGACCATAACGTTTACTAAAACCATGAAGCGGATGAATCGTAACCCAGTCGGCAGTCAGTTTATCAGGATTTTTCTTTTGAGCTCTTGCTACAAACCCAATCAGTTCATCAACCAGAATACTGGGTGGTAGCACAGCCCCATCTTTCTCACTTCGTGCCTGGAAGCTGATGTAAAGTTTTTCCTGCGCTGATAATACGGTTTCAAGGAATAAGTGCTTGTCGTTGGCCTTAACGTTCCGGTCTCCTTTTTTATGTTTAGAAAGCAAACTGAAATTCACCGGTGTTTCCTTGCGTGGAAAGGCTTCAAAGTTCATTCCGAGCATGGCCACAACACGAAACGGAATACTGCGCATAGGAAGCAGCGAGCAGAATGTTATTCCCTTCGCTGCAAACTGGGTACTGCGTCGTTCCACAGAAAGCTTACTGAGGAAACTGGTTCTGAAAACATCAAAAGGAATGGCAACCTGCGCGGCTTCCTTCATATCAGTGAGCTGCTCAATCAGACTGATAAACCTTGGATAGTCCTCATCATCCCTTTCGCCTGCCTGAAATACCATATCCTCAAGTAATTCCTTCAGGTAATCTGCCCAGCCTGCAAGTGTTCTTGGCGTGGCACGCATCTCAATTTTATCACGAAGGACTCGTAAAAAATAAGCAAGTCTGATGCGATCCAGTCCTCCGGCTCCTTCTTCCGTATCAAGAACAGGAACCAAATCAACGCCATCGGAATAGGATGCATCTCCTTCGGGCTGCATGCACAACCCATAAATCATCTTTTTAAGGCCGGTGGTCCAGCTGATTTTGCGGCTGTCGTCATCGTTCGTTCCATCAAGGCCGAAAAAAACTGTAGCCTGCCTGATGGCATTTCTGATTTCATCCAGATCATCAAACTGAAATCTGCGCCTGATGTATGGAAAATCCAGCATTCCCATGATTTCTTCTGCCTTAAAGCGCAGACCATCGAATTCAAGGAGTGCCTTCAGAGCAGCGAAAAGATTATTTTCTGATGCAATCAGTTCATCAGCTATTGAATATCGGAATCGGTTAGCAGAGTTGCCGAAAACTGCATGTATATATGGTGCATACAAGTCAATGTCAGGCACCATCACCAGAAAATCGCGTGCAGAATAGTCTGATCCTTCTTTGTCAACCAGTGAAACAAAATAATTGTACAGCACCTCTACTTCACGAGGAGGAGTATAGCAGCCGTTAATTATTACCGAACCATCCTTATGATCCTGCGCACCAATGGCAATTTCATTTCCTTCCTGAAGGTCCCGGAAGGTCATATTTTTATATATGCCGTAATGAAGGCGGGCAAGAAGGTTAGTCGGATTTTCAGGCGCTACGGCCAGACTGTCATCATAGCGGTTAATCAGTTCATCATCCTGAAACAATAACCAGAAAGATTCCTTGATGATACCACCCCAGTTGAGCAGCAGATCATTTCCATGAGGTTCATTTCCTTCAAAGAGCGGGTTTACATATTTCCCGGTAAATCGTGCAAGCTGCTTTTCTGAAAAGTAATCCAGCCAGTAAACCTCAGGCGCAGGATTAAGCAGAAACATATGGATGTCAACAAATCCGGAAAGGGCTTTAAAAATTTTCTGGAAAAATGGGGTGACTACGGCAATTCCAAAAATGTACAGGTGGGGCATCTTTTCAAGAATGCGCTCACGCACTTCAGGCTCATTTAATTTGCTGATGATCAGTCCGGCAATCTGGGTTCTGTCCTTTGCGTTGTCTCCGAAACTGTCCCGTAACTTCCTCCAGAGATATGGTTGCCAGTCTTCTGAGTTCTCAATTTCTTGGTCAGTAAGATTATTCCAGTCGGTGATGTCGTCTGAACGGTAGATCTGGTACTGATCAAACAAATCGGCAACTTTCTGCGCAAGGGTCGCCATTCGGATCACATCCCGGTCATAGTAAGACGCAACCTCAGGAAATTTTTCACGGAACGCCGGTGAGTCCAGAATTGAATACACTACCCAGCAGATCTCTTCTTTTGAAAATGAATCCTGTCGCTGATTAATACCTGCCGCGATCCACTCAAGTCGACTTACCACATCAGCAGGCTGGACAAATTGAATGTTGGATGCGATTCCGGTCTGAGCGGCGATGGTATTTTTGAGCCAACTGCTCATGCCGTCAGTCTGAGTAATCACAAGCTGTGATCTCATCACACCAAGACCGTGGCTATGGGCGGCCATATCGGTACAAAGACGGCCGGCAAGCCTCTTCAGGTCATTTGAAACATGCAGTAAAAATGGCATTGATTATTTTTTTCAGTTAGGAATGGAGGGACGGCTAAGTTTCTCGCTGACTCCGGAAGCTCTGGTGACCTGGCGACCGACGCAGGCTATGATCTGGTCTTTGGTTCCAGAAATGATCACGGACTGTTTGGCGCGGGTGATAGCCGTATATAATAGTTCACGGGTAAGAAGCCTGTGTCCGGGTTCCTTCGGAAGAAAAATCATAACGGAATCAAACTCACTTCCCTGACTCTTGTGGATGGTCATGGCATAGGTTGTTTCTGTATGACTGAGGTACGCCGGAAGAACCGACCGCAATACGGGTTTGCCATGCTCATCCAAGATTCCTGAATCAAACCAAACCCGTAATGTGCCCTCAGCATCTTCTCGAACAATGCCGACATCGCCATTCACAAGTCCCAGCTCGCTGTTATTTCTTGTGATCAATACAGGGCGGTGTTTATACCAGACAGTTCCCGTATTAATGAGCTTTTTACTTTGCAGGTATTGCTCAATGCGCTTATTCAGTTCATAAAGACCGAATTTACCCTCCCGTACAGCTGTGAGAATGCGAATGGAGTTCAGTTTTTTCAAAGCTTCGGATTTGTCGTCTTCTTTTATGAAGGCCTCATATCCGGAAGCAAATTGCTTCAGAAGTTCTTCGTCATATTCAACATCAAAAAGTAACTGCGGAGATTTTTTATCCTGATCACGCGTCTTTTGGTACAGGTCTGTCAGTTCACCAAGTGTGTCCGCATCATTATGAAGGACAGCTTTTGCAACATTTCCGATCAGACCCAGCGCATTAAACCGGTGGCTGTACTTAAGTTCAGTGATGAATCCGGAGAGAAGACCCGCGTTTGGAACAGGAACAGGCTGCCCGGGAATGCAGCGTGATTCATCGGTTATAAAACGGTTAAACCAATTCTGATCGGAAAAGGAGAAGGCATTAAGTGTTCCTGCAGAACGGCAAAGATCTCCCAGCATACTTCCTGCTTCTACAGATGCGAGCTGGTTCTGATCGCCAAGTAATATTAATCGTCCATGCTCAGGCAAGGCATCCATCAGTTTACTCATCATTGGCATATCTGTCATACTTGACTCATCTACAACGATCAGGTCATAAGGAAGTGGATTTGATTTATTGTGCTTGAAGTGAACCGTGCCTCTTTTATAGCCAAGCAGGCTGTGTATGGTCAGCGCCGGAATTTCCTGTATCCACTTCCTGATGTTTTCAGGTTCGTTAGCCACTGATTTACGAAGCGATTCAATCATACGCATGGCGGCCTTACCTGTCGGGGCAGTGAGGTGAACAATTTTATCCGGATATATGCGATGAAAAATTTTCAGAATTTTTGCCAAAGTGGTTGTCTTGCCTGTACCGGGACCACCGGTAAGAATTGAAAAATCTGACAACAGACAACGCATGGCACCAACCAGCTGCCAGTCAACCGCCTCAGGCGTACCTGTAATTCCCGGAGTAAGTTCCGGAAATGATGTTCCGAGGGACTTTATAAAATCTAAATTTCTAAGCAGCAATTCTTCACGCTCAGCACGTAATGATGAACTTTTGACAACCGCTGCTTTTATTTTATTAATGACGTTAGCCTCATACCTGAAATAACGGTGCAGGTATAACTTTCCATTGGTCAGTATAAAGGGTTTGATGTCTGTTTCCTCCGTTCCAACCCAGGTTGAAAGCTTGGACCAATCAGGTAATTCTGTCAGATTATAAGGGGGCTGATTAAGCGTTTCTTCCGGATTGATACAGATATGTCCTTCCAGTAAGCGTTCGCTTAACAGATAAGCAAAAGGTCTGATCCGCAGATCAGGGAAAAACTCAGCAAACTGGCGATGTACATCGTTGGTAATAACAGTCATGCAGCTTTAGTATTTAGAAAAACGACAGGGGAAGAAAAAGAAGTTAAATTTAATCTAATTCTTTTTTACGGTTTGATTCGGGAAAAGGTTAATCAGTTTCAGGATCCTTCTTTTCCTCTACAGGTATCTGTTCATCATTCTCTTCACTATTTGACTCCGGATTGACTGAGGAATCGGGGGTAACATACTTATCCAGATTATGGATCAAAAAAGAGTCTGCCTGCTCCTGACCAAAAAGAGACGCAAAAGACTCAAGAAATTCTTCAGAAAACTTCATAGTTATTTCGTTTAATTTTTCCACAAATAAAATGCTCCTGATTGTAGTGGAAATACAACAAGGAAATTCCATCTATTATTCCTTAACAAGAATTTTCTTTCATTGTAAAACCAATACAATTGACTCCCTGATTTTTGACGCAATTCTATTTTATGAAAGAAAATCATTCAGAAACCAGTTGCCCGGGCTGCAGCTGGAAGCCGCAGGCTGATCACACATGGTATTGCCTCTGTGGACACAGCTGGAACACATTCGAAACAGGAGGAATTTGTCCCGGTTGCAAAAAGGCATGGGATAAGACGCAGTGTCCGGCCTGCGACAGCTGGTCAGATCATACAGACTGGTATTCAGGTCTTAAAAAGAAGCTTAGGCAAGATCTTTCTGAATTGCTGCACAAACCACGGAAAAGAAAAATCAAAAGAAAATTTTCAGTTTTTCAATACAGGTCACTGCATAATATATCCCTGATTCAGAGAAAAAAATTCAATGCGCCTTTTTTACTTTTCAGAATACCGCCGCTTAAAAATTGAATTGTTCAGAGATCAGCAGTTCCTCCATCGGAAATCGACAACAATAAGGCTTTAACCTCTTCAGATCTTGCATGCTCGCCAAGCTTGTCAAAGGCGATTACAAGATTACGAAGTGACCTCCTGATAATGTCCTCATTTGAACATGGCTCAAAAAAGGAAGACTGCGGGGTCAACTGAATTTCCAGTATATACGTTTCGAGATCTTTTCTCGTGAATATAAGACCTCTATTAAATGCATTGATGTAGAAGTCATGGCTTTCGTCACGGCAAAGCAGCATGAACATATTAGGCAGGTTCACACCATGTACAGGAAGCTTCAGCTTGGTTGCCACCAGCATATATATAACACAAAGGCTAATGGGATTACCCTTTTTTGACTCCAGAACCACATTGATCATGGAGTTTCCCGGTGAGTGAAAATTTCTGGTATTCGCACCAAACCGAAGTTTTGAGAACAGTACGCTGTTAAGTGCTTTTATCCGATCCATGACAGTCATGCCATCAGAAAAAGTCAGCCATACATCATAATGGATTTGTTCAAGCTCCTGCCGCAGTTTCTGTAAATCAAGATCAGGATACTGAATGGTGGCCACAATCCACATTCCGGTAAGCAAGTCCCTATCCGGGCTGTTATGCCATTCCTGCAAACGTTCTTTGAGCAGCTCTGTTTGCAGGTCGTGAATCAGATTTTCAATCCTTGACTGCAGATCAGGACTTAGCGCCGATTCCCACTCCTTCTCCAGATGAGGAATTATTCCGGTCCCCAGGCTTCTGATCTTTTGTTCAACGAGGCCGGCAACCTGAACATCCTGATCATCCAGAAGGGAAATAAGTGCTTTGATTTCTTTGTTTTCCATGGTCCGGTATCAGCCGGCGTTATTGAGATTTTCTGTTACGTTCTTCCTCCTTAAGTAATTCCTTTTTGATCTTTTTGGCACTCTTTCCGAGCGGAGCAAAAAAATGATCAGGATTATTATTCATGTGGCTGGTCAGGCTGTCAATGCTGGTAAGCACACTATTCAGATTTTTATAGAGTGTATCATCGGTAAGCAATTTACTTGCTGTATTATCTCCTTTCTTTAGTCTGGCCATGAGATCGGTCAGTTCCTCAAGTGTTTTTTGAGTTTTGACAAGGGTCCTGTTAATCTCTAGTTGTCTGAGGGAGTCAGATATGACCTTCAGATTTTTCAGGGTAGGATCCAGTTCAGACATTGTTCCTTTCAGCTTTTCAGAGGCATCCCGGATGGTGGAGGTCAGCTCAACCATACTTTGATTTCCCTGGTCAAGCATCGTATTGAGTTTTCCCGGCGTTTCGCGAAACCGATGAATAACTGGATTGATTTCATTCAGTGTAACGGTAAGATCATCAATAATACCGTTAAATTTTTTCAGAGTTGACTGCATGTCATAGGCAACGGGGCTCGCTGTTTCAGAAATAAGATCCAGCATACCTTTTGCCAGTTCGCCTGTAATTGTATCACCCCTCTCAATAGGAGCTGAAATATCTCCCAGATCAAGCAAAATTGATTTGCTTCCAAGCAGCGCACTGCTCAGCGTGGCTTTTGCATTTTTGCCAACCCTGACATTACCTTCAATTTCAAGCTCTACCAGAACTTTATTTTTTTGTTTTGGCATCAGGCTGATCCTGCTGACCCTGCCTACAGCATAACCATTTACAAGTACGGGGTTGGAAACTGCCAGCTCACTAACGTTGTCATATTTCACGAAATAGTTCCCATGATCAGCAAAGAAATCTGTTCCCTTCAGGTAGTTAAATCCGAAGTATAATAGCGCAAGTGCGGCTGCGGCAAAGATTCCTACAATAATTTCTTTATGTTTCACGATAATCAGTTAATGGCTTCTATTTGCGTTTTATAATCTTTAAATGCCCTGAACAAAGATGCGGCAATTGCTTCCTGTCCTGCGGCGCTGCCAAGATAAGCTTCCTCGCTCGCATTGGTGAGAAATCCTACCTCTGTCAGAATACTTGGCATGGTTGTTTTCCACAAGACCCAGAAACCGGCCTGTTTCACCCCATTTGATTTTCTGCCTGCTTTCACCCTGAACTGATTTTCAACCTTTTCGGCAAGTTTAAGACTGCTTTCCTGAAAAGCGGACTGGGTCAGCGAAAAAAGGATGTACGATTCAGGACTTGTAGGATCAAAGCCTTCATAATTCTCCTCATATTTTTCATCCAGCATCATTACCGAGTTTTCGCGCTTTGAAACATCAAAATTCTGTTGTGTTTTATGCAGACCCATCACATAAGTTTCAGTTCCATGAGCCTCAGCCCGGGGTGCACTGTTTGCATGAATGCAGACAAAAACATCCGCTTTAGCCTTATTTGCAATCTCGGCGCGTTCATTCAGATCCAGATACCGGTCATCTTTTCTGGTATAAATGACCTTAACATTAGGAAGGTTTTTCTCTATATAGTTTCCCAGCAGCAGAGCAATTTTCAGGGAGACTTCTTTTTCCTTTACCTTTTTACCACTGGAGCCCGGATCTTTACCTCCATGGCCCGGATCAATCACAACGACACGAACCTTACTGCCCGCAGGTACACTAATTTTGGGTTCCGGGCGCTCAACACCTGAAAAGTTCAGCAGGGTAAGTGCCAGTAAAAGAAGTTTGATGCCGATATTCCGCACGGTATTGAAAAGAAAGTTGTGGTTTTGCGGTAAATTTGGCCCAATTTCCGAATTTTTTAGCAATTCATAAACAGCCCTGAAACCTCTGCGTCCCATTTTGACCTTATTGATCCTGGCTGGTGCACTCACAGTCTCCGCCCAACGCACGGGAAGAAGCCGACCGGCACCTACTGCCGTGGCTGTTAGGGACGTAGCCGATACTGTTAAAAGCCCTCAGGATTCGGTTAAAAAGCCGGTTTCTAACGATATTGAATCTACAATTATTTATTCAGCCAAGGACTCCATAAACTCAAACCTGGATACTAAGATTGTCAGGCTGTATGGTCAGGCAAAAATTGTTTACGGAGAAATACAGCTGGAGGCAGAGGAAATAATTATTGATTACGAGAAATCAACGCTTACGGCTGTCGGAAAGATTGATTCTTCAGGACGACGGGTCGGGTTTCCCATTTTCATGAATGGACAGGAGAAATATGAAACCAAAGAAATCGTTTATAATTTCAAAACCAAACAGGCCCGCATCAAAGAAGTAGTTACAAAGCAGGGCGAAGGACTACTTCATGGAGCGTCTGTATTTAAAAATACAAAAGGGGAATTATTCAGCACCACCAATGCGTACACCACCTGCGACCTTCCTGACCCTCATTTCCGTGTAATTTCTACAAAATCCAAAGCAATTCCCGGGGATAAGATTGTTTCAGGTCCCTTTTACCTTGAATTCAATCACATACCGACGCCACTTGCATTTTTGTTCGGAATGTTTCCTTCCAAAATAAAGGCAACCTCCGGAATCATCATGCCCACCTATGGCGAGGAAGGACGCAGAGGATTTTTTCTTCGTGGCGGAGGTTACTTCTTTAATATCAGTGATCATCTGAAACTGACACTTCGCGGCGACGTGTACTCCAGGGGATCAACCGGCCTGCAGATGAATATGAACTACAAAACCAGGTATAAGTATAACGGAGCCTTCAATTTCAACTTTACCAACAACCGGATATCTGACAAGATTGAAGAAAAAAATTCCAAAAAAGATTTCGTGCTGACCTGGTCACACACACCGGAAAGTAAGGGCACGGGGCGATTTTCGGCCAGTGTAAATGCGGCAACCTCTTCTTTTTCGAATAATAATTATCTGGGTATTAATGCATCACCGAACAGCAGCAGGCTGGATCAGACCACCACGAAGATGAGTTCAAATATCTCTTACTCTAAATCTTTTCCGGCGGCAGGCATTACGCTGGGTGTAAATATGAGACACAATCAGGATCTTGCCACCAAGCGCGTGGATATTCCTGCTCCCGATCTTTCATTCAACCTGAATAACGTTTATCCTTTTCGAAAGGCGGCCAGAGGCGTGGACGTCCTCGAAAATCTGAACTTCAGACTTACCAGCGTTGCAACCAATCAGATTACCAACGCCATCCGAATAGGAAGGCCCGGCCCCAGAGGTGACATTGTCTATCAGGACTCCATTGCTCCTTTCACTTTTGGAAACCTGAGCAGTTTTTTTCAGCAATCACGTAAAGGTGTAAGACATTCGATTCCGTTGTCTACCTCCATTAAATTATTCAGATTCTTCACACTCAATCCATCCATAGATTATTCAGAGGTCTGGTATTTCAATAAATTAAAATGGGGGCTGAATAGTGAGGGTAATCCGGTTGTAGTTGACACGGTCAATGGATTCAATCGCATTTCAAACTATGCATTGAGCGGCAGCATCAACACACGGATTTTTGGAATGGCCTACTTTGGAAAGGACAAAAGAATCCAGGCCCTGCGACATGTTATTGCACCAAGTGTAAGCTTTTCTTATCAGCCAGATTATACAAATCCCGCAAAAGGATATTTTCAGGAGTTTATGGTCAGAGAAAAGAAACAATACTACTCCGTTCATCAGGGCTTTGCCTACGGAGAATCCAGGAGACAAGGAGCACAAACACTTGGATTCGGAATCAATAATACCATTGAAATGAAAGTGAAAGGAAAGACTGATACAGTAGCAAGGAAAATTTCACTTTTTAATTCATTATCCATAAATAGTGGATACAATTTTCAGGCAGAAGAGTTCAAGTTGTCGCCATTCTCACTTGGCGCCAACACCAGCATCCTTAATGATAAAATTAATCTGAATTTCAATGGAACGCTCGAACCTTATCAGTACAGGCTGGACAGCATCGTGAGAGGCGTTGTATTTCAGGAAAGAGTAGACCGGTATGCCTGGCAAGGAGAAAAATTCAAAATCGGTCAACTTTCAAGTGCCGGACTTAACTTCGGAACAAACCTCAGCCCCAAGGGGCGCGACAAGGATAAAAATACCAGAGAAAAGATTGCCGAATCAAATCTCAATGAAGGCGATCGCAACTTCCTGCTCGCAAACCCTGATGCTTATGTTGATTTCAACATTCCTTGGAATTTACGGCTGAATTATAGCTTTACCTACACAAAAACCGGATTTGAAAAATCCAGAATCATCCAGACCATCCGCATCAATGGTGATATAAGTCTATCCGAAAAATGGAAGATCCAGTATAATACCGGATATGATCTGGACCGAAAAGAATTTACCCAAACTAATATCTCATTCACCCGAGATCTTCATTGCTGGACAATGAGTCTGAACTGGGTTCCGTTCGGGCGGATGCAGTTCTATAGTTTCAATATTGGGGTAAAATCCAGTCTGCTGCAGGATCTTAAAATCAGCAGACAGCGATCCTTCTTTGATTCTGTGGGTCTATTCTAATCAATACTTCAAACGGATAAAACAACCTGCTGGCCGTGCGGTTACTGCCTCCGGTTGTACCCCATTCAATGTTGCTTCGATGACATCCAGCAGATAATTCTTATCAGCATCTTCGGGTACCTGAGGATTATCATCCAGCGGTCCCCTGTATACAAGTGTTAGTCCTTGTTCGGTTCGAAGTAAAAAGAAAACTTCAGAAGTTCGCTTTGCATTCAGTGCCCGCAGAACATTCTGATCAGGATCATGAAGATATGGTATTTCATTGCCCCATGAATTAAGTTTTTTCCTGATGTCTTCCGGGGTATCCTCCGAAGCGGCATTCACAAAATAAAAAAGAATTTTTCCGGCATACCGGGAGGCATATTTTTTCATTCGTTCCAGGTAATGATCATCATACGGACAGCGCGTGGCAGTAAAAAAAATGACAACGCCTTTGCTATCACCCCCATTAAGCTGAACGTACTTACCATCCTGACCTATGGCTTCAAGTGGTTGTTTTATCACCTGAGCAAATAGTGCGGACGAAGTAATGAGCAGCAGAACATTGAGAAAGATTTTCATTTCATTTCAACAGTTTTGGTGGACGCAAGAATAAATTCAGGAGCCGAAATATAGTCCAACTGAACATTCCATTGCTGATCCCTGAAGATAATACTACAATTCAGAATCCCGGATTCTGATAAAATGAAAGGTTCAACAAGCAGATGCCTGGAAAAAATCAGGTTTCTTTTTCCATAAATTTTATAAAGCGCCTCTTTCGCGCTCCAGTAAACACCGAGTTTCAGCGGATCATTACCAGCGTCTGTTTGTTCTTCCGGAGACAAAACCCTTGGAATCACCTGCGCCATCCTAGGGCGTAAAATTTCAAGGTCAATGCCAACAGGCATCGTCGGGTGAATCTGAGCGGCAATAAAAGGGAAGGAATGAGACAATGAGATCTGGTAATCCAAGCCAATCGGAAATGGTTTCCCGGATTCTTCCTTGGCGAGTCCCTGATAATGTAAGCCTTCTCCCGTGAACAGGTAATTGATCAGAAACCGTCCGCCAAGCCATTCAAGGCGTTTTCGCATAAAATTTATTTGTTCAGGACATTGATCAGCCTGTGGCAGGGCTGCTTCAAAGACCCCTGCCTCCTCCTCCACCTTCCATACAGCCAGGACTGAACCGGGACTAATTTGCCGAATTTGATGCAATGGCATGGTTAAATATAGTTTTACACCGAATTTTGCCAAAACATAAATGATCGCTGACCCAAATAAAAAGAGAGCACTCGCAGTAAAGGTATTTAAGTTTCAGGGCCACCGGGACTGTATTTATCAGCTTGAGTCAGCCGGAGACGATAAATCATTTTTTTCCGCCGGTGGTGACGGAATGATTGTTCGCTGGAATCTGGATCATCCGGATCAGGGGAATCTTATTGCCAGAACAGAGGGTTCGGTTTACAGCATGTGCTTTATCCCTTCAACAGGAATCCTGCTGGCAGGACAAAATAATGAGGGCATTCATGCAATTGACGTAATTAAAAAAGAGCGCGTAGCATCATCAGCTCTGGGCAGCGTTTCCATTTTTGATCTCAAGGTTTCGGGAGGGCGGGTATATGCGGGCACATCTGCAGGAGAGCTGGTAATTCTTGATCCTGCCGAATTAAAAACCATTGCAAAATTAAAACTTTCAGAAGGTAGTCTTCGGACCATTGCGATACATCCGCTTACAGGCAATCTGGCTCTTGGTTTCAGTGATTGCTCTGTTAAAATATTTGATACCCGATCAGGCACAGTTACCGAAGATTGGCAGGCGCATCATTTGTCTGTTTTTACACTTTGCTGGAGTCCTGACGGAAAATATCTTTTGAGCGGATCAAGGGATGCAAAGATCAAATGCTGGGAGTGGAATGACCAGGGGCCCGAATGCCGGGAGGTTACTGCGCATTTGTTTGCCGTGAATCATGTAATCTATAGTCCCGGCGGAGAACATTTTTTAACTTGTAGCATGGATAAAACCATAAAGATCTGGTCGTCCAGAGATCTTAGCCTGCACAGGGTTTTGGACAAGGCCCGTCATGCAGGTCATGGTCATTCTGTGAACCGGCTCGTTTGGATAAATGATGATACCTTTGCAAGTGCAGGCGACGACCGAATCATATCCGTCTGGAAACTTCAAAAAGAACAACCCTGAAAAACCCGGGAATCATGAAAATTACTCCGCTTGAAATCCGTCAGAAGACATTTGAAAAAAACCTGCGCGGGTATGACAAGGATGAGGTTACAGCATTTCTGACCACACTTTCTCAGGAATGGGAAAAGCTGCAGGAGGAATTCCGAGAAGCCAAGCTCCGTCTTGAATCATCTGAGCGGGAAGTGGCAAAATTAAGAGAGGTGGAGACCACCTTATTTAAGACGCTGAAGACAGCAGAGGATACCGGTAACAATCTTATTGAACAGGCCGGTAAAGCTGCAGAGTTACAGTTAAGAGAGTCCCAGTTGCAAGCAGAGGGATTAATGTATGAGGCGAGGGCAAAGGCCAAAGAAATTGTTGAGGAAGCGGAAACCCGATCACAGCAAATTATTGATGGCCTCGAAAATCGTCTGAAAGATCTGGTCCAGGAATACAGAGGTATGCTGATGCAAAAAGATAATTTCTCAGCAGATTTATTAAGGCTTGCAGCAGAACTTACCGACCGGGCAGAGCGGCTGAAGAAGATGGGAGATAGTTTTCATCCTGAACAATATCAGGCGAAAGCAAAAAAAGAAATCATCCCTGAAGAAACTGCAAAGAGGGAGGACGTTCTAATTAAAACCCCGGAACCATCACGGGAGTCAGTAAAAAAGTCAACCGGATCATTCTTTGATGAGATTGAATGAACTTCAGAATTACGCTTGAAAATCTGATCTTCCACAGTTTCCACGGACTATATCCGGAAGAAAAAGTAAACGGTAATCAATTTACTGTTTCGCTGCATATCGATTTCAGTCCTTCCGGCGCCATAAGCAACGATGAGATTACTCATACGATTGACTACGCTGCCGTTTACTCATTGATCCGGGAAGAGATGCAAAAACCCAAAGGCCTCCTGGAAGCTCTTGCAAAAGGTATCTGTGAAAAAATCTTACTGAATTTCCTGAAAGCAGAGTCCATTACACTTTCTGTTTCAAAACACAACCCCCCAATTGGCGGCCCCTGCGAAAAAGCTACTGTGACCGTCAGTTTATCAAGACATGTCTGATTTTCTGCCGGTTTTTTTAAAATGACAGATATAAAAAAAGGACCTGAAAATTCAGGTCCTTTTTTATTGATGACTCGGTAAACCGGATCAGAAAATGTAACGGATGCCAAGCTGAGCCTGCCATACGTCAAATACAGATGAGTTTCTGGAATAAGTGTCTTTGATAAGAACATTGGTTCCATCAGCCTCACGCTGAGTAGCAAGTTTAAATACGGGCTCACCATTGCCATTTAGTGACTGGTACTGAAGAACCGCAGGGTTGGTTGAGCGCTGGGAAACACCCCACTTGTTATTGAGCATGTTACCGAAGTTCAGAATGTCAAAACGAACCTGAATGGTATTCTTGTATCCTTTCACCTTAACATTGAAATCCTGAGCGATAGAGAAATCAAAGCGGTGCAGATAAGGAAGTGTCAGTGCATTTCGCTCCGCATAATTTAACGTACGTGTTGAGAGGTAAGGATCCTGCTCTATAAATTTTGCATAGGCCTCCTGCTGCTGAGCCTCCGTGTAAGTCACAGTAGAAGTCTGACCATTCACTGTTGAAGAAACAGCGTTGTTTGCAAACCTTACCTGTGTAGCGTCGAGAGGAACATACATCAACTCGTTGTCACGTACACGGTCGCCATTGAGGTCGCCTGCAACAAAATAAGAGAACGGACTGCCCTGGTCACCAATGTATCCAAGGGTCAGGGTAGTTGCGCCGCCGAACTTATCTCCATACTCTATTCTGTAACCTGCAAGTCCTACGAAACGGTTAGGAAGGTTGTTGTTAGATCGTGACAATTCAAGCTTGTTGTTGCCATTGACTGAACGTGCACTCTGCCAGCTTCCGCTTGCAATGGAACCCGCACTCATGTAGTCATATGCACGGGATGTAGTCCATGCAAATGAACCCCAGAATCCTTTTTGGTAAGGCTTTTCAATTTTAAAGGTCAGACCCTGGTAATAAGGTCCATTACGGTTTGTAAGGACTGCACCCATAGAAACGTTGTCGTTTACACGAACGCCATTATCGTTATTTGCAAAACGATCACGGGCATCCGGTCCTTTGAGGGTAGTTGTAGGGTTATCCAGGTTGGCATTGTAGTAATGCACAGCATTGATTGACCTGTTGTATAGGAATTCAACTGAACCAATCAGACCAAATGGAAGTTTCTGATCTATTGCAATGTTGGTTTTCCACATCTGAGGAAACTTGTAATTCGGGTCAGTAAATGCCAGGTCAAATGTTGAAGGCAACGTAGGGGTCTGAGGAATAAAAAAGTCATTCGGACGCGGGGTGAAGCCGTAATTGGCCGCTGCGTTTCCGCTGACATCAATAAATCCTGTCAACACACCGTTGTTACCCACCTGATTTGACACGAACACGTATGGAGGACGGCCGGTAAAAATACCTGTACCGCCACGAATCTGTGTACGCAGTACTGCATCATTATCCCAGTTGAAGGCAATGCGGGGTTCCCACAATACCTGGGTTTTGGGAAGAACGCCTGTGTTAAACTTTTCGCCATTGGCAAAAGTGAGTGCAGTAACCGTTTCGTTTTCAATTGCAGTATCCTCAAATCCGATAACCGCAGCACGTACACCGAAGGTAAGCTTGAAATCTTCAGTCACGTTAAACTCATCCTGTGCATAAACATCAAGGCGGGTGGTCTTCAGAACCTGAAGAGGCTCCTTTGCACCAGGGAGTGCAGAATAACGCAGCTGAAATCTTGCAGGTGCAAAAGCTGAAGGGGCTCCGCCATTGGCAATAGACTGGTTGGCAGCAGTATAAAAATCAGCAAGACTGTTGAAGATATAAACGCCATTAGATGCCGGGAAGAACAAGTTGTTTGACTTGTACTTTTCAAAGTTAAAGCCCAGTGTGATGGTGTGCTTATTCATGTACTTGGTCAGGTTATCCGTAATATGGAAAGTACCATAATCCAACTTATTGTTTGGCGTGAACGGATCAAAACCTACTGAGGTGTAGGTATTGGAGCCTTCCCTGATGTCGATGGTCGGGAAAAGCTGTGAACGGTATGCACGGTCTTCAATCTGCTTATCATAACCAATGATCAGGTTATTGTGCAGGGTATTGGACAGGCGGCTATTCAACTCAAGAACATAAGAGCGGGTGTTGTCAAGAATAATATAACCGCTGTTCTGGAATGCCATTGCATTGGCATTTGTTGTGCGGCTTCCGGCTCCTGCAGACTGTGAGTTGGAGATATTGATCTCTGCATCAGAGTTATGGAATACATAGCGGGCCATCAGTTTGTGCTTGTCGTTGATATTCCAGTCAAGACGTACAAGGAATTTTTCTGATTTAACCGCGTTATTGTAACCTTCCCAAGGACCAGTTTCATAGTCGAAATTATCGCGCATGAAGTTTGAGAGTGTTTCCATGTCGGAATACTTAACACGTGAAACCTGAGAACCTGACAGCGGAGAGCCGTCAGATATCCAGGTTGTACCGGGCTCAGTCTTTTCGAGGTTTTCATAGTTACCAAAGAAGAAAAGCTTATCCTTAATGATTGGAAGACCAAGACGTAAGCCCTGAACTTTCTCATTAAATTTTGAAGCTGTTACAGGCACATCGTATGCCTTATTTCCTGTAAATGTGGAAGAGTTGTTCCTCTGAGTCTGGTACACGGATCCTTCAACCTTATTTGTTCCGGAGCGTGTAACTGCGTTGATACCGGCACCTACGAAACCGCTTTGGCGGATGTCAAAAGGGGCAACGTTTACCTGAAGCTGGTCAATAGCATCCAATGAGATTGCAGTTGCGCCTGTACGACCACCGGCCTGAGCAGATGATCCAAGACCGAAACCATTATTGAACTGAGATCCGTCAATAGTGAAATTGTTGAGACGGGAGTCCTGACCACCAAAAGAGCGGCCATCGCCATTAGGGTTATATTTTGTAACACCATCAATCGTACGTGCACCGATGATCGGAACTGAAGTAATTTCGTTGCGTCCGAATTTTTGTGCAGCACCTGTACGGTCTTTAGAGAAAACGCGGCCACCCTCAGCAGTTACAAGAACTTCGCTCAGGGTTGTGCTTTCCTCTTTAAGTTCAAAATCAGCGTGTGCTGTTGATCCCAGATCAGCTTCAAGAACCTGAATGGTTTCTGTTCGGAAACCAACGAAGGATACAGTTACGTTGTAAGGACCACCAACACGAACTGCAGGAAGAATATAAGTTCCATTGGTATTGGTGATTGTACCGTACTTGGTTCCTGAAGGTAGGTGAACCGCCTGTACAGTGGCGTTGGGGACGGGTGCCCCATTGGAGTCCTTAACAACTCCGGAAATGGTTGATGTGGTAATCTGCGCATATCCTGAAATGGATACTAACAGCACCAGCACCATAGACAAGTAGTGGTTTTTCATAGGCTATTGGTTTTGGATTAAGGAAAGGTTACTGAGGTTGAGGCCTTTAACTATCAGATCAGATCATCTATTTCAAAGCTTTTCTTGACTAGAGTCCTGAGCAATTTTAAAGGCGAGCAAAAGTAGGATTTTTGACAAAAAAGACCTTGCCTGTACCCCTAAAATTGATGTGAAGGATTCGTTAAGAAACCTGAATCGTAGGTTTATGCGGTCCGGAACTAACCTTAATTAAAAGGTGTTTGATAGGTTTTATAAAACCGGAATTCGTTAAGATTTCAATAAATAAAATTATACTCAATATAATATTTTGTTTATTTAAAATTAGCAAAATATGATTTTGTGTTCAACTAAAAAAGCATTCTAAATGAATCTCAAGGATCTGAAAGCTTTCTCAAAAGGTTTTAAAAAAACCCGGCGAATGCCGGCCTTGTTCATTGGCCATGGTTCGCCTATGAATGGAATAAAATCAAACTGTTTCAGTAAAATCTGGGAGCAGGTTGGATCATCCTTGCCCCGACCGGAAGCGGTTTTATGCATTTCGGCCCACTGGCTGACTAAAGGGACATTTGTCACAGCCATGAACCATCCCAAAACCATTCATGATTTTGGCGGTTTTCCGCCTGAACTTTATGCTGTACAATATCCGGCACCCGGTAAACCGGAACTGGCAGGTGAAATCAAAGAAATCGTACAGTGCACTCAGATTGGACTTGATCACGACTGGGGGCTGGATCATGGCACCTGGTCGGTGGTGCGCAGAATGTTTCCGGAGGCCGATATTCCTGTTCTTCAGTTAAGCATAGACTATTATAAACCCGGAAGGTGGCATTTTGATCTTGCCGGCGAACTGATCAGCCTTCGCGACAGAGGCGTGTTGATCATCGGCAGTGGAAATATGGTACACAATCTGAGGATGGTTGACTTTGAGAAACTCAATGTTCCGGGGTACGGGTATGACTGGGCAAAAGAAATGAATGTGACCTTCAAAGATCACATTATGCGAAGGGATTATGCCCCATTAATAGAATATGAGCGTCTGGGTGCCGGAGCCAGACTTGCAATTCCTACTCCGGATCACTACTGGCCACTTATTTATACACTTGCTGCAACGCACAAGGACGAAGTGCCTGTCTTCTTTAATGATGAGCTGGTTGGAGGATCACTGACTATGACATCCGTATTATTTACCAATAACTGACCTGGGAAAAAAGGTCAGATCATTCTTGAAAGGGTACCTATATAACGTTCCGGTACTTCGCCCCTGGTCGCAGTTTCATAGTCAGCATACGTGCAGGGTACAACCATGGCCCGTTGGGAGCCGGGTACCTCCATCCACCAGCGGTCTGTTACTTTGCTTTTATAAAAAATCATCACCTCAGGCTCAACCGGCATGGCAACTGAGAAACGGAGGAAGTCGTTTGATTTAAAATCCTGCTCTGCTTTTCTGTTTGAATAGCCCTCAACAAAATACCACACCATAGTAGCCACCACTGCAGCAGTTTTTTGTTGTTCATCATCCATTGAAGGGTTGTATTCATAAAAGCCGGCAGAGCTCAGTTTTTCATTAAGACCTGCATACCAGCAAAGCTGACAAGCCTCTTCTCCTGTCAGTCCGAATGGCTGGGCCATTTGATTGCCCGGAGCATCGGAAGAACGAATAGCCGTAATATCAAATGAAAGAAGGTCTGCACTGCGAATAGCCGGCTCCATTTCCATAAGATTGGTGCGAATGGTGCCAAGTCTGTAAGCTTCAAAAAAGAGTTTTTCCATCACAGCAGTAATGCCGGGATCAGCCAGGTAAGACTGATGTGCGAGGTGCGTATAGCTGAACAGGTAATTTGGCTCGTGCATCAGCACTTTGTTTATGTGCTGACGATTCATCGGAAACTCATAGCCCTCTTCAAGGTCCAGAAAAGCATCCACATTCAGAAAACTTACCAGTTTATTCAAATCCTGGTAAGAACGGTACTGGCCGATATCAAGATCATGCGATCCTCCGAGAATCAAAGGAAGTATATTGTTCTCAAGCAACAGCCGGCACACTTCAGATAAGCGCGTATAGGTTTCATCCAGGTCTAAGCCCGGTTTCAGATTTCCAAGATCAATAATTTGAGCTTTGCCGGTTCCGCGCTTAAGGCGGTATAATTTTTTGCGTATAAAATCAGCACCTGTTGCACAACCGGCATTTGAATCAGTACCTCTTTCTTCCGGTACGCCGATGATTGCAAGGTTGGCTGTTCTGTAATCAGGAATTTTTTCGTCATAAACCCTGATGTTTTTAAGGAAGCTTCCCGGACTTTCAGCGTCCTTCAAAATTTCTTCCGGGACAGGAGAGAAAAACAAAGTAAGATCCATATGCGGGGCTTTTGACAAATCTACAACGGAAGTGTGTTTAAATAAAAAGTCCTGCCGGAGCAGGACTTTAACAGGTTCAATGCTTTCAGTTTCGGAAGTTATCCGCCAAAATCATCAAAGCGGATGTTTTCCTTTGGAATGCCGAGGTCGTCGAGCATTTTGAAGACAGCCTGGTTCATCATCGGTGGTCCGCAGAGGTAATATTCAACATCCTCGGGAGCTTGATGATTTTTAAGATAGTTATCAAAGAGACATTTGTGGATGAATCCTGTGTAGCCATCAGCCTCCTGATCATCAAGACTCTTTTTTGTTTTCCAGTTATCTTCCGGGAGAGGTTCAGAAAGACCGATGTAGAATCTGAAATTGGGGAATTCCTTCTCAATTTTTCTGAAGTGTTCAGTATAGAACAGTTCTTTCTTTGAACGACCACCGTACCAATAAGAAACTTTGCGATTGGTTTTTTCGGTATGGAAGAGGTGGAAGATTTGAGCACGCAGCGGAGCCATACCTGCGCCACCACCGATATAAATCATTTCTCGTTGTGTCTTATTGATATGGAACTCACCATAAGGACCGGATATCATTACTTTATCACCGGGCTTTCTGGAGAAGATGTAAGAAGAACAAATACCGGGGTTAACATCCATCCATTTATTATTGGCACGATCCCATGGCGGTGTGGCCACACGGATATTCAACATGATGATATTTCCTTCTGCAGGGTGATTGGCCATTGAGTATGCACGGAAGATGGGCTCTTCATTTTTCATTTTGAGATCCCATAATTTGAATTTATCCCAGTCTGACTGGAACACATCCTGTTTGTGGCCAAGATCAGGATGTGGCGTGATATCAATATTTTTAAAATCAACAGTAACCGGAGGAACGTCTATCTGAATATAACCACCTGCTTCAAAGTTGAGTGATTCACCCGGAGGGAGCTTAACAACGAACTCCTTAATGAAAGTGGAAACATTATAGTTAGAGACTACTTCACATTCCCATTTTTTAATTCCGAAAATCTCTTCAGGTATCCTGATGTTCAGGTCATTTTTCACCTTTACCTGGCATCCAAGGCGAACATTTTCTTTCCTTTCCTGCCTTGAAAGATGACCAACCTCTGTTGGCAGAACATCCCCGCCTCCTGATTCCACCACGCATTTGCACATGGCACAGGTTCCGCCTCCGCCACAGGCAGAAGGGAGAAATATTTTTTCATTTCCAAGCGTTGACAGCAGGGAACTTCCCGCAGCAACGGTTATTTCACGTTCTCCGTTGATCGTGATCTTAACCGGGCCGGACTGAACAAGCTTTTTCTGGGCAAAAAGCAGCAGCAGGACCAGTGCAAGTATAATAACCGTAAAGGCTATAGAGGATGTGGCTAAAACAGAAAGCATCTGTGATAAGTTTTTGGACCACAAATATAGATAGCCCACCTGTTTTTCATCGTTGAAAGAAGGTATTTTTGAATATGGTTAACGAAAGAATTTCCCTTTAAAAAGGGGGGGTGACTTTGACACCAAAAAAATGGGATTTTTTTTGCTTTTTGATTGATTATGACAGTTTACAGATTATTTTATTTCATGCTGATTTTAAGCATTTCAGCTTCGGCAACACTTTATGGTCAGGGCGGCATTTGCAAAATCACAGGCACAGCAGGTCCGAAGTTCCAGGGTTCTTTTAAGGCAGAAGCTATTGTATTCGGTAAACCCACTTCCTTTGAATCAGCTATCCAGAAAGGAAAATTTGAACTCAGCATCAATCAGCCTGCTCCCACTGCGTACAGGGTGAGCATTTCCGGAAAGCCGGAGGCAGGTAGTTTAACATTATTTTGTGATCACGGGGATGTCAAAATTCAGCTGGCAGGCGACAATTTTTCAGACGCAGAAGTCACAGGTTCAAAATCACAAACAGAATGGCTGGACTATGATCAGGGGGTTCAGGCTATTGAGGGCAAACTCAGGGCCGTTCAGGAGTATTTTGAAGAACTTGCCGAGAAAGGAGAAATCGGACCTAAAGAGGATAGTCTTCGGTTTGCTTTTCAATCTCTCTCTCAGGGAAAGGAAAATTTTATCAGATCCTGGATCTTAAATCACTCCGATTCATATGTGGCGCCGTTCATACTCGCTATTCAGTACGGTGCCAATCCCAGGGTAGATGTACTGAAGCCATTGTATACTCCTTTACAACCGGAAGTTAAGTCCAGCTATTACGGAAAGGTAATGGGTGAACTTGTTGAGAAACTGGATGCAGTGTCAATCGGAAAATCTGCCCCCTCATTTACTCAGGCTGACCCTGAGGGGAAGCAGGTTTCACTTGAATCATTCCGCGGAAAATATGTGCTGCTGGATTTCTGGGCAAGCTGGTGCGGCCCCTGCAGACAGGAAAATCCAAACCTTGTAAAAACATATCAGAGGTTCAGGGATCACCTGACCATTCTGGGCATTTCACTTGATCAGAAACGAGAGCCATGGCTCAAGGCTATTAAAGACGATCAGCTGATCTGGCAGCAGGTCTCAGACCTTAAAGGCTGGAGCAACGAGGTTGCAGGGAAGTACCAGGTAAGATCCATTCCCGATAATTTCCTTCTGGATAAGGAAGGCCGGATTATTGCCCGGGGTCTGCGAGGTGCAGATCTTGACAGGGCACTTGAGAAACTTTTAAAGCCATAAAAAAAGCCCTCTGTATGAGGGCTTTTTTAGGAATATACTGAGACAGTAATCAGAAATTCTTCCCGGGGAAATATGCGGTCTCACCAAGTTCTTCTTCAATACGAAGCAACTGGTTGTACTTGGCCATACGGTCACTTCTGGAAGCTGAGCCCGTCTTGATCTGGCCTGTGTTAAGTGCAACAGCAAGATCAGCAATGGTGCTGTCTTCTGTCTCGCCACTTCGGTGTGACATAATGCTCTTGTAGGAATTTTGCCTGGCAAGATTAACAGCAGCAATTGTTTCCGTAAGCGATCCGATCTGATTGACTTTGATAAGGATTGAGTTACCAACCCCCTTATCAATTCCCTGACGGAGGCGTGTAACATTAGTGACAAAAAGATCATCACCAACGAGCTGTACTTTATCACCTGTTTTTTCAGTGAGTTTTTTCCAACCATCCCAGTCATCTTCCGCCATACCATCTTCAATAGAAATGATCGGATACTTTTTAACCCAGCCGGCCCAGAAATCAACCATTTCTGCAGACTTCAGTTTTTTACCGTCTGATTTTTTAAAATGATAGGTTTTGGTTTTGGCATCATAGAATTCAGAAGCCGCTGCATCCATGGCGATAAACATGTCAACACCCGGCTTAAAACCGGCTTTTTCAATAGCCATCAGCACTACCTCGATTGCTTCCTGGTTAGACTTAATGTTTGGAGCAAATCCACCTTCATCGCCGACATTGGTTGACAAGCCTTTATCGTGAAGTACCTTTTTAAGGTGATGGAAAACTTCTGTTCCCATTTGCAATGCGCGGCTGAATGAATCTGCTTTTACGGGCATCACCATGAATTCCTGAAAGTCAATAGAGTTATCTGCATGGCTGCCACCATTCAGGATATTCATCATTGGAACAGGGAGTGTGCACGCACTTACTCCTCCTACATAGCGGTATAAGGACTGCCCGGACTCCTGAGCGGCCGCTTTTGCTACCGCCAGTGATGTTCCGAGGATTGCGTTTGCACCGAGTTTGCCTTTGTTGGGAGTACCGTCAATCTCGATCATCAGTTTATCAATGAGCGTTTGCTCAAAGACCGGCATTCCAACGATTTCCTTTGCGATAATCTTGTTTACGTTGTCAACTGCTTTAAGGACTCCCTTGCCCATGTATTTCTTTTTGTCTCCGTCGCGAAGCTCTACTGCCTCATGGGTTCCGGTGGAGGCTCCTGATGGTACGGCTGCACGGCCAAAGGCACCGTTTTCAGTAACAACATCTACCTCTACAGTAGGATTTCCGCGGCTATCCAGAATCTGGCGGGCGTGAATGCTTTCAATAATGCTCATAAAAAAATTCAGTTGTTGGTTAAAAATGTTTGCTCAGGCAGTAACCTGAACGGATGATTTAATATTTGAAATGAACTGGTCAAACAGATACCTGGAATCGTGAGGTCCCGGAGATGCTTCAGGATGGTACTGAACGGAAAATGCTTTTTTATCTTTTAGTCTTATTCCCATGATCGTACCATCATTGAGATGGACATGAGTAACTTCCACCTCCGGATGGTTTTCAATACCCTCCTTACTGACTGCAAAGCCATGATTCTGGGAAGTCATTTCACCGAGGCCTGTCAAAAGATTTTTTACTGGATGATTGAGACCGCGGTGGCCATGGTGCATTTTAAAAGTTTTAAGTCCCGCAGCAATTGCCAGGATCTGATGGCCCAGGCAAATACCAAAAACAGGCTTTCCGGAGTTGAGAATTTCTTTTGCGGTGGCCACTGCATACGTCATTACGGACGGATCGCCGGGACCGTTGGACAAAAAATATCCGTCGGGTCCCCATGCCTGAAGTTCAGCAAACGGAGTTTTAGCGGGGAATACTTTTACAAGGGATCCTCTTTCGTTGAGGCATCGCACGATATTGGTTTTGATGCCAAAATCAAGTGCAGCGATTTTTATTTGTGCTCCCGGATCACCCGACTCATAGGGTGCAGTTGTTGAAACTACTGAAGAAAGCTCCAAGCCATTCATATCAGGAACGGAAGCAAGCCTTTCCTGAAGCTGTTCAGGAGTGAGATCGGAAGAAATAACTGCATTCATGGCCCCTTTGCTGCGGAGGTGTCTTACAAGCATCCGTGTGTCCAGGTCAGCGATACCCACCACACCATGTTTTTCAAGATACTGCTGAAGGCTTTCGCGGGCTGTTTTGCGGCTGAATTCAGAGGAAAAATCATTAACGACCAGACCGCTGATTTTAGGTCTGTCACTTTCCTGTTCCTCGTTTACTGTTCCATAGTTGCCGATGTGCGCTGCGGTATTTACAATGATCTGACCAAAATACGAGGGGTCTGTGTAGATCTCCTGATAGCCGGTCATACCTGTATTGAAACAAATCTCACCGCCGGTGGTTCCGAGTTTTCCGATGGCAGTACCTTCCAGCATCAAGCCATCCTGAAGAAGTAAATAAGCCTTTTGGATCTGAGACATTTCGTTGGGGTTTTGCAAAAATAACCTTGTGGGTCTTTTTTTCAGTTATCTGGGTACGGTATTTTGGGGTATAGGACTCTTAAAATAAAAAAGGGATTGAATTTCAATCCCTTTGATATTTGAGGTCCAAATGTCATCACTCCTTTTCAGTTTCGGCTGCAGGAGCTGCAGTTGTTTCTTGTTTTGTGGCCTTGGTACGTGAACGGCGGGTTTTGGCCTTTTTGGCTGCTCCCTCCTTCTTATAAACATCATTGAAGTCAACAAGCTCCATCATACACATATCAGATCCGTCACCCAGGCGGGCATCTCCGAGTTTAATAATCCGGGTGTATCCACCTTTGCGGTCAGTAATGCGTCCGGCTACTTCACCGAACAGGGATTTCATGCTTTCTTTGTTCTGAAGGTAGGACATCACCACACGGCGTGAGTGCGTCGTATCTTCCTTTGATCGTGTAAGCAGAGGTTCCACATACTTACGGAGCGCTTTCGCTTTTGCTACCGTTGTGGTAATGCGCTTATTAAGGATTAAGGAAGAAGCCAGATTTGACAGCAACGCGTGGCGATGCGCAGTCTTTCTTCCCAAGTGATTAACTTTTTTACCGTGCCTCATAACTTAGTCTTCTTCAAGTTTATACTTAATCAGGTCCATTCCGAAGGTGAGTCCCTTTTCAGCCACGAGCTGCTCAAGCTCTGCCAGGGACTTTTTACCAAAGTTGCGGAACTTCATCATATCAGAAATTTCAAGCTGTACCAGGTCTCCGAGTGTCTTAACATCAGCTGCCTTAAGGCAGTTGTAAGCACGCACTGAGAGGTCAAGGTCATGAAGTGAGGTTTTGAGAAGTTTACGCATGTGCAGTAATTCTTCGTCAACCTGCTCAATTTCACTGTCCTTTCCAGTTTCAATTTCAATTGATTTGTCGGAGAACAGACGGAAGTGCTGAATCAATATGAAAGCAGCACCTTCAAGAGCCTTTTCCGGATGAATAGATCCATCTGTTTCAATATCGATTACGAGTTTTTCGTAGTCGGTTTTTTGCTCAACGCGGGTATTCTCAACGCTGTACTTAACATTTTTAATGGGCGTGAAAATTGCGTCGATCGGAATAAATCCGAAAACCTGTTCATTGGGTTTGTTTTCTTCTGCAGGAAGGTAACCGCGTCCTTTTTCAATTGTCAATTCAATTTCAAAGTGCGCTGAATCATCCAGGTTGCAGATTACCAGTTCCGGGTTAAGGATTTCAAATCCTGCTGTTGCCTTTCCGATATCGGAAGCCTTGAACTGCTTTTGCTTTTTAACAGCAATGGTAATACGTGATTCAGGCGCATCTGAAACTTTACGGAAACGAACCTGTTTCAGGTTTAGGATGATTTCAGCCACATCCTCAACAACACCTTCAATGGTAGAAAACTCATGCAGCACACCAGGAACTTTAATTCCTGTGATTGCATAGCCTTCAAGGGAAGAAAGGAGGATTCTTCTGAGTGCATTCCCTATGGTTACACCATAGCCCTTTTCAAGGGGCTTGAAAGTAAACATCCCGTGGAAGTCATCTGACTTCTCCATGACCACCTTATCGGGCATTTGAAATGCTAGTATTGACATATTCGTGTTTTTAAATATTACTTGGAGTACAATTCGACAATCAGCTGCTCATTAATTGTTTCAGGAATATCCTGTCGGGCAGGCAATGCGATGAACTTACCTGTCATATCTGTTCCGTCCCATTCAAGCCAGTTATACTTGGAAGCAGAACCTCTGGACAAACTTTCAACCACTGTTTCCAGAGATTTAGATTTTTCACGTACGCCAACCTGATCACCTGGACGAAGGTTGTATGAAGGATAGTTTACTACCTCTCCATTTACGACGATGTGCTTGTGAATTACCAGCTGACGTGCTGCACGGCGTGTGGGTGCAATACCTAAACGGTATACAGTGTTGTCCAATCTGGATTCCAAAAGCTGAAGGAGTACCTCACCTGTTACACCCTTTTTACTTGTTGCCTTCACAAAGGTGTGTGCAAACTGTCTTTCCAGCAGGCCATAGATGTATTTAGCCTTCTGCTTTTCAGCAAGCTGGGTAGCATATTCAGACTGCTTGCGCTTACGGGTGCGGCCATGCTGTCCGGGGGGATGCGGTTTTCTTTCGTAAACCTTACTTTCACCGAGGATCGGCTGACCGAACTTGCGGGAAATTCTGACTTTTGGTCCTGTATATCTTGCCATTTGGGTAGATAGATTTTCGTTCGGTTAATAATTAGATTCTGCGACGCTTAGGAGGACGGCAGCCATTGTGGGGCAGCGGCGTTACATCGCGGATAATCAGCACTTCAAGGCCTACCCCCTGAATGGTACGAATTGCTGACTCACGTCCTGCACCGGGTCCTTTAACAAAAACCTCCACTTTCCTCATGCCGAGTTCAAAGGCCTTGGTTGCACAATCCTGTGCGGCCATTTGAGCGGCATAGGGTGTGTTCTTTTTAGATCCTTTAAAACCCATTTTGCCGGCGGAGGCCCAAGCCACCACCTGGCCGGTTGAGTTGGTGATTGATACAATAATATTATTGAAGGTTGCCTGGATGTGAGCCTCTCCTGAGGTCTCTACAACAACAGTGCGCTTTTTACTTTTATCCTTCTTTTTTTCTACCTGTGCAGTTGCCATTGAATAATCTTTATCAATTAACCTTTAGTTGCTTTTTTCTTATTTGCCACAGTCTTACGCTTTCCCTTTCTGGTGCGGGCGTTGTTCTTAGTAGTTTGACCGCGTACGGGAAGGCCTTTGCGATGACGCAGGCCACGATAAGAACCGATGTCCATCAATCGCTTGATGCTCAGCTGGATTTCTGATTTCAGCAATCCTTCAATCTTGAACTTTTCAGCGATGATTGCACGGATGGCATTGGACTCTTCATCAGTCCATTCCTTTACGCGCTTATCAAAGTTTACACCAGCCTGTGCTAGAATCCGCTGTGCGGAACTGCGGCCAATGCCAAAAATGTATGTGAGACCAATCTCACCTCTTTTGTTGTCCGGAATATCAACACCTGCTATACGTGCCATGTGTATTGTTTAATGTTTTAGTCAATGTTTATCCCTGACGCTGCTTATAGCGTGGGTTCTTTTTGTTGATTACATACAGCTTTCCTTTCCGACGGATGATCTTACAGTCGGCGCTGCGTTTTTTAATAGATGCCCTTACTTTCATACTATTTGTATCTAAAAGTTATCCTTCCTTTTGTTAAATCATATGGCGACATCTCCAGTTTTACTCTGTCTCCGGGCAAGAGTCGGATGTAATGCATCCTCATTTTGCCTGAGATATGAGCGAGCACTTCGTGACCATTTTCAAGCTGTACCCTGAATGTTGCATTCGAGAGTGCTTCAAGAATGGTTCCGTCCTGCTCTATTGACTTTTGTTTCGCCACTTTATACTATAATTTTCTTCAATATATACGTGTGTCGTCAGTACCTCAGTTTGTCCGTCAAGTATGGCTACCATATGCTCAAAATGAGCAGAAGGTTTCCGGTCTTTGGTGCGGATGGTCCATCCATCTCTTTCCTGAACCACCTCTCTGGTTCCCATGTTGATCATCGGCTCTATTGCGAAGACCATTCCGGGCACCAGCTTAACTCCTGAACCACGTTTGCCATAATTCGGGATTTCAGGTTCTTCATGGAGGTTTTTACCAACTCCATGTCCAACCAGCTCCCTCACTACGCCGTAGCCAAAAGACTCAACATAGCTTTGAATGGCATGACCGATGTCGCCTGTCCGGTTACCGGCCGTTGCAACCCGAATTCCCAGTAACAGGGAATCATAGGTACGTTGCAAAAGGTTCAGTACATCCTGACCAACGCCGGGCAGCGGATAGGTGTAGGCGGAATCACTATGAAATCCGGCCAGCTCCACTCCGCAGTCTACAGCGATCACATCATCTTCCTTCAGCTCATATTTTCCAGGGAACCCGTGCACCACCACTTCGTTAACCGAAATGCAAAGTGTTGCGGGGAAACCGCGGTAATTTTTGAACGAAGGTTTTCCGCCATGATCGCGGATAAACACTTCGGCCACCTTATCCAGCTCGGAGGTTTTTACACCTGGCTTAACCATCTTAGCGATCTCTCCATGCGTTCTTGCAAGAAGTTCAGCGCTTTTTCTGATTAGCTCTATTTCTCCGGCAGTCTTCAGGTGTACCATCAGCCCTTAAGCTGCAGCAAACTGAGAACGTCCTTTCACTCTGCCTGATTTCATCATTCCCTCATAATGCCGCATCAGCAGATGGCTTTCAATTTGCTGCAAGGTGTCGAGGATTACTCCCACCATGATCAGCAAGGATGTGCCACCAAAAAACTGAGCGAAATTCTGTTGCACACCAGCTTTGACAGCAAAGGCCGGTAAAATGGCGATTGCAGCAAGAAAAAGTGCGCCGGGAAGGGTGATCCTGGACAGAACGGTATCTATAAATTCGGCAGTAGGCTTACCGGGTTTAATTCCGGGAATAAAACCGCCGTTTCTTTTCAAGTTGTCAGCCATGTCGTTTGAAGGAACAGTAATGGCTGTGTAGAAGAATGTAAACAATAAGATCAGGACTGCGAACAGGAGGTTATACTGCCAGCTTGTGAAGTCACCTATTGTTGAACCGATATAGGCTGCAACGTCAGAGTCACGGAACACGTTGGCAATCATCGGAGGAATGAACATCAGCGCCTGAGCGAAGATTATGGGCATAACACCCGCTGAATTAAGTTTGAGCGGGATAAAGTCACGCTTTCCGCCGTAGAGTTTATTACCCACAACCTGCTTGGCATATTGCACGGGGATACGGCGTGTGGCCTGAGTCAGCGCAATCACACCAACAACTACGAAGAAAAGGACAAGCAATTCAATGATAAAAAACAGGGCGCCTGCCATTCCTTTGGTATCGGCTTCCTGCCAGATTGCTTCCGGAAGGCGAGATACGATACCAATCATAATCAGCATGCTGATTCCGTTTCCGATTCCTTTGTCTGTAATACGCTCACCGAGCCACATACAGAACATGGTCCCTGAAATAAGGATGATGATTGCAGGGATTGTGAA
>JBMTCO010000006.1:0-53389 GCA_049430945.1 Cyclobacteriaceae bacterium
ATACGTTTTGTCTTTACAGCAAATCCTGAAGACTATACCAACCGTGGGAGTATTGTAACTCCGCTCAAAGACCGGATCGGCAGTCAGATCATCACGCATTATCCCGGATCTGTCGATATAGGAAAAAAGATTACAATTCAGGAGGCAAAACTCACACCGGAGCAAAAAGCAAATGTTCACATTCCCGAGATCGCACTGAATCTTATCGAACAGGTTGCCATTGAAGCAAGGAATAGTGAATTTATTGATGCCAAAAGCGGAGTTTCGGCACGACTTACAATTTCTGCGCTTGAAAACCTGGTATCAGCAGCAGAAAGGCGTATGCTGCTTAACAATCAAAACAGCACGGTAATCAGAATAACAGATCTTTATGGGATTGTTCCCGCCATTACCGGAAAGGTTGAACTTGTTTATGAAGGTGAGCAGGAAGGTCCTGTAATAGTTGCACGCAATCTTATTGGTAAAGCAATACGCGAACAATTCAAACATTATTTTCCTGATCCTGAAAAATACCGGAAGCAAAAAGGAAAGAGTCCCTATGCGCCCATAGTATTATGGTTTAATGAAGGCAATACCATTGATTTAATTTCTGATATGCCGGATGCGTCATATCAAAAAATACTGGAGACTGTTCCGAGTCTGAAGAAGCTTGTAACTGATTCGCTTGATGGAGTTTCTTCATCCCCTGAGCAGGAGCAGGTCTGCCTGATGATGGAGTATCTGCTTCATGGCCTGGCTGAATTCAGCCTGATAGGAAGAAATATGCTAGGTACGGGACTGCGCTTTAAAGATCTGATAAGTGGCATTTTCACGCCTCCTTCAGCCGGTGAAACGGATGAGGATTTTGAAGATCAAAATGAATGATTAGAGGTGCGCTCAGGTCGGGTAAGATTTCGGAAACCCAACGGGTAGATGCTAACCTTTTGCGTGACTTGAAAAAACTTATAACTGCAGGTGAGAACCTGCGACTTGAGTTTAAGGCAAAAGCAAATCATCCTGATAAACTTGCCAGGTCAATGTGTGCCTTTGCCAATTCTTCAGGAGGGATTCTCCTGCTTGGTATAAACGATGATGGAACGATCAGTGGTGTTCGTTACCCGGATGAAGATATTCATGCCATTGTCCGAATTCTGGGGACTGCAAGGCCATTTGTAAAATATAAGTGTTTCATTATTCCTGTTTCTGAAAAAAAATCTGTTGTAAGATTCTCTATTGCAGAGAGCCGTCGCAAGCCCGTAAGCCTTAGAATGGATCAGGGCAAAGTTTTTATAAGATCAGCAGATCAGTGTTTGCAAGCTGGCCCTGTTCTTAAAGCTGTACTTAGAATTCATTCATCCCCACGTGGGTCACTGATAAGTTTCGGGGAGGAAGAGAAAATCATCCTCGGATTGTTCAAGGGTAACAATTTATTAACATTTAGAAAAATTTCAGCCACAACCGGAATTACTTCCGGAAAGCTTTTGGACAAACTGAGCGTGCTGGTGGCAGCGGGAATCCTGCAGCTTATTCCCGGTGATCCGGAAGAGTGTTTCCGGATGAATATCTCCTGATATTGAAGAGTTGTTTCTATGAATATAGAACCTGATTGTTTAGATTTGATCAGGTCCTATTAACGTGTCTTTTTCAATTAAACCTAAGCTATGGCCAAAGCAGGCAGGGAAAAGAAAATCTTCGTTCTGGATACTTCTGTAATCATTTTTGAACACAACAGCATTTTAAATTTTGCCGAGCATGACATCGTAATTCCCATTACGGTTCTTGAAGAGCTTGATAATTTCAAGAAGGGCAATGATACCAAAAACTTTGAAGCACGCGAGTTCATCCGCCTTCTTGATAAACTTGCGAAAGGGCAGATGCTTCATCAATGGAATCCTCTCAATGGAAAAGATAAAGGAAAATTCAGGGTCATTATGGAGACCGGTGGCGATGGCGTTATAGATGCCAGCAGGATTTTCAATGAGGATAAAGCTGATCACCGGATTTTAAATTGTGCTCTCAAAGCTCAGGCTGATGAAAAACAGCGTAAGGTGATCCTTGTTTCTAAAGATATTAATCTACGCCTGAAGGCAAAATCACTCGGTCTGCTCGCCGAAGATTATACGACCGGAAAGGTTCAGAACATCAGTGATCTTTACAGCGGGAAGACGATAATAGATGAAGCAGATCCATCCACCATTGACCTCCTTTATGATAAGGGTTTTTGTAAGCCTGAGGAAATGGGAAAAAAATTTCAGCCTGCTAAAAATCAATACTACATTCTTAAGAGTGGAAAAAAATCTATTCTTGCTTTTTATAATTCTGCAACTTCCATGGTTGAGCATGTGGAAAAAAGGAGTGTTTATGGAATAAAACCCCGGAATGCAGAGCAGGCTTTTGCAATTCATGCCGTGCTTAAGCCGGAGATCAGTCTTGTGACCATGCAGGGTGTGGCGGGTACAGGGAAAACGCTTATAGCCCTGGCCGCTGCACTGGAACAAAAAAGGGAATTCAAGCAGATTTATCTTGCAAGACCAATTGTTCCCTTAAGCAATAAGGATATAGGGTATCTGCCGGGAGATATAAAGTCAAAGCTTAATCCTTATATGGAACCTTTGTGGGACAATCTGAAATTCATTCAGAATCAATACAATGAAGGTGATAAGGAGTATTCAAAGATCACTGAAATGCTTAATAACGAGAAACTTGTTATTACGCCGCTTGCCTATATAAGAGGGAGGTCTTTGTCTAATATTTGCTTTATCGTCGATGAAGCCCAGAACCTGACACCACATGAAGTGAAGACCATCATCACACGTGCCGGGGAAAACACAAAAATTATTTTTACGGGTGATATTCATCAGATTGATACCCCTTATCTGGACAGTCAGAGTAATGGCTTATCTTATCTTATAGATCGAATCAAGAACCATGATTTATACGCGCACATTACCCTTGAAAAGGGTGAGCGATCCGGTCTGGCCAATCTGGCCAATGAATTATTATAGAAATCAGGCTTTGCTGAGTGCCTTGATCATTGTTTCACCGATAAGGGCGGGTGAATCAACCACGTGAATGCCGCATTCCTCCATGATTTTCATTTTTGCGGCTGCTGTATCTTCAGCTCCGCCAATAATGGCGCCGGCATGCCCCATTCTTCGGCCGGGAGGTGCAGTCTGGCCTGCAATAAATCCCACTACCGGCTTTTTGTTTCCGGTTTCTTTAATCCATCGTGCTGCCATCGGCTCATAATTGCCACCGATTTCACCAATCATAACAATGCCGTGGGTTTCAGGATCATTCATAAGCATTTCCACAGCATCCCGGGTAGGTGTTCCTATAATCGGATCACCACCTATTCCGATAGCGGTTGTGATACCGAGACCGGCTTTTACAATTTGATCTGCCGCTTCATAAGTCAGTGTACCTGATTTGGATACGATACCGATGTTACCCTTTTTAAATACGAAACCGGGCATAATTCCAACTTTGGCCTCACCGGGTGTAATTACTCCCGGGCAGTTGGGGCCAATGAGCACAACATTTCTTTCCTTGATGTATTTTTTAGCTATCATCATATCCTTTACAGGGATACCCTCTGTAATGGCTACAATGACTTTGATGCCGGCATCTGCCGCTTCCATAATAGAGTCAGCTGCAAATGCAGGAGGCACGAAAATTATGGAAACATCTGCATTGGTCTTTTCCACAGCTTCACGTACGGTGTTAAAAACGGGTCTGCCAAGGTGTTCCTGTCCCCCTTTGCCGGGTGTAACGCCACCAACCACATTGGTTCCATATTCAATCATTTGTCCGGCATGGAAAGATCCCTCAGAGCCGGTGAAACCTTGTACAATAACCCTGGAATGTTTGTTGACCAGTACGCTCATATTCTTTGATATTTAAATTTCAGCAACGGCAAAAATAGGTTATTCTGATCCTGTACCAAAATGAAAAAACCCCGGTTAGGCCGGGGTTATTCGATTAAAAAAAATCGATTTTTTTATTTAGGCTCCTTCAGTTTATTTCTGAGCAGGAATTCCTCATAGGCTTCTTTATAAGAGTCCACATCTGGAGCAAGGCGAATGGCATCCTCATAGGCGGCAATGGCGTCAATAAAAAGCTTATGCTCCTCATAAAAACCTGCAAGAATGAATTTATTGAGCGCATTTTCTTCGCTAAGGTCAAATTCTGATAATTCACTGCGGATTTTCTGCACCTGATTGGAATCTTTCATCTTATGAATGATGTACTCCCTGGATGATGATTTCGCTTCCGACTTTGAGCGGACCTTGACCATTACATCCTGTTCAGAGGCAAGTTTAGGGTTGGACAAGTCAAGAACAATTTGCTGTTCACTGGTTTCCTGTTCCATCAGCAGATCACCAAACATATTCTCCATTCTTACTATATAAGGCGCACCCTGACCGGATTTGGTTTCCCATTTTATAACTGCTGCACTATTGTAAACCTTGGTATAGGGTTGCTCAGGGAGAAAAACCTTAATATCATCAAGGCCACGGTGTACTGCTCCGGTTGCGCTGAGGCGGTTTCTTTTTGCTTCAGCAGAATTGCTTGACAAGATGAATTCTGTGTATTTGCTCATTACGCTGGCACCGGTCTTAATACCGGCCGTAAGGTCTTTTACAGGGTATGAGCCCGCCTGCTTCAGCTCTTTCGGAGAACCGCTGGCACTGTGTACAAGTGCTACATAACTGTTTTCCCCCAAAACAATAACATCATTTTCTTTCAGGCTTACACCTGTCTTAAGGGGCTGACGGGTTTCTCCCGTTTTGACTTCTGCTTGTCCCTTATTGGCAAAAACCTTGAAAACACTGGTGTTTTGGCCAAAAACAGAAATCGACAGAAGGAGCGACGCAATGGTTAAGAAAGCTAACTTGCTCTTTTTCATACAATTAAATTATTTGTTTCATTTTTGTAAAGTTCCCAAAAAAAGACTGAAATTTTTTCAGACTCGATTCAAATACCTATTCCGGAGGTATTCAAACATCCTTAAAATTCCTCCATTATACAGTTCAAAACACGTGCCAACAAGTGCGACTGCGGCTAATGTCAGCGTAAAATCCATTTTAAGACTGAAATAACTGAATGCCAACAACATTATCACGGAAAAAAAGGTAAAAATAATTACCTGAACAACAAGTGACAGCAAATCGTACCAAATTGGGATATTATTCTCTATTTTAAAGAATAAGGCAGCTGTAAGAAAGGTTACAACCACTGATAAAATGATGGATAGCCATAAGGGCATGATATCGATGTAATCTTCATTTAGGATCATCGATACTGCGTTTGCATGAACGACAACCCCGTACATATCAGGCCTGCTTCTTCCGGCATAATTTATATTAAGGGGGGTGAAGAATTTATCTTCCCAGGAACGGTCCATCAGATCAATACCATGAAAACCGAAGATTACAATTTTATCCCGGATCATATCCTGTGAAAAACTCGCAGAGTCAAGAGCCTGGTATGCATCCAGAAACTGATACCTGCCGCTGTAGCTACCTGCTGTAGCACCATAAAAGTCAGGGGTATTGCCTCGGAAATTAATGACTTCACTGTTATTCCCACGAAGCAGGAATTTCCTGGCCTTTAAGGAGTCAAACATCATGGCTACCCTGACAGAAAATGCCAGTTCAGGATGACCATTTACCATAATCAGTGGGTTTACCTCTCTGCATAGCTTAAGATCCTCCTGATGTTCCGCGTCTGTATCCAGGTTAACAAAACCTTCAAAGGAATTAAGCCTGAGGAACGGGTCAGTGTGTTCAATGGAATCATACAAATCGATATCCCCATGCTTTTCAACCAGTGCTTTTGTTTGTTGAAGCTTTTCAGCCATCACGATTTTTATTCCAAGTGCTTCGGCTTCCCGGACGGCAGAATGAAAAATATAATTGTTTTCAAAGCTGAATGTCTCTGCGCATGTGAGAGAGTCCAGCGTTGAACAGTTCAGCATCAAATCAAGTGCGATGACTTTTGGTTTATGTCTTGCAATATTTCTTATCTGCTCACCGATTTCACCTCTTTTAAGATTACCGACATTAACAATAGTAATGTTTTCATCAGGCTTTGGTTCTCCTTCCCTGATGTGCGAAAAGGCGATATCAGATAATTCCACATCGCCAATGGCCTGTCCTATCGGGTCAAAAGCCTCCATGATCCTCAATTGGGTGAATTCGTACAAACCACCCATTACAAGGAAAGTAAATAGGGTTACAAAAACACAATTGAGCCAGAATTTAAGCATTCAGTCAGGGGTTGAGGCCGAGCAAGTGTGGTAAATTTAGAAATTTGAATCACAAAAATCATGACTATGGGTTTATCAATCCCGCCTCAGGATATTAAAATAGGAGACCGTACGGCTCTGGCCAGGGCAATAACCCTTGCAGAAAGCACCCTGAACGATGATTTTATCCGTGTCAGAAATTTGCTTCTGGAGTTAATGCCACTTACCGGTCGCTCCATAAGGCTGGGAGTAACAGGTCCCCCTGGTGCTGGAAAAAGTACATTCATTGATGCGCTCGGCATGCTCCTGGTAGCGGAGGGTAAAAAGGTGGCTGTCTTGTCTGTGGATCCTTCAAGTAGACGTACGCGAGGAAGTATTCTTGGCGATAAAACACGCATGGCAGGATTATCCAGATTGCCGGAAGCTTTTATTCGTCCTTCGCCTTCAGCCGGACAAACCGGGGGTGTAACAGCGGGTACCCGGGAATCAATTCTTTTATGTGAGGCGGCAGGATATGATTTTATTATTATTGAAACTGTAGGGGTCGGGCAATCGGAAATTGCAGTGCGTGATATGGTTGATTGTTTTTTGTTGCTTTTGATAGCCGGTGCAGGTGATGAATTGCAGGGATTGAAAAAGGGAATCATGGAAATGGCTGATCTGATTGTAATCAATAAAGATGATGGAGAAAACCGAAATGCCGTCCGGCGTGCCAGAGCAGAACTTTCTAATGTACTTCGCATTCTTGACTCAGACATGGGGCACCCGCCCGAACTTTTAACGTGCTCTGCAATAAATACTACCGGCATTACGGATGTCGCACAAGCGATCAACGGATTTATAAATCGTTCCAGGGAAAGCGGCAGATGGCAGCAGCTGCGAAATGAACAACAAATCATCTGGCTGGATGAATTGATAAACAGACAACTGTACAGACTTTTCAGAACAGATGGTCTTTTGCCTGAAAGAAGGGCTGAGGCCGGGAAGGAAATTATGGAGGGTAAAAAAAATGTGTTTGAGGCGATGGATTATATTCTTCAGAAAGATCAATGATCAAGAAAACTAAAACACTTGCCGCAATAGGCAAACTTTTTCTAGGATTCCTCATTATTTTTTCCTGCAGCCGGAAATCCAAATCTGACAGTCAGGAGGCAGCTTACAAAAAAGATGCCCGGATGTCATATGCCAACCAATTCAGTTTTGAGGATCATAATGGCTTTACAGAAATAAGAATACCTGTCAGGTCAGGAGAGAATGATCGCTTTTTCCTTTTCGACAAATCTTTGCGATTACCTGATTCACTAATAGGGTCATCAAAAGTAATCCCGATTCCGGTGAGGTCGGTGGTTTGTACCAGTACGACCCAGCTACCATGGTTTGATGTTCTGGAATCAGCACAAATTCTCTCAGGCTTTCCTGATCCTGAATTTATTTATTCTCCCGTCCAGAGAGAAAGATTCAGGAGGGGAGAACTGAAGGATCTTGGGGGTCCTTCCGGTCTTGAGCCGGAGGCATTGATTTCCCTGGGGCCTGACCTTATTTTATCCTTCAGCAGTGGTAATGATGATCGTCTTTCCCTATTGCTTAACAAGGCGGGGATTCCACTTCTCAGTACCCGTGAACATCTTGAAGAACATCCGCTGGGCAGAGCTGAGTGGATAAGATTTGCAGGTCTGTTACTTGACAAGCGCAAGGAGGCTGATTCTATCTTCAATGAGGTGGTTAAAAGATATAACAATCAACTGGTTGTATCAGGTTCTCCCGGGGTATCTCCAACGGTAATCACAGGTATACCATACGGAGGTGTTTGGTACCTTCCGGGATCACGCAGCTATGCAAGCAGGCTTTTTTCAGATGCCGGATTTAAACCTATACAGGCCGGATCTGACAATGCTACGGTAATTCCCCTCTCTATTGAAGAAGTTTTTCAGACCGGTCTGAATGCGGATTTCTGGATTGGTGCCTCAGACTTTTCAACTCTGAATCAACTGATTGATTCGGATTCCCGTTATTCAAAATTTAAAGCCGTTAGAAATAAAAATGTCTGGGTCTATGACCGTCAGCTGATTCCCGGAGGCGGAAATGGTTATTTTGAGAGTGCAGGATTGCGCCCTGATCTTGTGCTAAACGACCTCAACAGGATAAGGACGGGGACAGATACTGCCACACTTACATACTACAGACGACTGAAGTAAAAATTTAGATTATTTACCGCTGCCGTTGTTCTGAATCCTGTTCTCCTGATTTGCAATTGCCCATGCGGTGAAAAATACCAGCTGTGTTCTTTTTTTCAGGATATCAAATTCAATTTTACCTACTTCATCACTCGGTTTATGGTAGTCCTCGTGAATTCCGTCAAAATAAAATATAATTGGAATATTGTTCTTTGCAAAGTTCCAGTGATCACTGCGATAGTATAACTGTTCTGGATGGTTCTGGTCATTATAGGTATAATCCAGACTCAGTTTGGTATAGGTTGCATTCATCTGCTCGTGTAACCGGTGCAACTCATCAGATAATTTATCGGATCCGATAGCGTAAACATAATTTCTGTCTCCCATGTGGTTTGGATCCGTCCTTCCGATCATATCAATATTAAGATTCACTACATTTTCACCCATAGGGAACACGGGGTGTGTCACATACCACTCTGATCCAAAGAGTCCCTCTTCCTCTCCTGTTACCGTCATAAACAAAATACTGCGACGGGGTCCGTTGCCGTTCTTTTTAGCCTCCATGAATGCCTCTGCCAGCTGCATGACTGCCGATGTTCCGCTGCCATCATCATCTGCACCATTGTTTACTTTATCCGGTCCCTCATTATTTTTTCCGATATGGTCAAAATGTGCAGTCACAACAATGAGTTCATCCTTTTTGTCGCTGCCCTCAAGAAATCCGAGGACATTTTCGCTTTTAATTTCCTTTGAATCAAAAGAACCGCTCCAGGTCAGGCGGTTCTCCCTGACCTTTTTGATCTGGTTTTTAGATGCAGCATCTTTCAGTTTACCATAAGATGTACGTAAGAGTTTTTCAGCTACTGAAGGTCTGACAACAAAAGCGTTCAGCCCGCCCGGTATTTTTCCCTGAAGAACGAGTGCACCATGCCCAAACCACTCTTTCATCGAAGCGTTCACTCTGTCAAATTCCTGGTCATTACCCTCCGGTGCAAGGATTACTTCAAGCGCACCTTTCTCTTTCAGAGATTTGATGACTTTTCCTGATGAGAATACAGTTTCAATTTTTAAATCAGGCAGCAGCAAAAGTACAGCCTTGTTACTGATGTTGAGCTGGCTGATTTCTTCATCCGTTCCTTTTCCTGCAAATACCAAAGGAGCACTCTGAACCCCATCTGTTTTTAAAATCCCGGGGAAGAAAAAATCACGAAAGTTTTCCAAACGTTCATTATCTGCAAGAATATAGGTTTGTCCGGGTGTAATTTGTGTGAGCGGCACCTCTTGTAAAAAAGATCCGTTCACAGGTCCTTTCAATCCGATTTCTCTGAAATGGTATTCAATAAATGCAGCTGCCATTTTCTGGCCGCGCGTGCCGGTCATACGTCCTTCGAGGGCATCCGATGCCAGGATCGTGAGCTTGTCCCGTAATCCTTCCTCAGTTATCAGTTCTGCATATTTCGCTGCGATGTCTTCACTTTGTGAAAAAGTGGTTGTGACGGCTAAACAATATCCGGAAAGGATTAAGAATTTTCTGATGAGTTGTTTCATAGCCTGAAATTTAATTGACCGGTTTGATATTTTTCTCCAGTTCCTCCAGAAGTTTCAATTGATTTCTTGCTCTTACCAGGTTCTGGTCAGGATAATGAATCCTGTAGTAGATATTTCCGTTAAGAAAATCGGCAAGAAACCTTATAGCCATAATGTAAGTCATCATCATCCCGGAGAAAGGGATAGCGCGTTTTTCTTCCTGAGAAAGTTTATTACCCATTTCGGACAAATAGCCTTCCAGTAAGGCTTCATAAAATTCCTGTCTGAAAACAATCTTTGAAGTATCACGTTCCTCTTCGCTTACAGGGCTTACGAAGGTCCTGATCATATCCCCCAGGTCATAAATAAAGTACCCCTGCATGAGGGTGTCCAGATCAATAACACAAAGTGCCCTGGATTCAGTACGGCTGAAAAGAATGTTATTGATTTTAGTATCGTTGTGTACAATTCTTTCAACAAGGCTTCTGCGGGAGATCAATTGTTCATATTCCCCAACCAGAGAACTGAAGTAAACCGCTTTTTTAATTTCATTCTCTGCTATCTGACGTCTTTCGTCTGCAGCATTTTCGATGGCCGACCGGAGCTGAAGGAATCTCAGGGTTAAATTATGAAAATCCGGAATCGTCGGTTCAAATCCGGTTGTATTAATCCCATCCAGGTTTGATGTGAGTTTTCCAAAACCACTCGCTGCTTCACGGGCCTCGCGAACATCTCTTAGTGCATCCAGTGTGATACTGTCGGGAATGTAGGGAAATAATCTCCAGGGCGAACCATTTTCATCTGCTGCCATTTCTTCACTATTCAGTGTCCTGACCGGGGCCGGAAAAAGATAATCAGGGTGATTGGCATTCAAATGGTTGGCGGCGAGCCGGATATTTCCTGCAATCCGCTCAGGTTGTTTAAAGACATTTGTATTGATCTGCTGAAGAATCCAGGAGTTTTCTCCTTTCAGCATAAAAGTCTGATTGATGTGACCTGATCCGGTCTTTTCAATTGAATAGGCCTTATGATTCAGTCCGTAGGAGGAAAGAACAGAAGGGATAAGATCCCTTATTTCCATAGTTTTTCCGGATAAATACCTGCATCAACTAGCGCTCTGATATTCTTTTTTACGATCTCCCTGTCATCCTGATAGGTCACACCGAACCATGTATTGCCGCCCGGTATAATATGCACTTTTCCAAAATTTCTGTCAATCAGTGCCGTCACCATCAGCGCAATGTAATATTCCGATTTAGGGTCACTGAAGTTGTTCTCCAGGAATTCATTAAAAAAAGATTCACTCAATCTGAATACAGAGGGAAGGAATCCCCAGCAATTCATAGAAACAGGTGCATTCGGATCCAGTATGAGGTTGCCACCCGGACTTTTTGAAATGATTTGACTATTTTCTTTTTCTATCGATGTAAGCTCAGTGAGCTTCATAAGCAATCCTTCTTCTGATTGCTCAGCATATCCTCTTGATACAGTGCCGTGTTCCGACAAAACATCTTTTAGTTTATACCCTACCATGCAGTGGTGACCTTCGGGCGCTTCTAAAAGAAAGTCAGCAAGTGATTTGAAAGCCTCATATCCATAGAAATCATCGGCATTGATAACTGCAAAGGGCTCACTTATTACTTCTTTGCCGCATAACATAGCGTGCGTGGTTCCCCATGGTTTGGTCCGTGCAGGTTTACCGAATTTTTCCGGAACAAATTTATCGAGTGATTGAATTACGAAGTGTACTTCAGCCTTATCCTGCAGTTTTGGAAGAAAAATTTCTTCTACCGTTTGACGAATTTCCTCACGGACGACGAATACAATTTTTGTGAATCCGGCCCTCAGGGCATCGTGAAGAGAGTAATCCATTATTGTCTCTCCGGAGGGACCAAAGCCGTCTATTTGCTTTATTCCGCCATAGCGGCTTCCCATACCTGCGGCCATGACAAGTAAGGCCAGTTTACGCTGATCGCTCACAACAAATTAAATTAATGTAAAGGGAGTTTTTTTATTGCTGCAAAAATAGGACTTTAGATGAATTCAAGAACCCCTATGACCACAAACCATCAATCACCATCGCAATACAGGATTTCCATAACCATTATTGGTATCCTGTTTTTCATTTTCGGATTCGTAACCTGGGTAAATGGTACGCTGATCCCATACCTTAAAATAGCCTGTGAGCTTGAAACTGAGTTTCAGTCATTTCTGGTTGTGACAGCATTTTTTATTGCTTATACGGTTATGGCCATTCCATCTTCTTTGCTGCTTGCCAAAACCGGATATAAAAAAGGAATGTCCATAGGTTTGTTTATCATGGCTGCAGGTGCGGCATTATTTGTGCCGGCTGCTCAATCAAGAGATTTTAATATGTTCCTGGCCGGCCTTTTTATCATAGGAACAGGTCTGGCGCTGCTTCAAACCGCTTCTAATCCTTATGTATCCATCATTGGTCCGATTGAGAGTGCCGCATCCAGGATCAGTATCATGGGTATCAGTAATAAGTTTGCAGGCATCATTGCGGGATTGATTTTTGGTGCCATTGCACTCAGTGATGTGGACGGACTGGAGGCGAGGCTTGCCACTATGGATGTAGCATCAAAAGCTGCAGCGCTGGATGCACTGGCAGCAAGAGTAATAAATCCCTATATTATTATATGTGTCGTTCTGGTAATTCTTGGAATCGGTGTTTTGTTTTCTCCGCTTCCTGATATTAATGATGAAGGCGGTGATGAAGGCAATTCAGGGGTAACGGACAAAACCAGCATATTTCAGTTTCCACATTTGTTTCTGGGCGTGCTGGCAATATTTTGTTACGTGGGTGTAGAAGTTATGGCAGGCGATACCATCATCAGTTACGGAAAGGCCATTGGAATAGAACTTTCCATTGCCCGCTATTTTACTTCAGCGACACTTACATGTATGGTAATTGGATACATTATCGGAGTATTTGCAATTCCGAAATATCTGTCGCAGGAGCTTGCACTTAAGATTACTGCAATTATTGGTATAGTACTGACATTCTTTGCGGTTATTCTTCCCGGATATTATTCAATTGCCTCTATTGCTTTGCTTGGCCTTGCAAACTCGCTAATGTGGCCGGCGATTTTTCCGCTGGGAATTGCCGGATTAGGAAGGTTTACAAAAACCGGTTCCGCGTTGCTGATTATGGGTATCGCAGGTGGCGCCATCTTGCCATTGGTTTATGGGAAACTTGCAGAGATTTTTGGTAATCAGCAGGCTTATGTGTTAATGCTACCTTGTTATCTCTACATACTGTACTTTGCCTTAAAGGGACACAAAGCAGGGCAGCCTCAGGCCTGATGAAATACTCATTACTCTGTTTGCTGAAATTATTTTCTGTCTTTGGATGTATTGCTTCAATTAGTGCATGCACTGAAAATCAACTGTATCAGCCTTATGACCTCACCGGGGAACAGTTATTTTCTGAAAATATTGAAGGGCCGGTATGGAAGGACTCTTGTTGGTATGTTGTGAATTTCAGAAGAGATGGCACTGTTGGAACTGTGAACATTTCCGGCAGAGCAGCAGTATTTGTTGAATTGCCGGCCGGGAGCAATGCCAATTCAATACTTTTTAACAGTGCAGGAGAAATGCTTCTGGCAGACTGGCCGATGAATCAGATACTCAAGGTTGCCCCGGGCACAAAAGTGGTTTCAGTTTTTATTCAGGATACCCTCTTTCATCAGCCGAATGACTTTACAATAAACAGACAGGGTCAGATTTTTGCATCCGATCCTGACTGGAAAAATGGTTCCGGCAGAATCTGGCGCATTGAGCCGGACGGAAGCCGGGTTATTCTAAAGGAGGGGATGGGTACAACCAATGGCATTACGCTAAGCCCTTCGGAAGATATACTCTATGTAAATGAAAGTCTTCAGCGCCAGATACTGGAACTTCAGGTTGATGAAAACGGAAATCTGAAACAGGATCGTGTCTTCGCGGCTTTTGATGATTTTGGTCTTGATGGCATGAAGTGCGACCGGGATGGTAATCTGTATGTGACCAGGCATGGTAAAGGCACAGTGGTTGTTTTTAACCCTTCCGGTAAGGTAATCAGAGAAATTACGCTGAAAGGTAAAAAGCCAAGCAACCTCGCATTCGGAGGTAAAGATGGGAAAACCTGTATTGTTACACTTCAGGATCGTGGATCTATTGAGGCATTCAGAACTGAAATTCCAGGTGCAGGATTTTAAAGAATCATTTTTTCGATCTCCCGAATCAGAAATTTCTCTCTTTCTTCATAATTACCTGTGACAATTATGTAGGGGATGTTTCTTGTATTTAGTGCGTCTCGGAAATTTGTCAGCATTTCCAGACGTTTTTCTGAAAGATCCCGCATTCCGTCAGCAACCCAGGGTACGTCAATGTCAAACAGAAAGTAACGGTCAAATGTAAATTCTTTTTCAAGTGTATCCAGTTCCTGTGGAGCTGATCCCAGGTAATATTCGGAATAAATACGTGTTGTAATGATGTCCGTATCACAGATCAGTATTCTGTTTGCAACAGGAAGTTTTTGTTTTATTCTTTGATTTTGAGCGAAGCCGATCTTTCGGATGTCTTCAAGCGAAAAATCATTACTTTTCAACATCTCTCTGGCCACTTCGGGAACCCATTCAGTTTTAAAATGAGCCGCTAATTTTTTTGCCATGGTTGACTTTCCGGTGCTTTCAGGTCCATAAAAGCAGATGAGCAAAACATCGTGGTTATTTATTTCAATGCTCATTCGGATGATTTGTATTCACGAAATTGCCCAGCCCAGTTCAGATATCCGGCAAGCGCTATAAAGCAAAAAACGCCGTACTCAAGGGACAGGAATAAAATCCCTTTTTGAAAATATAATATTGTTGCCACCACATCGGCCAGTATCCAGAGAATCCAGCATTCTGCTTTTTTTTGAAGCATCCAGTATTGCGCGAGTATACTTGCAATAGTTACAAAGGAGTCTGCAAGGGGAAATGCACTTGGCAGACTAAACAGGGCAGGGGCCCATTGATGTAAACGGGATGCTGCAAATCCCATGACCAGTGTTCCGGCAAGCACGGCCGCTGCACTTACTGCCCGCGCGCGTATGGAAAGAAAACTGACTCTCAGTTCATTTTTCCGGTCAGCTTCAAAATGTTCAGGATTTTTCCACCGCCACCAGCCGGCAAGGTTGGTTCCAAAAAAATAAATCTGAAGAAACATATCCGGATACAGTTGTACCTGATAAAAGAGAAAAAAAAGCAGAACCACATTAATGATCCCTATTGGCCAGCTGAGCACATGGCCTCTGGATGCAAGCCAGACGGCTATAAATCCTGCAACAGTTCCAAAGAATTCAACATAGCTCATTCCGTAACCGAGCACGGTCAGGAACACCTGGTCTATGTCAAAAAAAGATGTCAAGAGAAAATCTTAATGGTTGCGCCACAACCGCGCCAGATCAGTCTCTGCAGCGATGAACCCGAATGAATAAACAGAAGTGCCTGATGTAACCTTTCTGAAAGTACTCCAGGCCTTATCAGGCTCACCGGTATAATAATACCAGTTTCCGACACCATAGCCCTGAGTGGCAAGTGTAAGTGCAGCGTCTTCATTATCTGAACCTGATGTCAGGAGTGAGTCCGGAGAAATTTTTCCCTGATACATCCTGAGGCGTTTAAAGTAGGCATCATTCTCAATGATGTTCATTTCTTCCGGAATGGCACTTAATACTGCTTTTGCTGCTTTCTGGTCATTCATCCTCCGGTAGATCATATAAAGCCAGTCTGTACTTGCTACCAGAAGATCATCATTGTCTGAGAGTTTGAGGCATTCCTCAAATGCAGACTCCGCCCTTGCAAAATCACCCACCAGATAGTAACCAAGTCCGAGGTGGTAATAAACGTTGTACTGGTAGGTTGAAAGTGGCGTGTTCAGTTTATTAGGCATACCGTCAGGCTCAATCTCCAGTGGGTTCTGCTGCATTAGATTTTTAGCTTTTTCCAGATCAACGATAGCAAGTGCAAACTCGCGGGTGGAAATAAATCTGTGTCCTCTGAATCTGTACAGTTTCCAGGAGCGGGGATACCTGATGATTCCTACGGTGAAAACATCAAGAGCCTCCCTTATCTGATTCACGTAACCAAGTCTTCTGCCATACCAGATGAAATTTTCCTCAGAGGAATCCTGTTCCAGTGCCTGACGTGCAAGCAAAACATTGCTGTCTGCTTTTGATAATACAGGGATGGTATCCTGCCTACTTATTTCTGAATTTTTGTGGTCGGAGGAACAGGCTGTCATTGCGGCCAGAACAATACCGGTAAATATTCCTTTGAATGAAAAAATGGTTTTCATGATCAATCCTAAATTAAAATTTTAAAACACACAGAATAATTAATCTATACCCGGTTGCTTAAGTACGAAGCCGGCCTTAGCCTTCTCCTCATCAACTATTTTCTTAACGTCTGCGAGTAGCTTTTTTGCATCATAAACAATTCCATCTTTTATTGTGTATTTAATGCCTCCCACACGTTTAACCGAGTTGTCATCCATCAGTTTGATCGCACCTGTGCCATACAGCACCTGAAGATTTTCAAGCGGATTCTGATCAACAATGGCAAAATCTGCAAGTTTTCCGATTTCAACTGTACCAAGATCCTTGTCCATACCAAGTGCCTGCGCACCATTGAGTGTGGCAGAGCGGATCACCTCCAGCGGATGGAAGCCGGCTTCTCTGAGCAATTCAAGTTCACGGATATATCCAAAACCATATAACTGGAAAATAAAGGCATTGTCTGAACCTGCAGTAACACGTCCACCCCGATTTTTATATTCATTTACAAAGGTCATCCACAACCTGAAGTTTTCTTTCCATGCCACTTCCTGTTCGGTGCCCCAGGAAAACCAGAATGATCCATGTGCAATTCTGCTGGGCTGATAAAATGCCCACAACTGAGGGAGGGTATACGTCTCATGCCATTCCTGTCTGCGCGCTTTATGAAGATCTCGTGTAGCCTCATAGGTGTCAAATGTGGGATCCAGTGTGAAGTCAAGTTTAAGCAGCGTATCCATGACCGCATTCCACTTGGCTGTGAAAGGTGCGGCAGCCTGCTTCCATAGTCTGCCGGCCTCCTCAAATCGGTGTTGCTCATTTGCGTAATTGTAGTTCAGCGGATAGTCCTGAATACTAGAGCCCGTGAGCATGGCTTCAGGGAGCCCATACCAGTGTTCCATGGTTGTGAGTCCTGCGGAGGCAGACTGTACTACATTCCAGCGCGCAACACCAAGCTGAGCATGGTGACAAGCAGAGCGAAGTCCAAGTCTTTTATTTTCCCGCAGTGCTGCGTCCATTATCTCCGGTGCGGCACCAAAAAACTTGATACCGTCCGCGCCTTTCATTTTATTTTCAACTACCCAGGCTTTTGCCTGGTCTGCATTTCGAATAGGCTCTTTGCTTCCGGATCCAAAGGTTACATAGGCTTTTATGCGCGGAGCAGTAATCAGGTTCTTTTCACTTTTATTTTTCTGGTCAAGTACCCAATCAAGTCCATTGCCGGAACCCGGATCGCGTACGGTTGTAATACCATGTGCCATCCACAGTTTAAAGACATATTCAGCGATGGGTGCCTGACCTCCGCCAATATGTCCATGCATATCAACAAATCCTGGCATCAGGAACATACCTTCGCAATCCAGTTCTTTTCCTCCAGGTTCAAGTTTTACGCGGTTGGATCCGCTGGCCATACCAGGCGTTGGCAGGCCGACGGCTGCGATGTTTACAATTCTGTTTCCTTTCACCACAATATCAACCGGACCAACGGGAGGCGCACCGGTTCCGTCAATCAAAGTAACGCCACGGATGATTAGCTGATTGTAAGGCCCTTCTCCCTCTTTTACTTCAGGAGCTTTTCTGACCCGTTCCTGTGCACGGATTTTTGCAGGCACCAAGAATGAACACAGCAGAATAAACAGAAATAGTTTTTTCATTTGGATTGATTTAGGTTTCCGGCCTTTATAAAAGGCAGGGTGGAAGTTAAACAAAAAAGAAAGCAGGTGCAGAGACCTTTTTGAAGGACGGAATTTAAAATAGCTGGACGTTCCGGATGATTTCCGGTGTTACCCGGTAAAATTCTTTATGAATGTTGAAGGGTGCCTCACCATTTTGTTCCTTAGGTCTGTAGCTACCGTCTTCCTGCATCATGTAGCAATTAACATTGTCCTTGAGGTTATATTTTAGGACATTCATGGCCTGGCGGATGAGGTTTTCCTGTTCAAGCAGGAAAAGAGATTCTACCCTTCGGTCAAAACTCCGCACCATTGCATCGGCACTGCCAATGTAAATTTTAGGCATCCCTGTATTGTGGAAATAATAAATCCGGGAGTGTTCGAGATATTCTCCTACAATTGAATAAACTTCAATATTCTCGCTAAGCCCTTTTCTTCCGGGGCGAAGGCAACACATTCCCCGGATAATCAGCTTAACCGGTACGCCGGACTGACTCGCCTCGTAGAGTGCATCAATAAATTCCTTATCCTGTAAAGAATTCATTTTGATGACAATACCTGATGGATTTCCGTCGGCAGCATTGCGTGCTTCTCTTTTCACGAGGTTTATAAGTTGGATTCTCATGTCCCTTGGCGAGGTAATCAGGTTCTGGTAAGCAGAAGGCTGAGAATGCCCAGTAATTACATTGAAAAATTCCGAAACATCATTGGCGTATTTTTCATTGGTGGTCAGTAATCCGATATCCGTATAAAGCCTTGCGGTTGTTTCGTTATAGTTTCCACTGGAAAGGTGCACGTATCTGTATACACCATCCGGCTCTTTGCGGACAATAAGTAAAAGTTTTGTATGCGTTTTCAGGTTGCCTACTCCGTAGATTACAAAGCAACCTGCCCGCTGCAGGCGCTGTGCCTCCCTTAAATTATTCTCCTCATCGAACCGGGCCTTCACCTCAAATAACACTGAAACATGCTTTCCGTTTTCTGCTGCCCGGAGAAGCGCGGCAGTAATCCGGGATTCTTTTGATACTCGGTACAATGTTATTTTGATGGATAATACATAAGGATCATCAGCGGATTTCTCAAGCAATTCCAGAACCGGGTCCATAGAATTGTAAGGATGCTGAATAAGGACGTCCCGTTCTTTCAGTACCTCAAAAAGATCTCTTGAACCCATTTCCGGGAATGTAACAGGCTTGACCGGCGGGGGCACGATGGCTCTTTTACTTCTGAATTCCTTGTGTCCTATAATTTGATTCAGTCCGGTAAAATCGAAAAGGCTGTCTGATTTAATGGAGAAGATATTTTCTTCTGTTAGATCCCATTGAATTTTCAGCAGGCTCAGCAACCATGGATCCGGGTTTTCCTGTATCTCCAGTCTGACGACCCTCCCGGTTCGTCTGGTCTGAAGTTTTCTTTTCAGTTCTTCAAGAAAATTGGATTCAATGTCTTCACTTTCTTCAAGCGTGAAATCCCCGTTTCGGTTGATGCGCATCAGGGTTGTGCTCAGGATTTCAATATTTCTGAAAAGGTGATGGATATTTTTTCGAATAATCTCTTCGATGGGTATAAATGTGATTGAGCCATCTATTTGAAGAAGTTCAAAGAATCTGCTCAAATTACCGGGAATCTGGATAAAGGACGCTTTATTCTGTGGTCCGCTGTCTGTATGCGCTATGGTCACAACGCCAAAAATCAGCCTGTTATTTTTAAGAACAGGAAACGTGTGATAGCTGTCAAAGACCATCGGAGTGAGCATCGGGAATATTGTCCTGATGAAATATTGGTCAATAAGGGTGGCATCTCCGACAGACAAATCTTCATAACGGCAAATCCCGAATCCGGCTTTTTCAAAGCCCGGCTTAAGTTTACCTGTATAGTAGGATTGTTGTTCAGCAGTAAATCGGTGTATCTCGGAGAGAAGAAGTTTCCTGAAAGGAACTTCACGCAAACCGCTGTAATCAAATCGTTCTTTGCCGTAATCAATATAGTTATAAAGGCTTCCTAACCGAATGGTGCAGAATTCGTCCAGGTTGGAGGCGGTGATAGCAAGGAATTTTAAACGGTCAAAAATACTACGGTCCAGATGCCTTGCCTGGTCCAATACTCTGTAGTTGAACTGAAGCCATGACAGGTCTCTGCTGATATAGTTGCTGAGCCTGATTTCTTCTGCAGGAGTTATGGAATTGCTGGTATTTTCAGTTTTTTCCATTGACATCTGTCAAATATCAATTTTGGCGTAACGCGCATTTTTCTCAATGAATTCTCTTCGTGGAGCAACTTCATCGCCCATCAGCATAGAGAATAGACGATCAGCTTCTGCAGCAGATTCGATGGTAACCTTTTTCAGGGTCCGACGGGCGGGATCCATGGTTGTGCTCCATAATTGCTCAGGGTTCATTTCTCCAAGTCCTTTATAACGCTGAACATTGACTGAATCTTCCTTACCGTCCTTAGCCAGTTCCTTTATGATTTTGTCTCTTTCATCCTCATTCCAGCAGTAACGTTCCTCTTTACCTTTTTTCAGAAGGTATAAAGGTGGTAGGGCGATATAGACATAGCCTTTTTCAATCAGGTCACGCATGTACCGGAAGAAGAACGTCAGGATCAGCGTACGTATATGACTTCCATCTACATCCGCATCTGTCATAATAACAACTTTGTGGTATCTGAGTTTGTCTAGGTTAAGAGCTTTGCTGTCCTCCGCCGTACCAAAGGAAACACCGAGGGCCGTAATCATATTCTTGATTTCCTCGTTTTCGTAAATCTTGTGTTCCTGGGCTTTTTCAACGTTTAGGATTTTGCCTCTGAGCGGAAGAATGGCCTGAAAATTTCGGTCGCGTCCCTGTTTCGCTGATCCTCCGGCAGAGTCCCCCTCCACCAGATAAAGTTCAGAGATGGTTGCGTCACCGCTGGCACAATCTGCGAGTTTACCGGGCAGGCCGGTTCCTGACAGAACATTTTTACGCTGAACCATTTCTCTTGCCTTACGGGCAGCAACCCGTGCCTGAGCAGCAAGGATTACTTTTGAGACAATCAGTTTGGCTTCTTTGGGATTTTCCTCAAGGAAGTTCTGAAGTGCTTCACCAACAGCTGTGTCTACTGCGCCCATTGCTTCGGTGTTGCCGAGTTTTGTTTTAGTCTGTCCTTCAAACTGAGGTTCAGCTACTTTTACCGAAATGATGGCAGTGAGTCCTTCTCTGAAGTCATCACCGCTTATTTCCACTTTGGCCTTTTCAAGTAACCCTGATTTATCAGCGTATGTTTTCAGCGTTCTGGTGAGTGCTCTGCGAAAGCCTGCCACATGTGTTCCACCTTCATGGGTATTGATATTATTCACATATGACACAAGCGTTTCGCTGAAGGATGTATTATAGCTCAGTGCCACCTGGACGGGGACTTCGGATTTTGAATTTTCTACGTAAATAGGGTCAGGAATCAGTTTCTCCCTGTTTGAATCCAGATAGATGACGAATTCCCTCAGACCACCTTCAGAATAAAAAAGATTTGATCGTGGTTGCCCTTGTTCGTCCTGATCCCGCACATCTTTGAGATGGATTTTGATTCCGGGATTCAGAAATGCAAGTTCCCTCAGACGTGCAGACACTGTTTCATAATTGTACTCAAGGACGGGGAAAATTTCGCCGTCTGGTTTGAAGTGCACGGTGGTTCCTCGACGGTCTGATTTTCCGATTTCTCTTACCGGATATTTTGGGGCGCCACGCTCATACTCCTGCTCAAATATTTTTCCTTCCCGATACACAGTAACTTTAAGCATTGATGAAAGTGCATTGACGCAGGATACGCCAACGCCATGAAGACCGCCGGAAACCTTATAGGTGTTTTTATCAAACTTTCCACCGGCATGAAGAACAGTCATTACTACTTCCAGGGCTGACCGCTTTTCCTTTTCGTGCATATCTGTCGGAATACCGCGGCCATTATCCTCTACCAATATAGAGTTATCCGGCATGATTGACACAGTGATTTCATTACAATATCCTGCCAGGGCCTCATCTATTGAATTATCCACGACCTCCCAGATGAGGTGATGAAGACCTTTAACACTGACGTCTCCAATGTACATGGCAGGTCGCTTCCGGACGGCCTCAAGCCCTTCCAGAACCTGAATATTACTGGCCGAATAACCGCTTGAATCACCTGTTTTCTTGTCGCTCATAATTGATTGTTGAAATAACTTGTAAAAATAGCGTTTTCAGAGCGGAAAGCAGGTGTTTTAATTCAATAAAATGAAACAAAATAAAACCTGTAACATATTGTTTTACAGATTCTTATTAATAAAAAAAACCGGGAAATGCAGTATCCCGGGTTGCTTTGACTTAGGTGCTGAAAAAAAACGGTTTTAGCTATTGGCCGGAGCCTGCTTTGGCCCCGGCTTTGGTTCAGCTTTTTTCTTGCCTGAACTTCCGCTTCCCTCCTCGGATTCAAGCATAATTTTTGCCTTCTGAAGCTGCTCCTGCTGGGCTTTATCAAGGGTCGGGTAGCTCAGATTAAGGTTATCAAATTGTCTTGTAATGACAGAAGCAATTGCAAGTCGGGCGAACCACTTGTCATCGGCGGGGATAACAAACCAAGGTGCGTGAGTGGTGGAAGTTTCTGAAAGAACCTCTGCATATACCTTCTGATAATCATCCCAGAATCCTCTTTCCTTGAGGTCGGCGAGTGAAAATTTCCAGTTTTTTGACTTGTCATTTATACGCTCCAGAAATCTTTTTTTCTGTTCCTTTTTGGAGACGTGCAGGAAAAACTTCAGGATGATGGTGCCGTTTTCAGAAAGATTTTTTTCAAACCTTCTGATTTGCTTGTATCTCTTTTTCCAGAAGCTTTTGTCTATGTCAGTCGTTTTTTCAATCCCCGGTATATTTTCTTTTAAAATAAATTCCGGATGAACCTGTGTGACAAGAACATTTTCATAATGTGACCTGTTGTGGATTGCAATTTCACCGCGTGCCGGAAGAGCAATTTCATGTCTCCAGAAATAATCATGATCAAGTTCTGCAGAATTGGGTGCTTTAAAACTGTAAACCTTAACGCCCAGGGGATTGAATCCTGACATTATGTGTTTTACGGCTCCATCTTTTCCTGCCGCATCCATTGCCTGAAAAATAATCAGGATGCTGTAACGGTTGTGCGCGTAAAGTTTATCCTGAATTTCGGAAAGATGCTTTCTACCTTTTTCAAGAAGCTCTATTGAGCCTGCCTTGTTAAGTGTTTTACCTGTGTATCCGGTTGAAAAATCCTTAAGTTTGATTTTAGAACCCTGTTTTACCAGGAAGTCTTTAACGGAAATGATTTTGTCATTATTCAGCATAAAATGCGGGTTTATTTTTCAGGAGGTCAAATTTGATGTCTGTAATCCTTTAAGTTCATGATTTTCATCAGAATATCAAAATACTCTTTGTAAGGCATCATAAATCTTCAAATTCAAATGGCTTTGCAATGCGCCTGCTTCGAATAACCACAGTACCAATTTCTCTGAAGTTGCTCCTAAGGGGCCAGCTGGAGTTTATGGAGGCAAATGGTATAGAAGTTCTATCTGTGAGTTCAGATGGTCCGGAGGTTAAGCAACTTAAGGTTCCGCATCGGGTTGTTCCAATGGCAAGGGCCATTACTCCTGTTCAGGATTTAATTTCTCTGATACGGCTTATTCTGATTATGCGGAAGTTCAGACCTGATATAGTGCATACGCATACACCCAAAGCAGGTTTACTGGGAATGCTTTCAGCATGTATCTGCAGGGTGAAAGTCCGGGTTCACACCATTGCAGGACTACCATGGCTTCAGATGGGTGGTTTGGTTCGTCATGTTTTGAAGGCAGCCGAAGCGTTAACTATTTATTGCAGCACGGATACGCATGTAAATTCTTTAAGGCTTATGGAGATTCTCAGGTCTGAACTTCCGGGAATTGCAGGCAGGCGGTTTGCATGTGGCCGGCTGAAAGTACCTGGTCATGGAAGTTCAAACGGAATAGATTTAAACTATTTTCAAAAATCTCCTGAGATCAGCAGGGAGGCCTCGCTGTTGCGCGCCGGTTTTCAAATAGCATCCGATGATTTTGTTTTTTGTTTTGTTGGAAGGCTGGTCAGGGATAAAGGTATAGGTGAGTTGGTCAGTGCATTTGACTGCCTCAGGAAAAAATACCGGAATGTCAGATTAATTCTTGCTGGGCCTGTTGAGCCGGGCCGGGATGGATTGAAGGATGCGATACTTCGCCGTATTGAGGCCGGTAATGGCATTATAGCCCCGGGACTTGTAGAGGATGTGAGACCATGGCTTGCAGCTTCAGATATTTTTGTTTTCCCTTCTTATCGCGAAGGATTTCCAAATGTTTTACTTCAGGCTGGATGCATGGAGGTACCGGTTATAGCTTCTGATATAAACGGATGCAATGAAATTGTTACCCACGGAATTTCCGGATTGCTGATTCCCCCGAAGAGCGAGGATAAACTGGTGCAATCCATGGAGAAACTTATGCGCTCGCAACCTGACAGAAAGTATTTTGTGCTGAATCTAAAAAAATATATAACAGAAAACTTTGATCAGCAGGTCATCTGGACGGAGTTACTCAGATTTTACAGGGAAAGAACCGGAAATCCTGATCAGGTTTCCCGATAAATGCCGGATGACTTTGATAATTTTAGTTTAGGCGGGTAAATGCCCGATAGAGTGCTTTTAAGGTTTTCTATTATGATAGAAATATTTTTTTTCCTTGGAGTATAATTGTAATAGTTATCTTCAATTGGCTTGCCGTTGAGCACAACAGCAAGACCTCTAAAAACGCCACTTCTTCCAAGGTTATTGATTCTGCTGATTTCTGATTTTTTACTGTGGTTTAGTCTTAGCAGGAAAATATTCAAGTCCGCAATTGATCCGAAAATCTTCGGGTCATTAACGATACCATACGGTGAATTATCGATCAGAATAAGGTCATATTCATTTCCGACTGAATTGATCAGACTCTCAATCGGTTGTTTTTGAAGCGCCTCTGCAGCATCTGGTCTGTTGATGCCGGCCGGAATGAAATCTATATATGCATTTTTTGTTTTCCGTATGATCTTTTTTTCATCTGTTTCACCTGACAGATATTCGTTCAATCCCGGATTAAGACGTTGTCCCATCATCAAATGTAGGGTTGGTTTTTGAAGGTCGCCGTCAATGAGTAAAATTTTTTTTCTGCTAAGGCTTAAAGCAACTGCCAGGTGACAGGTAATAAACGACTTGCCTGTTGCCGGTGTTAAGGCATGAACAGCAATTACTTTTCCTTTCAGATCTGTTACCAGTCTCATAATATTCATCTTCAGACTTCTGAATGATTCTGCCATTGCAGATCTTGGTCTAACAATGAGCTCATTGATTTTAATTCTTTTTGATGTTTGAGGTATTTCCCCCAGCGTCGCAACGCCCAGCGTAGAAATAACCTCACCTGTGTCTCTGATGTTATTAATTGCAAAGAACTGTACAACCGTTACGAGAAAGGCAGCCATCAGGCTTGCAAGGCCACCCATAAAAAGATCAAATAGCAGCACCGGGCCTGTGATGATGGCAGTATCCTCTGAAGCCGGATCGAGAACCTGTGCGACACTGCTGCCTGACGCACGGGCAATCTGTGCCTCTGCGCGGCACTGAAGTAAAAATGTATAGAGATCGCTGGTAAGCTGAAAATTTCTCTTTATCCCAAGTAAATTTTTTTCGGTTTTAGGAAGTCTGGATAAGGCAATACTTGTTTCTTTCGCCTGTTGCAAAAGATCTTTTTTCTCACGCTCAGCCTGTAAAATCTGTGTTTTGACATTTTCCAGAAGAATTTTTCCGGCGAATCGAATTTCATCGTCAATACCCAGAATAACCGGACTGTTTTCCTTTGCATTGAGGGATATCACTTTCCTTCTTGTGAACAACTCATTAAGTCGTTCAACCTGTTTCTTCAGGAGTTCATCTGTAAATCCTGTAATTACAGGTGCAATAAAATCTTTGTTGAAATCTTTGTTCTCAAGGTAATCTCTCAGATTGATGCAATAATCGAGCTTACTGTTTATGCGATTTATCTCTGTTTCCAGCTGATTTTTTTTCTCGACTATGGTTCCGGCTTCCCGACTCAGGTCAATTGTTTTATTGGATGCCCTGAATTCAGAAAAACTTTCTCCGGCAGATTCCATGGATTGATTTACGCCGGATATCTGCTCATCAATAAATTTTATGGTGTTCTCAGCACCTCTATTTTTTTCCTTAACTCCAAAATCAAGAAATGTTGCCATCAGTCCGTTTATATATTGCACATCTCTTGCCAGTCCGGTGCTATTCAATTTTAGCCTGATCAGGCTTGACTCGGCCAGCGGGTTGAATCTTTCTGCTTCTATTTTTTCTTTATAATCATTTGCAAGTTTTGCAGGATCAAAAAATTCAAGAATGAACTCTTCGCCGGACTCATATTTTACTCCTTCCGGGTAAACCAGCGTAAAATGGAAATCCGGGTGTATGAATGGTTCTCCGAAATTCAGTTCTCTGTCAATAATGATTTGGTGCTGAGTTCCCTGAATCGGTATTTGTTCATCACAAATGATTCTGTATGACTGCTCTGATTCGATTCGTATTCGCAACGGCACACCGCTTTGTTGCAGACTTCCTTGTTTCAGGATAAGACCAAATGGTTCTGATGGAAACATATCGGTGAAGCGAAACCCGGATTTTTTACTCCACTTATAATGCCATCCAAAATTTTCAAGCGTCAGTTGATTTAGTTTAAATGATTTCAGAAGTCCAATCTGATCTTCTATCGTGTTTTGTTTTCGGTTTGTGTTTTGCTGACGAAAGACATTCCTAAATTCGTTGCCCGCCTGCTCATCTTTTATGAGAATGGTTGCGGTGATGTTGAAGGTTTGCGGTGCCATTTTATAATAAATAACACCTCCTGCAAGCCCGGCAATTAAAAACCCTACAAGCAGTTTGCGCTGATTAAAAAATATGAATCTGAACAGCTGGAAATCATCATTTTTTGACTGTTGAATCATGACTTATGCAATAATGTTACAGCGTTTATTTTCAAGGACTTACAAGGAAATTAAGCATTAATAAGAATGTTGTAACCGAGCTGAAAACAAGACTGAATACCGGCTGTCTGAGTTCAGCATTTTTTAACCTTGCGGGTTGTACAATAACTACATCATTCGGGTAAACTTTAAAGCCCGGAGAACTCAAAACTTCGGCTGAGTTAAGATTCAGGTGATAGGTTTCAACTGATTTCTCTTTACCTCTGACCAGCAGGACCTTACCGAGGTCGGCTGTGTTTTTCGACCCTCCCCCTAAACCAATGGCATCAAATATGTTCACACTTGGATTATAACTGTAGTAAACACCCGGATTTTGAACTTCGCCGATAACAGTAATCCTGTAATTGAGTAGCCGTACTTTTACAGTAGCATCTTTGAGATATTGCATGGCATGATTTCGGATGCGCTCTTCACATTCATCCAGTTTCATTCCGCTGACTTTGATCGGACCGAAGGTAGGCAGCACAATTTCTCCCTGATCATTGACCAGATAGCCATTTACAAATTGACTTGCCTGAGTGCCCCACATATTATTCTGATTGTTGGATCTTCCGTTACCAACCAGCATTGGATTATACAGTTCATCCAGTTCTGTATTGCCCGAGACCACACTCACGAAAAGATTGTCAAAGGGTTTGATTCTGTAGGCATTCATAGGTGTCAATACTTCAAGCCCGCCAGGCTGGTTGGTCAATTCGTTCAGGTAGGTCATATCCCGATGTGACCGGCAACCTGACATCATAAGTAGTGCGTAGGTATATAGGAATACCTGACAGAGCGTGAGCGTGGTGTTTTTGTTTGCCATTGAAATTTTAAAAAACATTCTGATGAGTGCGCTTGCCGAAAATGGTCAGCCAGACAATGGCTAGGTCCAATCCGAAAGACCAGTGTTCCAGGTACCACAGATCATGAAGTGCCCTTCCTTTGAAGTCTATTTCCTTCTCTGTGAGTCCGCGCCATCCGTTAACCTGTGCCCACCCTGTAATTCCCGGTTTGATGAATCTTCGAACCGGATATGCAGGGACAAGCTCTCCGAATTGCCGGTCGAGATTTACACGATGTGGTCTTGGTCCGACAACCGACATACTTCCCTCAAGGACATTTAATAACTGAGGCAGCTCGTCAAGGCTGTATCTACGGAGGATTTTACCTACTCCGGTTATCCGGTCATCATTTTTCTGAGTTGACCTGTTTTCTGCCCTCGGATCAGAAAGCATTTTCATGGATCGGAATTTATAGATTCTGAATGGTCTTCCTTGCCTTCCGATACGTTCGGCACGATAGAATACAGGTCCGCTGCTATCAACTTTAATTAATGCTGATATAATGAGCAGGATTGGAGATAAGAATATTAATGCAGTTACCGCAAACAATACATCGAAGACCCTTTTCCACAGGAGCGGAATATAATCTGATAGCGGGACTTCTCTGATCCGAAACAATGGCAAGCCACCAAGATCGCTGAGTTCAAAATTTCTTTTCATTAATGCAGGCACATTCAACACTACGGATGCCCGTATACCCTGACGTTCTGCGTAGTCAATCAGCTTTTCAATGACTTCTTTATTTTCGGGGTCCAGACAGATGATCAGCCTTTCAAATGGAGTTGTGCTAAATACTTTTCCTATGTCAGTGTAATTTCCAAGTCTGGGCTTTACTGCAGACGGAATAGTGCTTGAGTTGAGGTAACCAATGATGGTTCCATCCTGAGGCTTATTTTTGAAATATTCCAGGATGGCGCTTGCCATTTTCCCATCGCCGGCAAGTAGCACGGTTGAGGACTTTCCTGAAATCTTCAGACTTCCAAACAAAAATTGGTGGATAAATATCCTGGGGAGGCTAATGATGGTCAGGCTGAAAGCTGTGAGCAGAAATGGCTCCGGGAGGATATTATATGCCGGAAAAAATTTAATAAAAATAGCGAGTGTTCCCAGGCTGAAAAATACCTGTGTAAAATGTGATTGTACCCTTGCGTTAACGGGCAAATTCTGAAAAAAGGAGGAGCGCAGTCCTATGATAAACGCAGCTATCCATATTGCGGTCAGTGTTGGTAATATCCTAAATGACTTAAAATCCGGAATAAAATAATAAAGTATGAAGCCTGTTGTGCCTGCAACAAGAAGCGCATCTGTCAGTAATATGATTAGGAGTCTGATTTTATTAACTGATCTCTGAGTCATTCTGAAAGTATAATTTCATGTGCAGTAGTCTGCTGGTATAACTCCTTATAAGTATTGCTGATATTGAACCAAGCATAATTTTCGATCACCTTTTTCTGAGCAGACTTTCCCATGGTTTCCATTTTTCCCATGTTGGCAAGTGCAAAGGTGATTTTTTCGGCAAGGTCGTCTGCTGACTTGTTCTTGAAGAATAGCAGATCTTCATCACTTAAGATCCGGTTTTCGGGGATGTCACTTGCAACCACAGGCCGCCCGGCCGAGGCAGCTTCAAGAAGCATAATGGACATACCTTCCGTTTCAGATGGAAAGATGAATAATGAGCATTTTTCCACCAGCGCAAGTATGGTTTGCACGGGGTGAACAAATCCTAAAAAATACACGTTCAGACCTGAGCCAATTTTATTGAGTTCACGTATGTACCCGGAATGATGGCTTGGTTCACCTGCAATGAAAATCTGTCCCTTATACCTGATTTTTTTCAGTGCCCTGAGCATAGTATGGCATCCTTTTGTTGACATGAGCCGTCGCGCGGAAAACAAAATGTAGGGCTGATCTAAATCGGCACCCGGAGGAAGGGAAGCCCTAGCAGCCCGGTAGTCGTAGGTTTCCCTTGCTATAGCGTTAATGCCATTTGGAATGTAGTGCACGAACCGTTTATAGCGGCTGATGTAGTAGTCACTGAGTGGTCCCGAGATACATGTTACCTTATTGGGCAAATACATAAATAAGGGTTCAGCGGCTTTGAAATAAAGTTTTTGAAGTGCATTCCATTTATCCCTTCGGTAGGGTGCTTCATGGGAAGTGGCCACCACCCTATGACGGATCATCAGCAACGGAATAAAAAAGGCACACTCTGTTTTATGGACATGCACCAGGTCAAAATCCATCAGCAAGGCCTTCACAACCGAGCGAAAAAAATATATAAAGGCACCTGTTGATCCTTTTATTAATTGGCTGAATTGTATGACCCGGATGTTTTTGATGTAAGCTTCGGCGTGCGGATCCCTGAAACAGAAAAGAGTGATGTCCAGATCGTCACTGAGATTCCGAATCAGGTTTTCTGCCACCCGGTCCGTTCCTCCGCGTGATGGAAATGTTTTTATTCCAAAGAATAATATTTTTGGTTTCATGTACTTACAGGTTGCGGGTGAGATTTGATTACTTTTTCATAGAAGTCTATGGTTGCAGCCGCGATATGGTCAGGATGATAGCATTCATGCGCTTTTTTTGATGCCTTTAATGAAACAGTTTTCATTTCAGCCGGATTTTCATGGATGTACCTCAGGCATTCAATCAGTTTTTCACGGTATCCTTCCGGAAATAAAAACCCGTTTATTTCATCGTCAATCATTTCTGAAATTGCGCCAACATTTGATGCAATCACGACTCTCCCTGTAGCCATTGCTTCAGCAATTGCCACAGGCAAGGTTTCCTGTCTTGAGGAGAGTACAAACAGTCGGCATTGATGATGAAGTTTAAGTATTTGCAATCCTGACTGCCAGCCATGAAACCGGATATGATTTTCAATATTCAGTTCTTTAACCTGCTTGAGAATGAATGCTTCATATCTGTGGTTTTTAAATCCTCCGGCTATGTGAAGGGTATAGGTTATGCCTTCCTTCTTAAGTATTGATATGGCTGATAATAAAAGTTCGAGATTTTTAATCCTGCTTAAAGCTGCGACAAAGAGAATGTTTTGTGGATTGCCTTCATGAAATACATTGTCAAAAAATATCCGGTTTACCGGATTTGGAATACGGGCAGATAACACAGGAATGCCCGGAAAAATATTTTTGTTGTAAGTAGAAATGAAAATTATGTTTGGAAAAAGTGGGAAAATGATTCGTTCTACAAGTGTTTTGAAAAATGCCTTCAGAGTTGACTGAACAGTTCTGGCATTTCTGAGTTCTTCGCGCATGATGCCATGCTGCGTTATCACGATGCGACGAAGATCCAGATGCAGAAACCTGATCAGCTGTGGGGTAATTTCCTGGATGTGAATAATATCGGGCTGTTCTTCTTCTATAACCCGGTTAAGGGCTTTACGGTTGATGAAATAGTCTGCCAGATCCACTTTGGTTTTAAATGGAATAAATCTCAGGCGGACATTCGCTTTTAATTGCTGTGTTACCTGTTGGTTGATCTCCTTGTTAAAAGACAAATGACAGATTTCAAGCCCCTCCATTTTGCCAAATGCTTCAATCAAATTCTGGATTACGGCCACAACACCTCCGTTTGCTTCCTGTACACCCTGCGGCAGAAAACCGGTCATCAGAATTTTCATATGAATACCTTTTTACCTTCTTTACAAAAACGCTGATATACTTCTTTGAAACCTGTGGTCATTGCCTCCATTGTGAATTTGGACTCCACGATCTTCTTTCCGTTTTCACCAAGATAACGGGCAAACTTAGGCCGGTCAGTCAGCAACTGGATTTTTTCAGACAGTGTATCAGAATCAAATGCCGGTATCAGGAAACCTGAGTGCTGATTTCTGATCAGTTCCCGGGTGCCACCAAAATCAGTGGCAATGACCGGCTTTCCCAATGCCATAAATTCAAGCAGCGCGTTTGAGATTCCTTCTCCATGAAATCTGATATCGGTTGTCAAAACTCCTACTGTAGAAGCGTTCATTACCGATTCTACCTGAAGCATTTTTCCGGTGAAAAGAATGAGATTCCTGAAATGCTCAGGAACCATTTTTTCAATATGGGTGTGATCTTTGTCGCCGATGCACAGGAAAGTGATATCTGATCTTTGTTCAAGAATGCGCAGGGCTGCTTTAATGAATGTCGGATAATCTTTATAGTTATGGAAGGATGCCACCATAGATGCAATGAATGGTGTAATAATCTTCAGTCGCTTTTTCACAATTTCCGGATCTTCCAGACCTTGTGCCCGTTCAGACCGGAACCCATTATATATAACAAGGCTTTTTCCTGCCGGCACTTTGTATTCATTCAGACCTGCCTGTGTATTTGAAATAATGAGATCTGAAAATTTGAATACTGTGTTTTTTGCAAGTAGAAATTTGCCTGGTGCTGAATCTGCGATTTCACTGTTAATCAATGGAATTCCAAGAATGATTTTTGCAGGCAGGGCATAAACTGCGGGCATGTGACCCCAAACATGAATTATATCAGGCTTGAATCTTTTCGCAATCCTGAAAAAGCTGAAAAACAGTCGGGGATCTTTTTTTAGCCATTTTCTTTCAATCACATGAATTTTTATATCAAGATTTTGTATTTCACTGTAGTGAATGCTGTGTTTTGTAAGCACCAGTTCAATCTGATATAATTCCTCTCTTTTCAGAGATCTTAAAAGTTCTGAGAGTCGGCGTTCTTTTCCTCCGGCGCGGAGGCTCTCAATAAAAAAAAGTATTCTCAAAATATTTGTGTCAGTTTACAAGTGAATTCCGACAGGTCCGGCCTTCATGGGTATATGCAAAAATTGTAATTGTGAGCTCAGTTCTACCGGACTTTGATCAGTTGACTGAATGGCAGTGATCTTCTGCCTAAAAAACTTTTTCCGATATTCTTCCTTTTAGAAAAACTTTCAGATTCCTGCCGGATTTAAGTCAGGCACCTGGTCCTTTACAGTTGTGATTTGTTCACCCATTTTTTGACGGATCGCACGAGCCATCAGCCCTCCTGTATTTTTCCAGGTATAAGTTTCACATACTGATTTGTATGCCTGATTTCCCAGTGATTCAGCGAGCCCCGGGTTGCGCAGGACTAATATCAGCTTCTCTGCAAGTGCCTGTGCATTATAGGGTACCAGGTATCCATTCCGGCCATTTTCAATAAGGTCGGTTGTTGCTCCGACAGCAGGACAAATAACAGGCAGACGATTGTACATGGCTTCTATAAATACCATTCCGAAAGGCTCTCTTCTTGTGGGCAGACAAAAAACAGTTGCCGACTCATAGGCTTTTATTATTTCATTTTTCGGTAAAACTCCGGAAATGGTACAGTTATTGATTTTTACTGACGGCTTACATCCGATGATAGTCAGCGTTGCATCCGGAATTTTTTTCAGGACCCGGCTGAATGCTTCAATCAGTAAGGGGCCTCCTTTACGATTCCAGTCCTTCCCTACAAATACAATATTTTTGTTTTTGAATTTTTTTGAATCCCTGCTTGCAGATTTTTTTTCATTTGCACCCGCATAAATAAGGAAAACCTTTTCTTCAGGGACTTTGTATTGCCGTAATAGTGATTTCCGGATATTTCCGGACATTACAAAAATTGCTGTGGCTTCATGGTAAATTTCAAATTCGGTTTTTCTGAACCACCGGCTTGCAAGGTATTCTCTCTGGCTTGTCTGAGGGTAATTCAGGTTATTAAGATTGGTGTGGTCAGTATAGATATAGTTTCCGTAAAGACCCGGAGGACATCTAAACAGGCTCTGTGTCTGAAAGACAAATGCATAAATATCCCTTTTAACTTCCTTTGCTGCCAGTGCCGAAAGGGTCTTGATCATGAATCCGGTTGAATAAAGATGATTCCTCCAGTTGCTCCATTTTTTTTCTCCAGTGATAAAGTCTCTCCCCAATTCAGCAAACAGAAAGAATATCCCCAGTGCCAGGGTGATTTTTTTTCTTTTTAATAATGGCTTTAGCCATGCTTTCCTGATTTCATAATTTGTGAAATGCAGTGACAGTTGCTCTATAACCGGCTGATTGATGTAGCTGAAGTCGTCAAAACCAATGAATAGAATTTTATTACTCATATTGAAAGAATTTTTATCAGTAAAGCCAGTTTTTTGAAACACTTTTTTCGGCATTGAATAAAAAATTTTTTTGCGGTGGCAGTGGCTGATAGGTATTGCTAGTCATAACTATTTGCCTTAATGAGGCTCCTGCAATCAGCGAGGCCATCATATTATGAGTAACGGCGGTGAGCCCCCCTGAGAAAATGAGCATAATCATGCAAACGAGGACTGAAACAAATGTGGCTTCTGTCACTTTTTCTTTGACTGAAATGGGCTTAGTCCGGTATTTGAAAAATGTGAGTATCAATTCTATGTAGAATAGTATAAACAGAATGAGTCCGAAGATTCCTGCTCCATGAAGTATGATATTTATATCGAGATGCAGTGGACGGTCTTTATGGATGCCTTCATCGTAATTTCCCTGAGAGTTGAACAGGTGGTTTCCGAAAAGGGCTATGATGAGGTTATTACTTTCGAAGCGCTCCGTCCATGCCGCAAGAGTTTCATCATATCTTGTTTCACTTTCCATGTCAAATCCTTTCTGTTCTACAAAGACATGTTGCCTTTTTTCAAGTTGCTTCATCAGAATCCCGCTGTATAGCGGGAACAGAGCAATAAGAAGTAATGCGGCAACACTTATCCAAAGAATTACTTTCGGTAGTTTTTCTATAAACCAGAACAGAAATACTACACCGCCACTCAGGAAAAGGGCTATTGCTGTTCTTCTGGTTGACAGAATTAATATAAGTGCAGTAACTAATCCGATAAAAGGTAAAATGTTTTTTATGTTTTTTTTCCGATGCCAGAAACCGATCATCGGAAGGCTGATCAGAAAAAATGATCCGGTATAAATTCTGCTGAACTTAAATGCGCCTGCCGTGAAGCCATCTGTTCCACCATATTGATTTTCACCTATTCCTAAAATCAGAAAAAGTGAAATGGCAACCGTAAATAACATACCCGTTATGAGTAAAGTTTGAGTCAATCTTTTCAAATCTGCCGGTTTACTCAGCAGAACAAATGCCAAAGGCAGCATAAGTTTTGATTCGAAGGCCATTATCCATGACTGATATGCCTCAAAATCTGCTCCCTGCATTACAAGACATAAAAGCAGATATCCTGCCAGCAGTATAAGTGTTGTGTTGAATCTTACAAACTCATGAAAATACCGGATGATCAGGAGCAGGACTATGGCCATACACAGGTTGTTCCTGAGGGCCATTACCTTTGAAAATTCGAAAAAGCTTTTAAAAATTTCGGCTGATACACTGATGACAGGCAATGACAGCAGTGCAGTCTGATCACGGCTGCTCATATTCTTTCAGTTACGGGCATAATGCTGGCCGGGAGCGTTGTAAGTGTCTTTCTTTGGCTAAATAAAAACTGATGAATGACGGATACAGCCACAACTGACCAGGCGAGGCCGGATATGCCAAATAAATATATTCCGGCAGTAGTCAGTATAAGGCTATAAATCAGAGTGTTTTTCACAACCCATAAATAATCTTCATTTCGGTTTTGATTGATGAGTACGGAGGTAAATAATGGACCGAGAGCAATGAATGGTAATTTCAGAGCCAGAATTCTTAATGTTCTGATAATTACTTGTTCATTTTCTCCGTTCACAACTATTGTAATGGGGCTTGCCAGAATAAACACTCCTGCAGCCATAAGTGAACCTGTAAGGAGGAAGAGATTTCTGAGGTTTTTTATAAACACATAGAACTCTGCTGATTCTTCTTTCCACAACCGCGACAGATAGGGAAACAATGCATTGTTGGCAGGAATGAAAATCATAGATATTGCCTCAATTACCCTGGCGGCCACAGAATACATACCCACGGCTGAGTAGCCTGAAAAAAATCCAAGAACCAGAATATTGAAAGAACTGTAAAGGTTCACATATACCCTTGATAAAAAAATATGAAAGCCTTCTTTCAGGTGCGTTTTCAGCTCCTCGACCGGTTGCGCAGCAAACCGGATGCCGAAGGACTGCACTACATGAAGCTGAGCAAATAATCCGGGCACAATGACGGACGCAGTATTAAAAACAGCTACAAGCGTAAAATCATTTGCATCATTTACAAGAATCAGGGTAAGGCCATAAAAAATAATTTTTGATATCACACTGAAACGGGTGATAAACTTCATTTCTTCTATTCCCTGGTAGAACCAGACCGGAAACAAAGTCTTTCCTATTACTCTCCCGTAAGTAATCAGAAAAATTAACGGGAAGCCACTGAACATCGGAATGAGATTGATGATCAATAAATAGAGCAGGAAACCGGCCAGGGTAAAACCGGCCTTAAGTATCATTACGGAACTGAAAATTTTGTTTAGTTCCTGTTTGCTCTTACGCTGGATTGAAATTTTTTTTGTAGCCGAAAGGTCAAATCCATAGTCGGTGATTATTTCAAAATAACCCGATAAAGCAAGTGCTATTCCAAGGATGCCGAACTTTTCAATCCCTATGCTTCTAATTATAAATGGAATGGTGACCAGTGGTAACAGGACATTAGCAATTTGTAGCAGGGAGAGGGAATAAAAGTTAGTTAGTACCCGGTTTTTCCCGTTATTTGTAAGAGTTTTCAGAAAGGTTTGCAGGGTGTGCTTTAGCTGCATCAATTAAATCATTATTTCTTTCCAACCATACCAGCTGACAGGCTAGAAGAAAGAACAAAACTGCGGTAATGCACTCTTCAATTTCAACGACCTCCGTCATACTGCTCAAGTTGTTTTCAAGTATTTTAAGGATTGAATAATTGATTAAAAACAAAAAACCGAACATAACGGGTACAGCCGGAATTCCTGCCTGTTGTCTGATGTCTTGTACACGCGGCTTTACTTTTTCCAAAACAGGAATAACGACACACCAGATTATCCAGAAAAGCCTGAATAATCTGTTTAATGATAAGTACTGCCACCACTCTTTTTTTGAATGTCTTTCATCAAGGGCATGAAAAATTTTCAGATTATGAATATTGGTCTCAAGCTGCATATTGTTGGATATGAAAAAATTCCCGGACCTATACCCGAAAATTCTCTGGCCCCAGGATATTTCTTCTCCGAAAATGACCAAGAACATTGCAGCAAGAATGAATAAGCTGTAATTTTTTTTTGCCCTATGAAATAGGAAATGGCTGCCTGATACTGATTTTAAAAACCCCATGAAGAAGACAACTGACGTCATTAAAAAAAAGCCCGCGCCTATATTTTCATACAATCCATCTTCATTTGTAAGCTTTTGGATTTTTTCCTCCGGTAATATAGTGCTGCTGTAACCTGCGGTTATTAAAAGAAATGCTGCTATTAAAATGATCTGATCCTTGTTGAGACCTCCCTTAAAATTGTTCATATGACTAACTAAGGTTTTATTTCTGCTTCCATTTCATCATTTTCATACCGGGTGTTTTGTTTTCAGGATAATTTTCGTCTTGTGGCAAGGGAGTAAATGAAGTCTTAATATAGGACTCAGCATTTGCAGGAACTGTGATCATAATATCGAGTGCACAAATTCCCTGGTTTTGATTTTCAAATTCATTTTCCGGCTTCAGGACTCTGACGATAGTTCGGTATTTATGACTGCTTTCAACTTTGAGGTTTAACCTTTTACCATTTTTTCTTAATTCTATCCAAGATTTGCCGTTTACAATTTCTGCATCTGTAATGATCGTCCACTTAACATCAGACGGCAGGGTACCGTTTTTTAATTCATCCAGGATGTTCAGGCTTTGCCCCGATATTGAGAAAAATCTGTTAGCTCTTACTATCTGTGGTTCATAGATGCTGCTGAGATCTGCCAGAAAAGACGGGTTTCCTGTATTGACCACCAGCTTTTCGATGGCAGCATATCCCTTTACATTTTGTGGCATTTCACTTATCGTAATGGTGCTGTGTGCCTGATTTTTATGTCTGGTTATTTTCCACCGATCCGAATCTTTTTTATAAGACCAGATATTAAGTCCTGCAGATTCAAGTTTATTGTAATCCTCAGCACCCGGATCCATCACCCACCGCTCGCCTTGTGCATCAAGCACAAATGAACCTGCATCCATATGGCCATGGCTGACTGAAGGAGAGCCTCCTTTTATTCCGACATATAAGTCATCATTACCCCACCCGCTTCTCATCATGGCGACCGGATTTTCCCCGTTTCCGGACCAGTAATTTTTATAATCAAATTCAGGTTTTTTAAATTGTTCAGGTTCGGCCCAAAGCATGAGAAAAACAAAATCTCTGGCAGTGGAATATCCACCTTCTTCGAGTAATTTTTTTTCTACAATGAGAAGCGATGGATTATTCCTTTTTTTTGCGAACCAGAACATAGCCGGATTGACCTTAGGTTTTTCATCTGTGTCGGAGTAATTAAATACCTTTCCTGAGGGGCCAATCATATTCAAAAGATATTCCGGTGTTTTCATAAAGCCCGCAGGAATATCCGGGCTAAAGGGTTGTATAAAGGCAGTTTCCAAGGCTGAAAACATGATTACCTGAAATTGGGTGCCATAGGACCAGTATCCATATCCTTCGGGATAGTTTCCATCCACTCCATACTTTTTTAGTGCCTTATAATTTGATTCAAGGGATCTTAGGATAATCTGAACTGCAAGTTCTTTTTCATCTTCATATACCGCTAATGCACCGGCAACCATCGCTGCATTACAAACCTGATTCCAGTTATTCGCCTTCTCCAGCCAGCGATTGTAATCTGCCTGCATAGAGGGCAGGAGTCCTTTTTCACGAATTGCTTTTTTAAATAATTGTCTGGTTTGCTGATCAAGGTGATGATAGAGCCAGTCATAGCCAAAACTAACTCCTAATGTGATTTCCGCGACATCCAGATAATGGTCAGGATTCCAGTTATCCAGACTGCATGCCTGATTCATATAATTGACGGCACCGGTCAGATATTTTTCATCATGCGTCAACCTGAATGCATATCCCAGTGTAAGAATTCTTTTAGTTAACTCACTCGCGCTGGCTAATAACCTTTTGCCATTTTTTTCAATATTCAGCGCACCTTCAACAGAATATCTGTCAGCATGTTTTAGTATCTGTTTATGAAATGCAAGAAAATTACTGTCTGTATTGATTTTTAATTTGATTAGCTCTGTTTTCCCGTCAGTCATTAATAATCGGGGATGTCCGGAAATATTTCTGAGCTGTTGCTGCCGGAAATAATTTTTGAACCCTATCATGTCAGGGAAAATGAATCCTAAAAAGAAGATTATCAGAATCCTCAATATCTCATGTGTCAAGTTCTGCAATATTCATTAAGGTGGTGACCGATAAAACTGATTTTAACACTTCAGCGTAAAATTTTTATCAACTCCCGATATTCAGGACAGTGCCTGCTTAACAATGCTTTGTTCTCAACTAATTAACTTCATAAAATCAGGTGACTGTTCAGATTGAAAAACCCTTGTAATCTCCGGTAAGTTTGATTTTCGATTCCGCACTGAAACTATCTGTTTGCGGAGCCTTTAATTAAAGCCAAAAAACAACGCGATGAAATCCTTCACTCTGATACGTTTTGTATTTGCTATTACAATTTTTAGCCTTGCATCATCTTCCATTGCACAGAATTCAGTCAGCTTCAGTTCAAGTACGCTGACCGGAGTATCGTTAGACAATCCGACCTCTCTTCAATTCGGTCCTGATAATCGTTTATATGTTTCGCAGCAGAATGGATGGATTTATGCATTTACTATCCAGCGTTCCGGTGCTGATAATTATCAGGCCAGTGCAGTAGAAACCATTGGATTGATCCGAAACATACCAAATCATAATGATGACGGCACGCTCAATACTTCTGTTAAGGACCGACAGGTTACAGGTATTCTTCTGACGGGCACAGCATCGCAACCTATACTTTATGTTTCATCCAGTGATCCTCGTATTGGTGGTGGAGGCACCGGAGGTGATAAAAATCTTGATACCAATTCAGGAGTCATTTCGAAATTGGTTTGGTCCGGAACATCCTGGCAGAAAACAGACATAGTCACAGGACTTCCAAGGTCAGAGGAAAATCATGCCGTAAATGGCATGCAGCTGGATGAGGTTAATCAGATTTTGTACCTGGCAGTCGGAGGCCATACCAATGCAGGTGCACCTTCAAATAATTTTGCTTTCCTTACGGAATATGCATTGTCAGCAGCCATTCTTAAAATTGACCTTAAGAGAATTGATGAGGAGTTCAATGGTTTATACAAGCTACCTACCCTGGATGATCCAACCCGTCCGAATCAGGCCGATGGTAGTGATTTGAATGATCCCTGGGGAGGAAATGATGGCCTTAATCAGGCTAAAATTGTAGAGGGTGGTCCTGTTCAAATCCACTCACCCGGATATCGTAATGCGTATGACCTGGTTCTCACCAAAACTCCGGGAAGGGAAAACAGGTTATATACAATTGATAATGGTGCCAATGGAGGATGGGGAGGACATCCTGATAAAGAGGGGGCGTCCGGCAATCCGCTTACAACAAGTGTCACCAATAATTACGTGATTGGAGAGCCGGGATCTACGGGACCAGGACCTAATGATGCAAAGGTTAATAACCTTGATAATCTTCATCTTGTTTCAATGCCTGGAATGGCTCCGGTATACGGAGGTCATCCTGCTCCTGTTCGGGCGAATCCTTCAGGGGCAGGGTTGTACCGATTTAACAACATCACCGGCAGCGCAACTTTTGAAATGAAGCCGACAGTTGACTGGCCACCTATTCCACCTCAGCTTGCAAATCCTGTTGAGGGTGATTTTCGTAACCCAGGAGTTAATGATGGAGCATTGTACACCTGGATTGAGTCCACCAATGGTATGACAGAATACACGAGTGATGCATACTTTGGCGGTGCATTGAAAGGTGATTTACTGACAGCCAGTTATGATGGCGTTATTTACAGAATAAAACTTTCAACTGACGGCAGGTCAGTTGAATTTGTTGAGCCTCTGGCTTCCGGATTTGGTTCTATTCCACTGGATGTTACCGCACAGGGCCCCGGATCATTATTTGAAGGAACGATCTGGGCAGCTACTTATGGATCAGATGCTATAACAGTTTTTGAGCCTTCCGGTTCATGGCAACCTGAAATTTCTGCAGATGGAAGTTTGCCTACAGCACGACATGAGGCCGGGTTCATAGAAGTGTCAGGAAAAATTTTTCTGATTGGTGGTCGCGAGACGGCCGCAGTGGATGTCTATGATCCGGTCACAAAAAACTGGTCTGCCGGTGGAATTGCGCCAATTAAAATGCATCACTTTCAACCGGTAGTGTGGAACGGGAAAATTTATGTCCTGGGGGCATACCAGGGTACATTCTCAACCGGAAATCTGAATAACTCAGAGTCCCCCGTTCCCGATATATATATTTATGATCCGGCAAAGAAATCATGGACAAAGGGTCCGGCAATTCCAAGACCCCGTGGTTCTGCTGCGGTGGTTGTCTACAACAATGAGTTTTATATGCTTGGTGGCATCATCAATGGTCATCAGGATGGATGGGTAAAATGGGCTGATAAATTCAATCCGGTCACGGGCATATGGACGCAACTTCCTGATTTACCCCGCGAACGTGATCATTTTCAGGCAGGACTGATCAACGGAAAAATTTACCTTGCCGGTGGCAGAAAGACCAATGCAACAGGAAATGTTTACGGTGTAACCATCGAAGAGATTGATGTATTTGATCCTGTTTCAAAAAGCTCGTCAACGTTGCCTCTTAATGCCAATTTACCTGTCATGAGGGCAGGTACCATGACCGTCGTGGCCAATGAAGAATTATTTATCATTGGCGGGGAGGCTGAGACACAAAAACCTTCATATAACCTTGTCCAGTCTTTTAATCCAAAAACCAATTCATGGAGAAACCATGCGAATATGTCTGTAGGAAGGCATGGAACAGGTGCTGTTTTACTGAATAAAAGAATTTTCATTGCTTCAGGGGCTACGGAACGCGGAAGCGTCGGAGTTACTTCATCAATGGAAAGTCTGCTTATTGAATCAGGTTGTTCCGGAAATCAAAATGATTTCACAGCAGATGATGATGGAGACGGATACAGCAACGGCGATGAAACATTGAATGGGACCAATTATTGTTCCAAGGCCAGTCAGCCAACAGATGCTGATCAGGATTTCCTTTCGGATCGCCTTGATTCTGACGATGATAATGACGGAATTGCCGACAAGAACGATTTGTTCGTATTGGATTCTTCAAATGGAATGACAAAACAATTACCGGTATCCTATCCGTTTCTAAACGGAGAACCCGGGACAGGTTTTTTTGGTTTGGGATTTACTGGTCTTATGTCTGACGGAAAGAAAGATTATCTGGAATATTTTGATCCTTCCGATCCTGACCTCATCATGGGTGGTGCTGTTGGCATTGCAAATATTCCTGCTGTTTCGGGAGATGCAGTTACGAATGATCAGAAATATGCTTTTCAGTTCGGATTCAACCCGGGAACATCTCAGGGAATTGTTACCGTAAAATCTCAGATGCAGGGTCCGTTTTTTGGCGGGGCTTATGGTTCATTGCTGGTCCGGCAGTCGCAGGGAATATTTATAGGCAAGGGGGATCAGGACAACTATCTTAAACTTGTACTTTATGCGAATCAGGGTCAACCAGGCTTCAGGATTCTGGGTGAAGAAAAGGGGGTAATATTTATTGATCGGATAATTTCAATTCCGGATATTCTGAATGCAGGCAGCATTACATTACTGCTCTCTGTTGATTACAGCAAGTCGCTGGTGAATTGCTCTTACATGCTTCCTGGTGGGACAATCCCGATCACGTTGGGCGAACCTATTCTGATCTCAAAAGAATTACTAACCATGATAAGCGGAACCGCAGCAACTGCGACAGGCATTATTGCAAGTTTAGGAAGTGATGGTCGTTTTTCTGCAGCCTGGGATTATATGGAGGTAAGGGCTTCAGGAGTGCCGCAGTTGAATGCAGGTATTCCGGGACAATACCTTATGGTTCAAGGTGAAAACAACAATAAATTTTCTCTAGACCTTTCCCGTATTTATGATCAGAGTTCAGGTTCTCTTACATACAAAAATGTTCAGGTCAATTCTGATAACCTGATAACATCATCAGAAATTTCCGGCTCTGTTCTGAATCTCTATGCAGCCTCCGGAAAAGCTGGTACTGCTTCTGTAACTGTACGTGGCTATAACGAGACAGGTTTATATGCAGACTATACATTTACGCTCAAAATCATTTCCCCGCTCTCTACGATTAAGTTAATAAACTCCGGCGGAGCTGCATTTGAATTGTGGTCCGGTGACATGAATTTCAGCGGAGGCAAACTTTATGCAACCACCATAAATATTATAAACACTCTGGAAGATAAAGTATATCAGACAGAGCGTTATGGAAGTCTTTTTAATTATTCAATTCCTGTATCTGCTTCAGGCTATTTTCAGGTGAGATTGCACTTTGCTGAAATCTACCATGGTATAAAAAATAAACTGGGTACCGGTGCACGCATCATGGATGTTGAAGTTGAAAACAGACTGGCTCTGGATAATTTCGATATATTCTCAGCTGCCGGTGGCGCCGCCAAGGCCGTTGTCATGACTATTGATTCAGTTCTTGTTACGGATGGAAAGATTGATCTGAAATTTATTGCGGTCAAAGACCAGGCTAAGATCAGCGGAATTCAGATTCTTGCTTATTCGGATCAGGAAATTACCAATCGTCCGCCATTGGTTGTTAACCCGGGCAAACAATACTTTTTTGAAGGCACAGATGCGTTCATTCGTATTCCTGCAACCGATCCCGATGCACTGGATAAACTGACATTCACAGTTACCGGGCTTCCTGCTTCCCTCAAAATAGATGCATTGACCGGTATTATTTCAGGTCCGCTGGAAGCTGATCTGGGAGTTTACCCTGTTACTGTTAATGTTTCCGATAACCGGGGTGGTAACAGCTCAATTGCATTTGATATTGAGGTTTCGGATCCGATGACTTATCGACTCAGGATTAATGCAGGTGGTACTGAAAAATCAAATTCAGACCAGTTGTGGAAGGCTGATAATTTTTTTACCGGGGGCTCGGTATATACCAAGTCACTTGCTATCAATAATACAGATCTGGATGTCATCTACCAGACTGAACGATACGGAAGATTCGGGTATCAGATACCGGTACCCGGCCAGGCTCGCTACAGAATAAATTTATTATTTGCTGAAAAATATTTTCAAACTCCGGATGCACGTCTGTTTAATATCATCTTTGAATCAGGTGGCATGACGAGAACCGGTCTTGATGTTTTTGCTACGGCAGGGTCAGCATTCAGTGCATATGAGGAGCAGTTTGCCATAGATGTGTCTGATGGATTTTTAGATATCTTTTTTGAACCATTGAAAAATAATGCGATGGTTTCGGGAATTGAGATAAGTACCTGTGTTCAGCCTTTAATCGGGGAATTAAGTGTTTCGTCTTCAACGGTGTGTGCCGGCCAGCAGGTTCGGATTCTTATAAACGGATCATTAAACTCAGGGGATAAGTGGGTTCTTTATAAAAACATCTGTGGAGGAATACCGGTTGCTTCGGGAACCGATACATTCTTTGATGTAACTGCTGATCAGACTACTCAGTATTTTGTTCGGGCTGAAGGTGAATGTGTTATTTCAGCGGATTGTAATTCTGTACAGGTATCAGTGGAGGAAGTCCCTGTAATCACCTCTTTTAAGGTTTCGGAACCAAGCTTATGTAATGAACAGACAGTTACGCTTACTCTTGAAGGAAGACTTGGTGCAGCAGCTGGATGGAACTTATTTGAAGGAAAAATGGAGGGAGCTCCTGTCGCAAGTAATACCACTGGAATTTTTCAGGTCAATCCGAAATCAACAAAAAATTATATAGTGGCACCTGAAGGTCAGTGCGCAACAGCCGAAATGGCCCAAACTGTAACAGTTGAAGTCATGCCGTTGCCCGAGATAAAAACATTCTACTCTGATAAAACAGAAATTTGTGAAGGAGAAGAGATTTTACTGACTGTCAACGGAATCAAAGGTATCAATCAGATATGGAGTTTGTTTGAGGAGGGATGCAACGGATCACTTGTCGCAACGTCAGAAACCGGGTTGTTTCGTGTTAAACCATCCAGGACTACAACTTATTTTGTTAGAATAAATTCAGATTGCGAAGTTGAGACGAATTGTTTGAGCACAAAAATAAGCGTTGATACAAATCCTGAAATTTTTTCCCTGGCTGTATCTCCCTCAGGTATTTGTCCGGGCACTCAAAATACCATTACAATTAATGGAACCCCGGGAATTTCAGGCATCTGGAATTTGTATGAGGGCTCCTGTGGCGGAAACCTTGTAGCCTCAGGCTCTGAGGGATTTTTTGAAGTTGCTCCTGAAAAGACAACAATCTATTTTGTAGCGCCTGCGGGGAGATGTAACATGTCAGATAATTGTGAATCCGTTATCATCTTCAGAGTCCCGATAAATACTCAAATCTTTCAGGATGCAGGCGTGCTTTCTGCTGAGGAGACCAATGCACAGTTTCAGTGGTTTGATTGTACATCGGGCCTGCCTGTTGCCGGTGCGTCAGACGCCTCTTTTTCACCGGCACGTTCCGGGGAATATAAACTCAGAATTCAAAAGGACGGTTGTGAAGCATTTACAGAGTGCATTGATTTTATTGTTGCATCCGCATCAAAAGAAAAAAACAAACCTCATTTATTTCCTAATCCGGTTGGTGATTTTCTTCGGGTTGTATTGACGCCGGAAATGGAGTCTGCCGTGGTTACTGTTTCAGACGTATCAGGCAGAGAATTTATAAGTGAAAAATCTGCCTCGGACTCTAACCTCATTCTTCTTAAAACTGACTGGTTGCCGGCAGGTATTTATGTAGTGCGTGTACACTCATCCCCTAATGTGTACACTACGAAAATTATTAAAAATTAGACGAATGAATTAAGTCTGAATGTTAAGACATCAAAATTATTTGAAATGGTATATAAATTAAGATCTATTTTATCTATTCTTGACCGATCTTTTTTTGCCGGAAGTTCACTAATGAATTTCCGTGCAACCGTTCCAGAAAGGAAATCAAAGACTATCCGTGGACCTATAAAAAACCGGTGGCTTAAACTTATTGTTCACCAGACCCGGAGGGACAAAATGTTCAGCGCCTTTGGTAAAGATCCTACCATCTGATTCTGCAGTTGCGGGTAAAATTTTGTCAGAAATTACTCTTAAAAAAACCGGCTCATCGAGTCGGTTTTTTTATTTCTGTGTTTATATCCATCCGGGATAATCATTCAATGGAAATATCACGATGTTTTCAAAGTATTACCCCTGCCTGCCAATAGAGGATAGGAGCTTCCTAAACTCTGGTTAGCGCCTTAAATATTATCAGGACTGGAATTCTCTTATATTAATTTCTTTTTTGACACCTGGATGGCATAAGTATTTTTATTCTGCTATTCGTTTATGACAACAGTTTTTCCGTTGTAATTAATATTTATCTGGTGCTCCTGGCTTATTCAATTTTGAATTAAAGGTGTCAATATTTATGCTGGCATGGCATGTCCTCCTTTTTTTTATTTTTGCAGCCGGTTTCAAGCCGGGTGTTTATTTTCTGGTCTCATAGTTCAACGGATAGAATAGGAGTTTCCTAAACTCTTGATCCCAGTTCGATTCTGGGTGAGACTACTTTAAAGCTGCTCTTTCAGGCAGCTTTTTTCATATAATTCTGCTCGCTAGGGGTTTGTATATTTTGTAAGATCGCTTACTGATCCATGCCCTCGAAATCATAACTGCCTAAAACTATTAATCATGGTATTTTCTCAAAAAATAATGATTTTTCATGCTGTGCTGCTGTTTACAGCATTCGGATCCCGGTCTCAGACTCCTCAAATTGGTACAGAGCAAAAAAATCAAGGCACACAATCAGGACTTATAATTGTGGAATCTTTTGATGGTCTGGGAGAAGGCTTTGAAGGGCCTCAGGGAAAAACATATTTCCGGAATCCATCGGATAATTCTCTTGCAGTCGGACCTGACCATGTCGTGCAGATTGTTAATTCGAGGATGGCGGTCTTTTCCAAAAAGGGTCAAAAATTTTCCAAAACCGGCGAGGTTTTGTATGGTCCCGGTGAAACAAGAAATGTGTTTAAGGGTTTTGGCGGACCATGTGAAGACATAAATAACGGAGATGCAGTAGTTCGCTATGATCAGTTTGCCGGCCGATGGCTTATTGTTATGCCAACCTTCAGGCGGGCAATACCAAAACACGATACGCTTCCTTTTACAAAATATGCAGGCGGTGCAGAAGCAGGTAAACCGGTAGATCCAGGGCCACCGGCAATTCTTTATGGACCGGGATATGTAATTGAGGAGCGCCCTGCACAGCGGAAAAAATTACCGCCCGATACAGTAGGATCCTATTGTATGTGTTATGCTGTCAGTACCTCATCTGATCCATTGGGTTCTTATTACCGTTATGAATTCAGAAGAGACCGGTTTCCTGATTATCCGCGGCCGGCAATCTGGCATAACGGCTACTATACCACTACCAGCACAGGCGATCATTTAAATGAAAGACATGCTTATGTTGTTGATCGTGATAAAATGCTGAAAGGTCTCCCGGCTTCAGAGCAATGGTTTATTCTTCCGGATGTAAATTTCATTATTCACGCAGATGTTGACGGAAAAAATATGCCTGATAAAAGTATGCCTGCAATCATGCTTGCCACCGGAGGCGATCAGTTAAACAAAATCACAAAGGACGATGGGATATACTACTGGCGTCATTATACGGACTGGGATACTCCGGCTTTGTCACGACTTGAAGGTCCTGAAAAAATATCAGTGCCGGAGTACCGGTATCTCGGAGATGGTCAGCTTACCAAAGCAATTCCTCAGCCGGGAACTGAAATGAAACTGGATGCTCAGGGGGATAAACTGATGGCCAGAGTGGTTTACAGAAAATTCAAAAACAAGGAACAGATTGTTGCCGTTCACAGTGTTTCAGCTTCAGAAGGCAAAGGGGGTATCAGATGGTATGAGTTTTTAAGAACGCAAGAAGGAAGATTGAATATTAATGATCAGGGTACATATGCGCCTGAATCCGGTTTCAGGTGGATGGCCAGTCCTGCCATTGACAAATCAGGAAATATTTTCATCGGTTATTCTTTTGGCGACGCAGAAAATTTTCCGGGGCAACGAATGGCTGCCCGCTCAGCGAATCTTAAAGGTCAAGGTCTGAATTTTAAAGAGGTGATTCTCGCTGAGGGAGAGGCATCACAGTCAACAACACTAAGATGGGAAGATTACACACAAACCGCAGTTGATCCGTCTGATGAAGATATTATCTGGTATGTCGGTGATTATCTCAAAAAAGGAAATCAGGATTATTCAACCCGGATCGCTGCAGTTAAAATTGAAACAAGAAGTAAGTCCGGAAAAAAATAGCCGGCATTGATTACAGCTAATACAGGCAGCAAAATTTATTTTTTACCAAGCTTCCATTTCTCCCATTCGGCTACAGCAGATGGGCTGATATTTGTCTGAGGATCCTGTTCTTTTGAATTGATAACTACAGACTGTAGACTCACCTGTGAACGGAGATAGTCTGAAAGTTCTTTATAGGATACTTCTCCCTTTGTGTCCTGAAGTTTTTTAAGTAAAAAGTAGGTGAAGATACCATGACCTTTTTCTTTATAAGGGAGAGAGGACTGATCTCCTGAACTTGCAGAAAATACAACGAGTTTCCCGTTCAGTGTCTCCTCCTTCGGTTTTATTTTCACACCACGGGCTGCAACAAGGCCCTGCCCCCTTGCTCCGCCACTGAAGCAGGCATCCAGAAAAACTGTGACACGCTCGGTGTTGAACTGGGTAAGTGATTTATAGATTTCTGTAAGTTTCAATCCAAACTGCACGTTGGTACCGGCAACATCAACGGGAATCAGATAGGGATCTTTGGTTACTTCATCAGGGAGTCCATGTCCGGCATAGTAGAAAATTAATTCAGCTTGACCGGCACTTTTTTCAGCAAGTTTATTGATTTTGGCAAGTGCCTGTCTCATCTGCCCCGCTGTTGCATTCAACAGTAATTGTGCATTTGCCTCAGGCACACCCAGCGTTTTTATTGCATATTCTCTGAAAACGGAGGCATCATTTTTAGCAAAGGCCACATCAACTTCGCTTGACAGATCAGTCTGAAAAGTACTGTAATCTTCGTTGCCGATAATCAAGGCGAATCGGTATGGATACTGATTGCTGTTTTGAGGAATGTTCATGTCCACATCTGCGGGGACTTTTGCAGCCTTTTTTACTTCCGGTTTAGACAAGGAGTTTTGAGCTACAGGCTCATCCTGTGCGGCTTCATTATCTGCTGAAAGCCTGTCCTCCAGTAAAAATGTAAATCGGATGGATGCATACTTATTCATGTAGGGTGGCTGTAGAAGATCTTTTTTACGACGATAACCTTTTGGTTCGGCTTCAACTTTATGTTCATTTTTATCCACGAGGACTTTTAGTCTTTCGGCGGTACCTACGAACTGACCATCCACATAAAAGCTGGTTTCTTCTTCACTTGAACTAAGATCAAGTACAATATTCGCATCCGGTGACATCCTGATATAGGAGCTGTTAGCGGAATTACCTGATACTGCATTCCTTAAGTTTTTGAGGGCTTGGGAATAACCGGAAGATGCAATCAGCAGAAGGATGAAGAGGAATTTAGTTTTCATAAAGTTTGTAATTAAAAAGGAGCAGTTCCTGTCAGAAACTGCTCCCTTGATATAAAGAATCTGAATTACTTACCCTTTCCGATGTCTTGCTTTCCAACTTCCATTTTTGCTGCAGTGCCTGTAACAGTAATTTCCAGTTTCCATAGCGGTACAACAGGGAACTGGGTCAGTTTGGTATCTGTTTTGTAATCAATTACGACATCTGATCCGGGGTAGCGTGAAAGTGCCTGGCTAAACAAACTCTCGGAATCCTGAGAAGTAAATTTCGGAGGAAACAGGATAGACATCCTAGAAAAAGTGGCCGTAGTCTGTCCCATCGGAGTTACATTACTGTTGGGATAAACATAATGCGATGAGGGAACTATTGAGCCGACTGAGAAAGAACAGCTGCTTGCGATAAATGCAATCAGGGCGGCAAAAAGAACGACTGTATGTTTTTTCATGTTAAATGCTTTTAAGATGGTCAAATGAATCACTTTAGAACCTGTTTTCCGACTTCCTGTTTTGCAGCGGTACCCTCAATGCGATACTTCATAATGAACAGTTGAGTAATAAGAAGGGGAACCATGGTAACAACCTGATAAGCGTTTGCATTGATAATGGCATCCGAACCGGGCGCTTTGCTCATGGCATTATAATAAGCTTCGTTGATCACTGATGAGGTCAAGCCCGGAGGAGTAAAGAGATTAATTTTACCATTGGACTCACCTGTCACCTGATTCATCGGGCTGACATTCGAATTTGGGTAGGTAAAGTGGGTTTGAGGAATCCGGCCCATGTAAAGGGTCTGTGTGCAGCTTGACAGTATGACTGCAGCCATCACGAGTGGAATAAATTTTTTCATTTGTATTAGAGAGTTTTAAGTCACACTAATTTATAAAGAAAGCCAGACCTGCGTAATACTTTATGTAGTAATTTTATCAATTGTAGAAAATTTCGATTTGATAGTATAAATAACACAGAATCTTAACATGCCCTTCTCCCTTACGCCGGATATTTCGGGCTTTCCTGCAAACTTCCGCTCCATTTTGAAAAGGCCCGCCTTTCTTGTTCTCATACTCATTTCTTATTCTTTTTTTGTTATTTCTCAGGCTATGCCTCGGCTTATTATCTCCGGCCAGGGGCATGCGGCCAAGGTTAACGAGGTTCTTTTTTCGTCTGATGGCACTAAGCTGATTTCCGTCTCAGACGATAAAAACATTCATATCTGGGATACCGGCTCAGGTGAATTGCTTCGGACGATCAGAACCTTTTCCGGTCAGGGTTTTTCAGGACGAATTTATTGTGCGGCCCTATCCCCTGACGACAGATTTCTTGCGATAGGAGGTTATTTTGCAGAAAATGAAATCCGGATCATTGATCTGAACAGGGATGCTGATGTAGTTCTGTTAAAAGGGCATCAGAATGTTATTTCTCGCGTCCGGTTTTCATCCGATGGTCTGCAGCTGCTTTCTGCCGGCAATGACAACACCATTCGTTTGTGGAACCTGAAATATGAAGCAGGCCGGATCAGCGGCGTTCCGGGAAAAATTTTTAAAGGACATTCAGCTCCGGTCTATGATATCTCATGGGCACCGGATGACAGAAAATTTGTTTCTGCAAGTCTTGACGGAAGCTTAAGGCTTTGGAGCTTAACCGACAGCGAACCTGTTCTGATGCGCATGCATATAGAAAAGGTTTATTCCGTGAGTTTTTCCGGGGATGGAAAATCCATCGCCTCCGGGGGCAGCAAGGGTGATGTTCTGATCTGGAATGCGGATGGTACTTACCGAAAAAAGCTTCCTTCATTTGAAAGTCCTGTGACATCTCTTTCCTATGATCCTTTAGGGAAACTTTTAGCAGTAACAGATCGCGGTCAGCTTGTTGATCCGGAATCCGGAATAATCCTCCACCGGTTTGCGTGGTCTCCCGGTTCCGGCAGTGTGACGGCAGGAGCAGTGTTTAAGGACCAACAGGCAGCCCTTGCAGGTGGATTTGAAGGAAATATTGTCGTTTACCGGAATCCCGGCTTTGAACCTTCCTATGTTCTTAAGGGTAAAGGCCGTATCCCGCGCAAACTTGTTTTAAAAGATCCAATGACTGTTGGTGTTGGGTACAGAAATGAAAAAGTTTCACGGTTTTTTGACCTTGCTGCAATTAAATTTTTATGGGATAAACCCGGAGGAAGTGTCGTTGAACCACGCCGGTCGGAAAATGGTTACCAATTGCAAAAACTTGATGATTATTCTCTGAGTACCGGCTTCAGCGGATCAGTAAAAAATGAGCCGCTGAAAGACGGAAGGATTCTGTCCTATGCAATTCTTGGAGAAAATCGCATCGGGGTGGGGAGTGATAACTCACTTAAAATCTACGACAGAAAAGGAAAATTTGTCTCTGAACTGAAAGGACAAAACGGTGAGATATGGGATATGATTCCAACCTCAGACAGTCGTTATATAATGGCTGCATGCGGTGATCAGACGATTTCTTTATGGAATATTGAGTCGGGTGAAAAGCTGATTTCATTGTTCATCGCAGAAAATAATGAGTGGATTATCTGGACCCCTCAGGGTTATTACGAATCCTCAGCAGGAGGTGAGGATTTTCTTGGCTGGCAGGTTGATAAAAGCTCTTCTGTTGTCTCATCCTTCTACCCCAGTACAACCTTTCAGTCCACATTTCACAATCCGGAAGCAGTGCGACAAACATTACGATTGGGTAGTTTTCAAAAAGCAAGCGAATACATCGGTGAGTTAAACAAAGTACCTGTTGCAACAGCTCCCGTTCCAAAAAAAGAATTAACCCAGGCTCCGCCTGATATTGAGTCTGCGCCTAAAATAGAATGGTTTTACCCGGAACAGTTTGAAATGACTGTAACCAAACCTGAAATTATTATCCGCGCAAGGGTTACATCCGAAAAGGAAATCACCATGCTTCGTATCCTTGTAGATGGCCGGATACCGGCAGGCCAGAGAAGCACAACAATTGGCGGAAAAGAGTTCATGGTTGAACAGAAAATAAAGCTGAATGGCGAGCTGACTGAAATCAGAATTTTTGCCAGAACAGAGACATCAAGAACATTATCAGAACCGCGCAGAATATTTTTAAATGGAAGTGCCAGGCAGGGAACGGAGACGCTCCAGCTGGTGGATTATACCCTTCGCCCTAATCTGTTTTTCCTTGGCATCGGAATTTCCAAATACAAAAACCCTGATTATGACCTGAATTTTGCTGAGGTAGATGCAAAAGGTATCTCTGATGTTTTCCGTAATCCGGGTACAATGTATAAAGAGACAAATATTTCAATACTGACAAATGAGCAAGCCACCAGGGATGGTATTATCAGCTCTGTCCGGGAGCTAAAGACCAGGGTATCTGAAAAAGATGTAGTTGTTTTATTCATTGCCTCCCATGGATTTATTCATGAAAACAATTTTTATGTGCTTCCACATGATGCTGTTCCCGGCAATATTCCTGCTACCTCTGTTAGATGGGACCAGTTGTCTGCTGACCTTGCAGATTTGCCCTGTAAGGTACTTTTAATTCTGGATGCATGTCATTCCGGACAGCTCGGCACCAATTTTGCAATGAGACCTCCCGACAACACCGAAGCCCTAAGGACAATGTCTTCAGATGAGTACGGAGTAGTAATTATGTCTGCCTCAACAGGTTCAGAAACCGCTTTGGAAAGTGATGCCTGGCAGCATGGCGCATTCAGTCTTTCAATTCTTGAGGGACTTTCTCAGGGAAAGGCCGATGTAAGAAAAGATGGCATTATCCATTTGGCGGAGCTGGACTTGTTTGTTTCAGAACG
>JBMTCO010000007.1:0-52997 GCA_049430945.1 Cyclobacteriaceae bacterium
AAGCTGGTCACACCTTTCGTTCTGAGGATGATTGTTATGTCCCTTTATCCAAACAAAAGAAGGCTTGAATATCCGGTGCAGACCGATGTAGATCAGCCACAAATCGCTGTTTTTTTTATCCTTAAAATTTTTTCTTTCCCAGGCCCACAACCAGCCCTTTTCAACTGATTCAACAACATACTTGGAATCTGAGTAAACAGTAACCGGAAGGCCTTGTTTTTTAATTGCTCTGAGTCCATCAATAACAGCAAGTAATTCCATCCTGTTATTTGTTGTAAGGCGGAAACCTTTTGACAATTCCTTCCGGTGGCCACCAAACTCCAGAATAACCCCGTAGCCACCGGGGCCGGGATTACCCAATGCAGCCCCGTCTGTATAAATACGGATCATCAGATAAAGAGATTGGATTTAAATATTTTAACTGCAATGGATAGCAGTATTACACCAAATACACGGCGAAGTACGGCAAATCCTGATTTTCCGATTTTTTGTTCCAGATAAGTGCTGAAACGGAGTACGATATAAACAATGATCAGGTTCAGGACAATACCAATAAGAATATTGGCTTCCTCATAAATCGCCCTTAAGGATAAAATAGTGGTAAGGGTTCCTGCCCCGGCAATAAGTGGAAAAGCCAAAGGCACGATGGACCCTGTTCCCCGGGCATCAGGATCATCCTTAATGAGGGTGATGCCCAGAATCATTTCCATGGCAATTATGAACATCACGATTGAACCTGCCAAAGCAAAACTGCCAACATCCAATCCGAAAAGGTTCAGAACAGATTGCCCAAGGAATAAAAATAAAATCATCAGCACTGCAGAAATGAGGGTTGCTTTTTCGGCATAAATCCTGCCCTCGCGCTGACGTATAAGAATAATAAACGGAATAGAGCCAATTATATCAATAACAGAAAAAAGAATCAGGGTAATTGAAAAAGTATCCTTCAGGTTCATTTTAATTCTAAAACCTTAAAATTAAAGTAATTAAAGAGGAATATCAGAATACTTTTTCAAGTAATCAGAAATACACCTGGTATTGCAAAAGAATTTGTGATTTTCTTGAATCAGGGATTAACTCGGAACCAACCTGTTTGTAAACCGGTCTTTGCTGCCAGTCCAATGTAAATTTGGAGCGATGGTCATCAATTAACCAATTGAATCCAAGACTCGTTACATTCATCAATCCGTTCAGTCTGTGAAGGTCTGATCGCTGCCATGTGAAGTATGGCATAATTTTACCAACTCCAAAAAAGGTAATCTTTTCAGGAAGCTGATAACCAATTTGAGAATAGACTGCTGAACCTGTTCCAAACATTGGAAAAGCATTTCCATAACTCCCTGAAGGTGTCGGTGAATAGGCTGTACCATTGGCAGGGTTCATTATTCCATTATACCTCAAATATCCGGGTCCGTAATTAGTATTAAAATAACCAATGTAACCATTGAATGCGGCACCTTCAGAACCAACAGGATGATCAGCAAAAATAGCAAGAGACCATAAGCTCAATGGATGATACACAGGGCTGGAAAGAGTACCTGACCAGGTGGCATCCCGCTGAGTTACAAAACCGGTTTCAAGGTTCAGAATTCTTTTCTTTCCCAGATATGTTCCGGTCATATAAGGAGTTGTGCACGATTCCTTTTCCAGCAAATTCAGGATAAAAAGACCCTGAAATTGTTTTCGATGTCTGTTCCATGAAAAAGTAGCCTGATCCGGCTGAATCGGAATTTGTGCCTGCCCGTTAGATGTAATAGGAAACGGATCACTAAGTACAAATCTGTAGTCCAATTTACCCAATTGACCTCTGGCATACACACTCAGCTTTCTGGAAAATTCATCAGTTGCATCTACAGTAGCCTGAGCAAAAACAGGGACATCCATACTCATAATAGTCCCGATGGATGGCTGGCTAAACCTACTCAGACCATTTGTTATCGTAAGACCGGCGCCAAGGTGTAATAAATCGCTTCCCGGCTTAATTCGATACTCAGCCAGAGCATCATGTACAAAGAACTGGTTTTTCCGGTTTCCGTTATTGCCGGAATTCTGGCCTGCCAGGTAATTGAAATTATTCTGGCCTGCCTGGAAATAAAAGAAAACATGATCAGATACTTGCCCATATAATTGAAATCTTGTTCTTCGAAGCCCAATGTCCAGAGTTTGATTTTTTAAATCACCAAGAACAAGAGTGCCGGGATTGCTTTGGTTAAAACGAACCCATGTCTGATTGAGCAATGTGGACTTAATGTACAGTGATCCGGATTCATTCAGATTTAATTTTAATTCAGTTTTATTTCTTAGAACGGACTGGCCATTTAAATTAGAACATATAAAATTGACAGCAAGGTATATACTTGCCAAAAGTATTTTTTGCATAAATTTTTAAATAAAAGATGGATGGAAAACCTCGAAGCTTCAGGAGTTTCGATAACCCATTTCAAATACTGATTTCACATGAGGTCCAAGGAAAACCCTGGAATAAATTCGGATAATTGAAATTCCCCCAACAATCATACTTATTGCGGTAAGGATAGCCAGCACGACCTGATTCTCATGAATGTGGCTGAAAATCAAATCCTCGCCTACAAAAGTTGGGGAAATCGGAAATCCGGCAACACCCAGGGAACACAACAGAAATGCCAGGGCAAGTTTAGGATGCTCCCAGGAAAATCCATGAAAACGATCCAGATCGATGGAACCTTCAAGTCGCTTCATTCTCACCAGGACCACCCAGCCCAATACTCCGAAAAATATCACACCACTCATGTAGATTACAATTTCTGCAAAACCAAAATGTTCATTAAAAGAAATTGCCAGCACGATAAAAAAATGATTTAATACCACGAGCAGCCAGGCCAGCCTTGCATGTTTTCTTTCAGTAAATGATTTCAGGACCGTAACAACACCTAAAACGGAAAAAATTTCAGGCAAAACATTCAGAACAGAATCCGGAAGAAAGCGCTCATTCAATCTTATTAAAACCCCTCCCACATAAACGGGAATGAATATAACAAGCGCCCTGTTGAATGTAAGAAAACTAAGCTTACTACCCATTCGCTTCAAGGGATTCCAGAAGTACCTGTAAAGGAATGAATCCAGATTCCATTCTTTCAGACAATATATATAATAGGAATACTCGAAACGCTTTGGCCAGCTATCCTCAATTGTTAATTGCCTTGGCTTAAAGTTATAAAACTGCTCACGGATCAGGTAGCTTACCACAGATGGAGAAACCAATAATTGGTACGTCCTTAAAAAGGCGTTGCCGGCGAAATGAAATAATGCCAGATATTTAAAACCAAGTGCCAGCTCAATAAAAATAATTCCTATCTGAGAAATGGAAGAATAGGCAACCTGACTTTTTACCGACGACTGAACACGAGCAATTCCGGTTGCTGCCACAGCTGTCACCAGACCAAGGAGGCCGATGAGTATTCTAACAGATAACTGATGCTCCCAGAATGGAAATGTTCTGAGTAAAACAAATACACCAATATGGACTGAAAGGGAACCATAAAAAATTGCACTTGAAGGCGTCGGACCTTCCATTGCGCGTGGTAACCATGAGGAAAATGGCAGTTGTGCAGATTTAACTGCTGCAGAAACCAGAATCATCAGGGAAATCATTATACCCAGGAAGGTATGATCCTGAAGCTGATGGTGGACCAATTGGTAGTTTTGCAGTTTGAAAAATGTAGTATTCTCATGCCACAGATGATGACTCATCCACATAGCCAGGATTAATCCTACATCTCCAATCCTGTAAACAGTGAATACCTTGACCGCATTTCTGACCGGCAAATAGCGTTCTCTGTAAAAGGCAATAAGCAGGAAAGAGGAAATACCCAAAACCTCCCAGCCAACAAACATAGTCTCCAGGTTTCCCGATAAAATGATAAGATTATAACCCAGGTAAAAAAAGAGTATGGTATTGAAAAACCTTTTGTAGCCTGCCTCACGATGGAGATAATAACGACTGTAAATTGTTATTAAAAAGGTCAACAAGGAACCCACCAGCAGATAAACTGCTGAAACAGAATCGAAAAAGAATTCAATGAAGAACTCATAGCCTGAGGTTTTAAACACCACAAATTCTTTCAAATCCAAAACAGGCAGACCGGCCATAATCCATAGTACCAGAAAAATTACATACCCCGTCCAGTGAAGACCCAGAATAGTCCAGACAACCCATGAATTGAGTTTTTCATTTGAAGGAGGTAAAATAAGACTGACCAAAAATCCAACCAGGGGCAGAATAACCAAAAAATTAAGAAAATATGTTAAAATCATGACTGATGCTTTAAGAGGATGTGTACAGGAATATTATCACCTGTTGATTCAATCAGGGATTCAAGGTCTTTGGTCGATGGAATCTCATTACACCATGGCATATACGCATAGAAGGCACCTTCTTTAAATTTCATCAATGCCCTATTTTCTGGATTGACGGAAATTAACAATACCCATTCATTTAAAAACCACTCATATGTTTCGTGTGAACGCTGAATAGTCTTCAGGATAACTGATGGAAAATGTTCAACTATAATCATCAGCCGTACAGGATCGTGAACTTCAATCATCTGGCTTGGCAGGCCCGGACGAAGGTCGCCGTCAATACCATTGGCAACTCCGAATAACCCCATTACATTGTGAGGCAGCTTGGTTCCTGCGCCCAGTTTTTGGTTGTCCACTCTTGAGAAATAATACTCAAGGTTAATGCCACCACAAACAGGTGCAGCAGCCTTCAGAATGTTGAACAAATAATTACCTTCGGGATCAATCTGATAGTCGTAAGAATTCATAAAGGAGCGTCGATCCAGAAAAAGGCCATCGGTCATAGCCCTTCTGCCCACAATACAAAGGGCATTGGTGGCGTGATTTAATTCCGGACGAGGTTCAAAGAGTGAAACAGATCGTATCAGAATCCGGTCATGTATAGACCGGGCAGATTTATGCGTTTCTATGGACTCAAATCGCCGGGATCGTTCACGTGCATTAAGATCCAGCGCCAGGTGAAATACCCTTTCATTGGATTTGTGAAGCGTCCGGTGTTGTTCAGGCAAACTGTCTTCATCAAAAAATACAACTTCATCCCTGGTGGTATCATGTAGTCCGCCCACAAAACGTGTGGAGGCCGGTATTTCAATTCCATGTGAACGCAACATGTCCCTGACAACGGAATCATTAGCCATCTGACAAATCACACGGGCATTTACTGAACCTGCCCGACCTGAACATGCACCACAATCATAGGCCGCATAATGTGGATTATTAACACTGCTTGAGCCATGTCCAATAACATAAACGATGGGCGCAAAATCACCTACAAGACCGATACTCTTTAATAATGCATCCAGTCTGGTCACCATCTCCTTTTTTGTAAACCCAACCTGGAGACCATTATATATTTCTGCGGGCTCACTACACTCCACGGAGAGACCTGCATTTTTATCCATGTGCCTGAATGAGGAAGCTGTTGCCGGACTCATGGCAGGTCTGAAAATATTCAGGAAAAGCTTTACGGCAGTCCAAAAGCCAAGCGTTTGTGTTATCAGCCAGGCTCTGAAAAGTCCGTGTGTATCCTTTCTGAAATGGAGTTCAGAGGAACGTTTCCGGGAAGAATTTAATTCACGAATTAGATATTTTGGAGTGACAGGCGCAGGACAAAGCTTGGTAAGAAACTTGCCATCCACAGGCTGAAAGAAAAATTCCACTCCAAAGAAACCGGGTGTGCCAAAGGTCTGTGCCCTGGGATCAATCTCCTCAACATATCGCCTGAAGGAGCACTCACGGTCATCAATACAAAACAATCCCTGCATGGAATGTGCTCCTGAGTACCGTGGGTCCGGCGTCAGGTCCATGATGCCTCTGAGCGCCTGATCATGATAAGTTCGTTCAAATGACCTTTGCCAGTATTCAAGCACATGGTGCAGCGGGGTTTTCTCAACAGGCCTAAAATAATTTTCCGGTAGCACAGGAATTACATGAGCCAGTGGCTTCCAGTTTTTTCCCCGAAAATTCCACAAAGCATCCAGTTCAAGTATCAACTCAAGCTGTATCATTTCCCGCAATGATATTTTCCGCTGATCCAATAATGTATCAGGCATGTCTTCAATTACTGAAACCATGCCCGACCAGCCAGGATGCATAAACTGCTGATCAAACAAATAATTACCGGTTAATCCAGAATCACCAACCAATAAATCGAGTAACTCTTCAAGTGTCGTATCCGGATTGAGTGCAAGCCGTCTTGCTTCTGAAGTATGAAACAGGCTTATAGCACTGATTCTTTCCATTTCTCTCACGGCCGACATAAGTGACATATGACCAAGCGGGAAATTCCAAATGGAAATCCCCTGGTCCAGATAAGAACAAAGCAGCCGAAACAAGACCGGATGAACAAGCGAATCCAGGTCAATCTGATAAATTTTCTTCCAGTATGAACGAAGCTTCCCGATCCGGGGCTCATGTTCTTTTGGAAAGAACCCATTCAACATTAACTGGTGTATCTCATTTACGCGGCCCGGCTCATATTCTTCCAGGACCTTTTGAATGGCTTTGTCTGATATCCGGCCCTGATCATATAACTGCCTGTACTCATCAAGGGACAGCGATACTTTATAACCCAGAATAGATGATGCACGCCTGATTCCATCAAAAAATTTATCACTCTGAAACGAGTGAAGTGTATTATGATGGATAAAATCCTTTAGGGACGCCTGAGCAGGAAGAAAATGTTTAAGGTCATGCAATATTAATTCAAAATTGTCAGTCCCCTTTTGGCCCTTATTCATGACTCCGGGAAATTAACCCTGAACCTGCCACCTGAATAAATTCATTGATAAATAGTATCAGACTATTTATCTCAGCAACAGATAATTGTCTGAAATCAAGAAATAAGAGGATCCGACCTTTAATCACCTCCAGATGCATACTCCCTCTGTTTTCAAAAAAATCAAGAAGTGCCGGTTTGAAAAAAGATCTAACCGCAACCTCATCGGAACCCCTGAGATAATATTTTTTTGAAAAGGCGGGGTTTATCTTGAAATCAATATCATTCCCAAACGTAAGTTCAGAAAATTTTGACCAAAGGCTCTCAGGCTCAAGCGAAAAGTCCGGCATTGTAACATCTGTCTCTGTAACTTCAATTACTGTCATAACCACTGTCTCCTGCCCCTCCTGTAAACCAACGTCTGACACCTCTACTCTACCCCATTCTAAATGAGAAATCATTAAATTTTCTTCGAATAAAATTTTTCGTCCTGAATTAAACGGGAATCCTCTGAACTTAAGGATATTTCTGAAGCGCTGAGGATTAAAAAGGAATCCACCTGTAGTTGCAAAATCGCGTAAACCCACCTGGCGGTCATTCAAACGGAAATCAAACCGATTTGCATAATCGGGTTCAAATTTCCTGGAAGCCAGTGGATGGTTGGAGGATGGTTTAAATCGTTCAAATCCTGTTATAGTAAAGTGCCCTCCATTTTGCTCAATTGAATCCTGAAAATGGTGCATCAATTCCATAAAGGAATGATCCAGCATTATGGCCTCATGAAAATCAAGTGTAATCCGTCGATAAGTTTTTATTGACTCAAATAACCTTTTAAATGATAATATATTTGAAAAAATAGCAGCCTGAAAAATTCTAACGGTTACATGATCACCTTCCGCAGTAACATTGAAATGTGACTTAAATAAACTACGGAACGGTACACCATTTATAATATGAAAAAAGAATTTGGTCAGAATACCTGCACCAACACCTAACAGCAAATCTGTTGCAAGTGTAACGATAATGGTAAAAACAAATATCACAAGTTGTTCCGAGCCAATTTTATAAACCTTAAAAAACTCATTAGGGCTCGCCAATCTATACCCTACTGCAATAAGTAAAGCAGCTAAGGCTGTATTTGGAATCATTTCAATAACCGGAATGAAGAGCAACATGGCAATAAGCAAAAACGTTCCATGGAAAAAATTCGCCCATCGGGTTCTTCCACCGAAGTTCACATTTGCTGAACTGCGGGCAACTTCTGATATCATCGGTAGACCACCAAACAAACCTGAGACGGTATTTCCAATACCAATCGCTATCAGATCTTTATTCGGCTGAGAGGGACGGTGCCAGGGGTCCAGGCTGTCGATAGCCTTTACAGTCAGGAGCGACTCAAGGCTGGAGACAAAAAGAAACATGAGGACATATTTCCAGAAAACAAAAGTGCCAAATCCGGAAAAATCTGCATTAAGTCCGATTCCTGCCCAAAAGTCTCCGATCTTAACCATATCAAACGCCGGCTCAGTATGTTTAAAGTCCATCATCCATGCAAGCGGAATAGTTACAGCCAGGACATACATCGGTGCAGGAATCTTTTTGATGAGCCTGGACTTCACAAAAGGAAGTCCGAAGATGATTACCAGACTTATCAGCCCAAGCATGGTTACACGAGGGTCTTCATGTCGGATGCTATCAGGAATCATTTTAAACAATTCAAGAGGTTCAAGACCCTTTAATGTGGCAGGATCTATACCAAGTAAAACATGAATCTGTTTAGAAAAGATAATAAGACCGATTGCTGCAAGCATTCCATGCACAGCCGAATGAGGAAAGAAATCACTAAGTGACCCAAACTTCAGGATTCCAAACAGAATCTGAAGTAAAGATGCCACCACAATAGCACCAAGTGCCAGTTTCCAGCCTTCAGCCCCCCCTCCCATTTCCGTTACAGCACCAGCTGCAATTGTAATAAGTCCCGCAGCAGGACCTTTTATTGTAAGCTTCGAACCTGCAAAGAAAGTGACGAGTAAACCCCCAATCATGGCAGTCAGAACACCCATTGCCGGCGGAAATTCACTGGCCTTGGCAATGCCAAGACTCAATGGTAATGCAAGAAGAAAAACGAGAAATCCGGAAAGCATGTCTGCCTTCCAGTTTTGTTTAAGTCCGGCCAGACCATCGGCCGGTATATTCATCTGATTCATTTTGATCTAATTAATGGTTAAAAAGTAAAGTGAAATCATTTTAAAATGATTTCAGGGAGGTCAAAGACTACCTCCTGATCAGATTAACCAGGTATGATCAAAAAGATAAATGGCAATTGGTCTCTGCGACCTTAGTAATTCAGCGTGATACTGGCTGAATAACTTTGTTAAATCAAAAAAGAAAGATTGATTTAGACTTAAAAAATAATAATCATCGTGTAAGAACTGATTCAGATCACCCGTTTCCTCTTCAGTCTCATTAATCTCTTCCCACAGAAAATCTGAAAAATGAAGAGAAGGGTTTTTTAGTGAAACACAGTATCCTGAAGTCTCTGAATCAGGAATAATTGTGAATCCTGAAATAACCTCAATTGTAAAGGCAAACAGGAAGATTAAATTCAGAACGTGTGAGAAATACCTCTTATTCACACATCAAAAGTGATAAGCGTTTATAAAAAATCAAAATTAAATACTAAAAATGTTTGAACTGACTTTAAAAACAGCCCTAAACAACATTTTCTAACCTTTAGATGAGGAGAATTTTTCCATGAAGTAAAGAATGGCAAGCCTGTATCCCTCAAGCCCCAAACCGGTAATCATACCCACGCAGTTTGATGAAATTATATTTTTATGCCTGAATGTTTCACGTGCATGAATGTTGGAAATATGAACTTCAACAACCGGAATTTCAGCTGCCGCAATCGCATCATGAATGGCAATTGAAGTATGCGTGTAACCTCCTGCATTCAGAATTACGGCATCCACAGTTCCTCTGCAATGCTGAAGTTTTTCTACAAGCTCGCCCTCAATATTAGACTGGAAACTGGCTATTTCCAGGTCGGCAAACTGAACTCTGAGTTTTTCAAGAAATTCCTCAAATGACCCACTGCCATATACAGCAGGTTCGCGAATGCCAAGCATATTCAGGTTGGGACCATTAATAATCTGAATTTTCATAATTGTCAAAAAGGTTGCCTCAAAGGTAAAGGTTGATGGGATAAAAAGATATAATTTGGCACAGACGATTTAATACATATTGAGCTGGGAAACATATAAACGGGGATTCAAAAACTATCTGAGGATGGAACGTTCGCTTTCCGATAACTCAGTGCAAGCCTATTTAAGCGATATCGTAAAGCTGGAGCAGTACCTGAATCTGAAAAATAAACTAATCCCCCCTTCCGCAGTAACCATAAAAGATCTCAAGGATTTTATAAAGTATCTTAATGAACTTGGGCTTAGTGCCTACAGTCAGGCGAGAGTTATTTCGGGACTCAGAGGATTTTTCAATTATTTAATGGGCGAAGAACTGATCACCTCAGATCCGGCCGAGCTTCTTGAAGGGCCAAAGCTTGGAAGAAAGCTTCCTGATATACTGGACTATCCTGAAATAGAAAAGATTCTGTCGGTTATCGACTTGTCCAAACCTGAGGGTGCCAGAAACCGTGCTATGCTTGAGATTCTTTACAGTTCAGGACTCAGAGTATCTGAACTGGTTAATCTGAAGCAGGCGGGTATCTATCCTGACATTGGTTTTTTGAGGGTTATTGGAAAGGGTAATAAAGAACGACTGGTGCCTATAGGAAAAGAAGCACTCAGGTACCTTCAAATTTATTTGAATGAGGTCCGGCCAACTCAAAAAGTTCAGGATGGCTTCGATGCATTTGTTTTTCTGAACAGGCGCGGAAAACCTTTAAGCAGGGTAATGGTTTTTTTGGTAATCAAAGAGGTGGTTGCACGAGCGGGTATCCGGAAAACTGTAAGTCCTCATACTTTCAGGCATAGCTTTGCCACACATCTGATTGAAGGAGGTGCCGACCTGAGAGCCGTGCAGGAAATGCTGGGTCATGAGAGCATAACCACGACCGAGATTTATACCCACCTGGACAGGGATTATCTCAGGCAGGTAATCAGGGAGTTTCATCCCCGGAGCTGAAAAATTATTTTTTCTGTGACTCAGTTTTTATTGCCGATCCACGTGCGGGGGAGGCAGTGACTTTCATGGCCATAGAAGCAGCTTCATATGCATTGATGAGACCACCGGTGATGCACAAATCTGTAAGTGGCACTTCCCCCTCGCCTCCCGGTGAAGTAACCTTAAGACCATCAAACTTTCGAGTAGACTTTATTAAAATTTCACGAATCGTCTGGGCAGGCAGGTCAGGGAAGTAACTCATGAGCATTGCAGCCACTCCGGATGTTGCCGGAGTCGCCATACTTGTCCCGCTGTTATTTTTATAGTCATTGCCGGGAATTGTCGAATATATGTCCACTCCGGGCGAAAAGAAGGAGACTGTTTTTTTACCGTAGTTAGAAAAATCAGCAACCAGATCGGTTTTATTTATTCCGGGAGAAGAAGCACCAATCTCAAGCCATAAACCGGAAGATTTCCCGGATGTAAGCCTTGATGAAGGAAAATTATTTTCCAGATCTGTATTCCGACCATCATTCCCGGCAGCGTGAATAATTAATACTCCTCTTTTTTCTGCATAACGAACCGCCTCATCCACAAGAAATTTATCGGGTGAGTAATCTTTTCCAAAACTCATGTTTATGATCTGCGCCCCATTATTTACGGCATAATAAATTGCATTTGCAATATCCTTATCCCGCTCATCGCCGTTTGGCACAGCGCGAATCGCCATGATTCGTACATTATCTGCAATTCCCATCATTCCGATTTCATTGGTTCGGTCTGCTGCTATAATTCCTGCCACATGGGTGCCGTGCTCTGCATCTGGACCTTTAACATCCGCGCTACCATAAAATTTTTCTTTTTTGTCGGAATAATTATCTCCAACAACGGGACGAGGATCAAAATCTTTATTTAGCCCATATCGAACAATGCGTTCGAAATACTCATAAGCATCCTTGATTTCTATAAGAAGATTCTGCGGATCGGTTCCCGGTGCATTTTTCATAAGTTTGAGCACCACACTTTTTGCGAATAAAATTGCAGGGTTCTCAGATTTTACTGAATCAATACGAGCTTCGTTGTAGGGCCCATCACCCAGAACAAACCTGAGTGTATCCAATCCAAATTTTAAATTCGAATAAAGCCTACTGTAAATTTTATATTGACGCTCATCTTCAGCAAACTTCTCCTCATAGGCCGATTTAATATTATTGAAATACTCAAGTTCTTCCCTGTCCTTTTTTGTAACTGCCCTGAACCCTGTTTCCTCTATTTTTTTTGAGAGTCTCACATACTCGCGCGTGAGCTCATAGGTATCCTCATTGATATTTCCATTTTTGCCTCCAATAAAACTCCATCCATGAATATCATCAGCGTACCCATTGCCATCATCATCTTTTCCGTTGCCGGCGATTTCCCCGCTGTTTACCCACATAACTGATTTTAAATCTTCGTGCTCAAAATCAATTCCGGAGTCTATCACAGCAACAATTACCGTGCGCGAGGACTTTCCTTTAAGGATGGTCTGATAAGTCCGCTCAACACTCAGACCCTGCACCCCATCAGTAGCAGGATCAAGTAAATGCCAGTTTTTGGGAATACTATTTTCAGTTTGACCAAAGACTGATACTGGGATTATCAACAAATAAAAAAAGGCCGTCCTTAAATGAGACCAGGCCCAAAAATTTCGTTTTACAACAATTTTCATCCCGTAAAGTTAAACATTATCAGTCTTAAACAGGATAGGAGATTTGCCTATTCAAAAGCAATCAGGTATCATGCATCATGCAAAAAGATAATTCTCCGCAGCTTGTCCGTACACTTGGACTGTTTGCCACATTTATCGTCACCGTTAGTGCAGTTATAGGTTCAGGCGTCTATAAAAAAGTGGCACCAATGGCCGCCGAACTGGGGTCTCCCACCCTGGTCCTGACAGGCTGGGCAGTAGCAGGTCTGATTACACTTTTTGGTGCATTGAGTAATGCAGAAGTGGCGAGTCTTATGGCTGATGCCGGAGGAGAATATGTGTATTTCAAAAAAATTTACAACCGATTTTTTGCTTTCCTTTTTGGCTGGTCATGCTTCACAGTGATCCGTTCGTCTGCACTGGCATCCATTGCCTATGTTTTCTCCCAGTCATTCAATAACATTATATCTCTTCCCACGCTTCCGGATCAGATCGCAACCACTGAATGGCTTGGCATCTTTACACCATTTGATAATTTCGGTGTGAAACTGCTTACCATCTTACTGATTGGAGCCCTCACTATTTTTAACATATTCGGATTAAAAACAGGCGAAAGTTTAAGCAGGTATGTATTGATGGCCGTTGTAGCCAGTATGCTTCTGGTAATTGCACTCGGACTTACCACCGGTGGGGGAAGTTTTTCAAATCTTTCTCAAGCCACACCGACACACAATCCGGGACCATGGTATAGTTTTGAATTTATTCAACATTTTTTTGCAGCCATGCTTGCCGCTTTCTGGGCCTATGAAGGATGGAGCAGCACCGGCTATCTGGGAGCAGAAATTAAAAATGCAAACCGGAATCTTCCACTTGCACTTGTTTCAGGGGTGATTTTTATAATAATTATTTATGTCCTGATGAATTTTACTTATCTGTATATATTGCCGGTAGATCAGATAATTGACGCTCATCAATCCCAGAATACCATTGCAGCCATTGCAGTAGTAAAAAGTTTTCTGGGAAATCAGGGAGCACTATTTATGTCTCTGCTTATTCTTTTCACAACCTTCGGAGCCACCAACAGCACGGTACTACCTCCTCCCCGGCTTTATTATGCAATGGCCAGGGATGGGTTTTTCTTTAGGCTTGCATCCTATGTTCACCCGGTCTACCGAACACCTTCCAAAGCACTTGTGCTCCAGGCGGTATGGGCATCCTTGCTTGTTCTTTCAGGAAGTTTTGATCAGCTGACGGATATGCTGGTGTTTGCATCCTTCATCTTCTATGGTGCTACCACACTGGGCGTTTTTGTTCTGAGATATAAAATGCCTGATGTTGACAGACCTTACCGCGCGTGGGGCTACCCGGTGGTACCTGCAATCTTTATTCTATTCTGCCTTATTCTGATTACGGTTACATGCATAACAAAACCACGCGAAGCCCTGCTTGGCCTTGGACTCATGACTACCGGAGTTCCATTCTGGTTTTACTGGAACAGAAAGACGAAAAAAAAATAAAAAATTCTGATAGATTTTCTTTTATAATCCCGATCTAACTTCAGTTTCAGCATGCTTCAATCAAAAAAAATAAAAACCGCCTCTCTGATTATTCAAATTACATTTTACCTGTTCGCGGGTATCAATCATTTCATAAATCCCGAATTTTACTACCCACTGATACCTGAATATCTTTCAGATTTTAAGCTGCCAATCAATATCGTCTCCGGCCTGGCTGAAATAATACTGGCACTTCTTTTGATAACCGCAAAAACAAGAAGAATTGCAGGAGTTGGAATCATCATTATGCTGATTGCATTTATTCCAAGTCATGTGTTTTTCATAACTGCAGGCATTGATTCAGTCGGCCATCTGCAGGTTTCTCCGATGATGGCCTGGATCAGACTACTTGTGATCCACCCTTTGCTGATACTCTGGGCTTTTTCAATAAGCCGTGAGCATGTTACAGAGAAAACAATCTGAATAATTTTTCAGCGAAAAATACTGAGCACCCTAGTAAAAAGGGATATAAAACAAAAAGCCAGACATAATCCATAAAGTTCAGCGAATCAAAAATCTTTCTGCCGCTACCTGCCAGACCATTCAAAAAATCATACCAGCCTGTAAGACCAATTTTTCCTGAAATCACATTCAGAATAATCGCTGAAACAAGGATAAGTAAACCTATGAAATAAACTTTTAGCATACCTAAGTCTGAAGCTACTAATCTCGGATTAAAATTACGAGCATTAATTCTTACTTTCAAAGTTTCAATAATGCGGATCCTGCCCAAAGACCATGAAATTTAAAACTCGCTGTATTGCCTTTTACATTGGCCTGAGCGCTATTTATCCAGTATTCCCGCAATCAAATCAGGTTTCCCTGGTCGTGCTCGGAACCATGCAGGACGGAGGATCTCCTCACATCGGATGTAATAAAGATTGCTGCAAGGAATTGAATGAGCTGAAAAAGGTTGTGTCAATTGGAATCCTGGATCATGCAAAGGGAAAGCACTGGCTGATTGAAGCCACTCCGGATTTGCCCTCACAGTTAAAAGACCAAAATAAATTCTTGAGAAGCAATCATCCGTCAGGAACTGATGGAATATTTCTGTCTCACGCTCATATCGGTCATTACAGTGGGTTGATGTTTCTGGGTAAAGAAGCTCTGGGTGCTTCCAATGTAGCTGTTTATGCAATGCCCAGAATGGCAGGATTTCTGAATCGAAATGCTCCATGGAGTCAGCTTGTGTCACAAAAAAATATTTCTATCATTCAAATGACACCTGAAGTCCCTGTCTTACTGTCTGATAACTTAAATATAACTCCTATTCCCGTGCCACACAGGGATGAATTTTCAGAAACAGTTGGCTTCATCATTCAGGGGCCTTCTAAAAAGGTGTTGTTCATTCCGGATATTGATAAATGGGAGAAGTGGAGTAAAGATGTCTGTGAGCTGATTAAAACAACAGATATAGCATTGATTGATGGCACTTTTTTCAGCAATGCAGAAATTGGATACAGAGATATCTCAGAAATTCCACATCCCCTTGTTTCAGAAAGTATGGAGAAGTTCAAAGACCTGGATCCGGCTGATAAGAAGAAAATTTATTTTATACATCTGAATCATACCAACCCCTTACTTCAGCAGGAAAGCAAAGAACTGAAGCACCTTATAAACTCAGGCTTTAATGTTGCCTACAAAGGAATGAAAATTGAAATGTAATCAATCTGCCCTGTAAATCGTTCCTACTTCTACTCGGTTACGATCAGGATCAAAAATTTCAAATTCATAGTAACCATCTCCGGTTTTCCGTGGTCCACTCAATAAAGGGAACCCTGCCTCAGTAAACTTATACGCAAGCCTGTCAACTTCCTCCATCGTCTCTACTTCAAAAGCAAAATGAATGAGTCCTTTATATTGATTGTCGGGATTATTAAGATTATCAGGAATATCAGGCCTGGACATAATTTCGAGTCTGGCCCCGTGGCCAAATGAAATAAAATAACTACTAAAGTCTTTAGATGGATTGTGATACCGGTCATTGGAGACGCCCCTGAAAAACCGACAATAAAAATCCCGTAAGATTTCAGGCCTGGACGTCCAGACGGCAACATGTTCTATTTTCATAAAAAAACAGCAGAAATTTTAATTGAAAATAACGATTATTAAAGTCATCTCAATTGCAATTAAGTTTAACAAGCCAATGAAGTCACGAAGAGATATTTTAAAATTAGCCGGCCTGGGTGCTGCCGGTTCAATTCTGCAACCCTTTAATCTTATGAGCTGTACAAATTCTGAAATCCTTTCCAGGCCACTGTCTGTCCAGTTATACACCATTCGAGAGGCGATAGCAAAAGATGCCCGAGCAGCCATTCAAAAACTGGCTGAAATTGGTTTCAAAACAGTGGAAACAGCCTTCTGGCCTGAACATATTTCTTTGAAACAAGCAGCTGCATTGCTTCAGGATTTCGGTTTCACTGTATCCTCAGCACACATTGAAATTCCTTCAGGCGACCAGAAAAAAGCTTTTCTGGAAACGGCTGAAGCATTCCGTTGTAAGAAATTGATCTGGCACGGATGGCCTGAAGATACCCGCTACAGCACTCCGGAAGGCACACGTGACCTGGCGCGCATCTACAATGATGCAGCAGGATTTGCCAAAGACAATGGACTTTCATTCGGATTGCACAATCACTGGTGGGAATTCAGAAATGATGTTGGTGGAAAAAAGCCATTTGAGATTTTGCTGGAGGAACTTGATGAAGAAATATTTTTTGAACTGGATACCTACTGGATTAAAGTTGCGGGACTCAACCCTGCTGAAGTGATCCGAAAATTTGGACGGAGAGCTGAGTTCCTTCACATAAAAGATGGACCCGCCAGATGGCATGAGTCTCTTGAACAGGATAATCCAGACCCTATGACTTCCGTGGGAAAGGGTTCTCTGGATATGCCCTCCATTCTGAAAGCTGCAGCTGAAAACAACTGCACACTTGTTGTGGAAATGGATAAAACCGATGGAGATGTATTTGAAAAACTGAAAGAGAGCTTTGAATACCTGAGTGAGTAATCAAAGTGATGATAAAAGCCTATAAACTAATTCAGGCCCTCACGGGCCCGAATTAGAGTCAACCATGGCAGTTTAGGATCTTTTACGATTGTTATTCTGCCATAATCTTGATAACACCGGCATAACCCTGGTTCAGGAAACAACTTTTCTGTCGTTTTGATGAAGATAAGTTTACGGTCATTTAGACCGCTATGTCTTAACTTTTTACTGAACCGATCACTGCTGCATCATCGTGATACAAACATAGTATCTGAACTCTGGGGCAGTCCATGAGCAATATCAAAGTGCAGCGCGATTTTCTACAACCTCTTATTTAAACTTAAGGGCAAGCTCAAAAATAGCCTGCCGAAGCGGGTTGATATTACTGTATGTTAAATCATCTTTTAGACCTGTTTGCTGCCTGTTGGAAAGAATAATTACAGCAAGCTGTGAAGAAGGAACAACCACCACACTTGTCCCGGTAAATCCTGTGTGCCCAAAACTGCCTTCAGGTGCTCCGCGCATAAAAGAAGACTCCGGATCCATAACCCAGCCAAGACCATTTAAAAATTTATCCTTCTTCAAAAATTCATCCAGTGTTTTCCGAGACAAAAATATTCCATCAGGTCCTGAACCTCCGGAAATAAGCATATTCAGAAATTTACTGAGATCATCTGCTGTAGAAAATAATCCGGCGGCACCGGAAACTCCGCGGCCTGCATACCAGGCATTGCCATCATTTACCTGACCTGCCAGAACAGTGGTGCGCCATGAGTTCCAGGAGTCAGGATCAATTTCAGGAAACTGAAATCCTAACGACGGATCATGAACCATTCTCTTTTCATAAGGATTCCCGACAGAAGTAGCGGCAACAAGCGAAGGAATACTTGAACCCGGTGGCAGGAAAAAAGTATTTTTCATTCCAAGAGGATCAAAAACATTCTTTCGCAAAAAATCTTCAAGAGGCATCTTGCCGACCACCTCTATCAATTGTCCGAGTAATGTAAATCCAAGATCACTGTACCTGCGTTTCGCTCCAACAGTATAAGGAAGAGGTAATTTATTTATCAGGTGATAAACCTCCCTATGGTTTTTTGCTTTGTAGTACATAGGGTACCATTCATATAACCCTGCAGTGTGTTGCAGAAGATGCCGGATTGTAACCTTTTCCTTTTCAGTACCTCTGAATCCATGAATATATTTTGAAACGGGTGCACCTATATCAATAAGTCCTCTTTCATAAAGTAGCATAATGCCCGTTGTGGTGCCGATGACTTTAGTAAGTGACGCGATATCAAAGAGATGCGCCTCGGTCATTTTAACAGGGGTCGTCATTATGATTCCCGGACCATCGAAAATCCGTGCGTAGCCATATGAACCGGAGTGAACAACCTGACCCCGGTGGATAATCTTAATAACGGCACCGGCAATATCTCCGCGGTCAATATATCCATTAGTAATTGAGTCAATCCCGTAGCTTAAAGATTGCCCAATACCGGACAGACTGATTACTAAAAATATCGCTGTTAGAAATAAGTGCCTGCTCCTAAAAAACAGGAAAAACATCAGCAAGGGATGCAAATTCTTAACAATGTCCATTCATTTATAACATATTGCTTAGAAAAACTACCTTCATACATATCGGTTATCCCGAAAACCAGATTTTTCAATCAATAATTCTTAACATTTAGGTCAGAATTTTCACTTCTGATAGCGTTTTTTCAGGAAGCATTTTAAAAAGGTAATACTCAAAAATAAAAAAAATGCGTAGAGCCGAGAAGGAAGCTAAGCGCATATCAGAAATCTTTCCTATTCCTCATACAACTCCAGTGGAAGACCATCGGGATCGGAAAAAAAAGTAAATTTCTTGCCTGTAAATTCATCTGTTCTGATCTCTTCGGTGTTTACTCCCAAAGCACGGATTCGGGAAACCTCAGCATCAAGATCATCCACTGCAAAAGCAAGATGCCTGAGTCCGCATGCCTCAGGTTGGGACAATCTGGGAGGCGGATCAGGAAAAGAAAATAATTCAATAATATATTGATCATTGATGGAGAGATCCAGTTTATAAGATTTCCGTTCCTCACGGTATACCTCCCTGAGAATTTTTAATCCAAGGACATCGCAATAAAATTGACGGGATTTTTCAAAATCACTACATATGATTGCTATATGATGAACTCCAAGTATGCTCATGTTTTATATAATTGAAATAGTTCTTACCTTCTGAACAGATTTATTTAAAATCCTGACATAAATTATGAAATTAAAAACTTAAGTCTCTTATGTTAGTGTAGTTATCATTTTAACCTTACTACCATGTTAGGTTTTTATTCGGCAAGCGGCCGAATCATCAATTCCAGACGGGCAATTCAGGAATGTCTGGAAAGCGCAATAGGTAATGAATATGCAGACGCTGATTTGATTATCATCCATGCATCTATTGGTCACAATTATCAGGATCACATTGTCCAAGCCAGGGAAATGCTCCGAAGGCGAGCGTACTTGCAACTTCCTGTTGCGGCGTAGTTGGTAAAGAAGGAGTAAGTGAATCCCTGAAGAATGTTGCATTAATGGCCGGGGAAGATTTCTATTCAACAGGGTCATCAAGGAGGAACTTGTAGGACAAATGCAACATCCTTGCCAAATAAACGGCGGATGCCCGCCATGTCTCGGTATGTATGGTTTTGGTGAATTTGCCCGGCTAGGTGGTATAAATGAATACCATAATTATACTACCGCACTCTATGTAATTTGGAGGTAATAGGATCCCTGCCCAATGAATGTTTCTCCTGATGAATATCAACAGTTGCTTGAGAAGTATATCGATCTGCAGCAGCGGGTTACAAAATTTTCAAGCGTTGAACAGGATCTGATCAATACCAGGGATCTTTTGGATCAGGAACTTGTTTCCTATAAGAGGCTTCAGCAATTCAGAGAAAGAGCTTTGGAAGATTCATCAGCTGAAAATTTTCATAAACTCGTGGCAGAGGCCATCGTGGATATTTTTGAAGTGCAGGGCTCAGTAGTTTGTATTCGCGGGGCAGATGAAGACCTTGCCGTCGGAGCTGCTGAGGGCAGCGCGCCCCCTTGCTCTCCTTAAAAGGAATAAATGTGCTGATTCATGAAACAGAACCTTTACCGGAAGAAACCAAGGACTATTTGAAAATGGCAGACACCTAAGTGTCAAGACTTGAAACCAATATTCAGGAAATTCTTGAATACTAAAGAAATGCAAGACTTTCAGTAAAGCATGAGTCGTTCAATTTCAAAGTTCTGGCGCAGGAAATCTTTCATGATATTCAATTTTCAGCAGGACAGCCGGTGGAATTGAATCTCAATTTCTCTGAGGAGCATATGACAACAGACAGAAGGCGTGTTAAAGTTCTTATGAACAATATTGTCTCAAATGCAATAAAATACCGTAAAAAAAAATATACCTGACGCGTTTATCAGGGTTAATTTTAATGTCAATTCGGATGCATATCATATTTTTGTAAAAGATAACGGAGAGGGTATTACAGATGAAAGTAAACCCAAAGTTTTTGAAATGTTTTACCGGGCCTCGACCACCACTTTCGGAACAGGTTTGGGATTATACATCTGCCGTGAAATCATTCATAAATTAAATGGAACCATTGAAATTGAAAGCACTTACGGAGCCGGAACAACTGTAACGGTGTCAATACCCAAAAAGAATAGCGATATTAAAAACCAAACCGAATTACAGGAATAAATAAATATGAAATACCGCTTCATGGTTCTGGAAGACGATGACATCTTTATGGAACTGAACGAAAAAGTCATCAACCGCTCAGGATTTGCTGAAGACCTTAAATCCTTTGATTATGGACAAAAGGGGATTGATTACCTGAATCAGCTTATTGATGAAAATAAAACATTACCGGACATAGTTTTATTAGACCTCCGGATGCCGATTATGAATGGCTTTGAATTCCTTGAGAAATTAAAAACAATGCCTCAGGATAAGCTTCAGAATTTAAAAGTTCATCTGCTCACTTCATCGCTGGATGAGAATGATATTTCCAAAGCATATTCTTATCCGTATGTCAAAGGTTTTCACAGCAAACCACTAAGTCTGAAAAAGCTTCAGGAAATGGTTAAAGAATAAACATTGCAGTCCATGGTGATAACAGTCGCCATGTATTTCATTTAAATCATTTTACAAATCATGACCGAGGGCTATGTTTCGGAAAAATCCGAAATATGTCAGTTATCAAAGTCATTGAAGTCCTCTCTGAATCTCAGCTGAGCTGGGAGGATGCCGCGAAACAAGCGGTAACCAAAGCCTCAAAAACCATTCATAACATCAGATCCGTTTATATAAAAGACCATAGCGCGATGGTTGAAAACGGTACAATCAAATCATATCGAATAACCGCAAAAATCAGTTTTCTGCTGGATTAAAAATCGTCATAAACCACTACTTCTAAATCCCGTCTGCCTTCCGGCGTCGGGATTTTTTATTACCATAACATTAAGTTGAAATAAAATACCTTGATTCAAGCCGTAATTTATTCGTTCTTTCAGATCATATTACCCAACATACCACAACCTACATCCTATGAAAAAGCTCATCATAGTCCTTATAGCTATAATCCCGGGTCTGACCAATGCCCAGACAAATCATTCCCATGCCCTTGGCAGGGTGATTAAGTTTCCTGATATCGAAGGATATAAAACTATTAAGACAGACCTGCACATGCACAGTGTCTTTTCAGACGGAAATGTCTGGCCTTCGATCCGTGTTCAGGAGGCACTCATGGACGGGCTGGATGCAATTTCACTGACCGAGCACATTGAATATCAGCCACACAAGGCAGATATACCACACCCTGACCGTAACAGAGCACATGAAATCGCAGTTGCGGAAGCAAAAGACCATGACCTGATTATCATCCGGGGTTCGGAAATTACAAGAGCCATGCCACCGGGACATAACAATGCTATTTTCATTTCAGATGCGAATAAACTGCTTTTAAAAGATTCCGTGGAATCATTCAGGGAGGCTAAAAGACAAAACGCATTTGTATTCTGGAATCATCCGAACTGGACCTGGCAGCGGAAAGATGGAATAGCCCAGTTAACGGAAATGCATAGAAATCTTATCAGGGAAAAAATGCTTCATGGTATTGAAGTAGTCAATGATCAGACATACTCAGACGAGGCACTTCAGATTGCACTTGACAATAATCTGACGATTATGGGAACAAGTGACGTCCATGGACTCATTGACTGGGATTTCACCGGTCCTAAAGTAGGCCACCGACCGGTAACACTTGTTTTTTCCAAAGAAAAATCGGAGGAGAGCATAAAAGACGGATTGATGAATCGTCGCACTGTGGTTTATTTTAAAAACTATCTGATTGGAAGGAATGAATTTCTTGTGCCATTGATCAAATCCTCTCTGGTGGTTAAACGTGCAGTTTATGCAGATAAATCAAATATTATGACCATTGAACTGGAAAACAAAACAAACAACACTTTTATACTGAGGAATAAGTCAGTCTATAATTTTCACAATTTGAACGATGTGGTTGTTATAGTACCCGGTGAAGGAAATATTCTGGAAGTAAAAACAAAGCAAAGGATTACGGATGGAAAGATTTCATTTGAAGTAATGAACGCAGTAAATGCACCCTCCTCACATCCAACGCTGAATTGGGAATTCAAGGTTCAGCAGTAACAAAAAAACAGACTTATGCAGAAGCATTATATCGCCATCCTGATTCAGTTAATCTTCTGCCTGAATGCCTTCACCCAGGCACAGGTTAAAGATATTAAGGTACTCAAAGCCGATGCATTGATTACCGGGACAGGCTCTTTTATTGAGGGGCCTGTTGTTGTGGTTATTGAGGGCGAGCAGATTATAGCAGCAGGGAAATCAGCTGATGTCAGAATACCGGCAGGTGCCAGAATAACAGATTTAAAGGGAAATACCCTTTTACCCGGATTTATTGATACGCATACCCATCTTACCTCAATCGATAATGATGGCGGAGATCTGGCTGCATTAAAGGAAACCCCTGCACATGGTGCTATATACGGCACTGTTAATGCCAGAAAAACACTTGAAGCAGGATTTACCACTGTAAGGGAAGCCGGTTCGCTTGGATACGTAGACGTCGCACTTCGTGACGCCATCAATAAAGGACTGATACCCGGTCCACGCATATACGCATCTGGCCCTGCTCTGGGAACCACCGGTGGTCATGCAGACGTTAACGGCTGGAGCCCTTTTCTGAATCTGCCGGGGACAGGTGCAATAGTTGATGGTGAAGATGAAGTGCGCAAGCAGGTCAGGCTAAATGTAAAGTATGGTGCTGACCATATTAAAATTGTAGCCACCGGAGGTATCTTATCTGTCGGAGATGCTGTTGGTGCACCTCAGATGACAGAGGAGGAGTTGGAGGCAGCAGTAAGTGAAGCTAAGCGCCTTGGACGAAAAGTGATGGCACATGCACATGCCGGTGATGGACTGCTTGCTGCCGTTAAAGCAGGCGTTGCCTCTATAGACCATGGAAGTCTGGTAGATGACCGGGCTGTGGCGGAAATGAAAGCACGCGGAACATATCTGGTACCTACCTTAATCATACTGGAGGAGATTGTAAAGGACGGGGAAAAGAAAGGCGTGCCTGCTTATGCTTTGGAAAAAGCCAGAACCATTGCGGCAGAGCGCCGTGTCAGGCTTAAGACTGCCTTCAAAGCCGGAGTCTTGTTTGCTCTTGGAACGGACGCCACAAGTGATATTCATGGCAGGAACGGAGAGGAGTTTGCTTACATGACTGAAATTCTCGGGGCTTCCCCATTAGAAGCCATCACCATCGGAACAATAAATGCTGCAAAACTGATAGGTGCTGAAAAAGAAATTGGAAGTATTGAAAATGGAAAACTTGCGGATATTGTTGCCGTATCGGGTAATCCTCTCAGAGATATTCATGTGCTTGAAAAACCCATATTTGTAATGAAGGGGGGACAGATCTTTGTAAATAAAATCAAATGATTACTGTGGTAATCAGCAGTGACCTTAAGTTCCGTTTATTGTATTATACCGGATTGGTCTTATTGATTACCGGGACAATAGATCCGATGGAAGGCTCAGTCTTAATAGCTGCCTCCTCCATTATCTTCAGCATCAATGCCGTATTAAAGAACGCCCCGTTAAAAACAGGATTTCTGATTGCTGCAATCAGCTGTACAACAGGCGTGATTGCACTTTTCGTTATTTCCTCATTTGGAGGTCTGGGCGGAAAAGATGGTATATCACCCTGGTGGGCAGCCTTGATTCTTCCTTACCCGGTTGCATGGCTCTCTCTGATAGTCCTTCTGATCAGATCAGGTTTGAAGCAAAGGGTTTCGAGAAAGCTGAATGAACCTCTGACTTAAAAATAAATAACCCCGGAATTCCCGGGGTTATTTTGCCAAACCATTCCTGAAAAATCAGTCTCTTAAGAAATTCCAACCAGCACCTGTGTGAAAAAATGCACCCTCTACCGCGCGCCAACCAAACTCAGCTCGTAACTCAATGTTTCCAAAAAAACCATTCCTTGAAGAGAGTGTCTGAGGCATAACCGGCTTAAAAATAGCCCCTGCCCTTACCGCTACAGGGGAAATCAGTGTTACATTATTCTTGACAAAGGAAAACATAGCATCATCAGCAATCCTTGTTTTCAGTAACATAAAATCCAGATAGAATATAAAACCTGATTCAGCGCTGTATTGATTTTCATTCATTTTTATCCGGACATTATTTGCATTGAAGAATTGTATGCCTCCGTAAATTCCTGTCTGAGAAAAAGGAGACACGATATCGCTTGAATAATCTTCGTAGATGAATGCGTTTTTTCTGTGATAAAACCCCGTACGGATTCCAAACTTCTTCAAAACATTTCTGTCAGGTACGGTAACAGATCGTGAGGACGCATACTGACTGTTTCCCATAGAAAAAGTGGAATATTTCAATAAGACATCAACATCCTTCTTTACGGTTCTGGAACTAAAATATTTAACGGAGTTGAAGTCAAATAAAAATCCGGAAGGCTTTTCAAATGAAACAAGGCCAATATGAAACATTCCATTTAACTCGGAATCCGGTGAAGGGCGCATGGTACCACTTAAACCTACATCCAAAGTTGCACCTGCCAGATTTTTGAACGGAATCGTTGTATAGAGGTAATCAAAGTTTACACTCGTTGTTGCAAGGATAGAAGGATCATCAGCTATTATTTCATATTTGGATTGAGGGATATTTTTTAACCACGGCTGATTCGGATTGTCCTGAGCTGAAACTTCAAAAACCAAAAGTCCGATGGCAAGACTAATAAATCGTAGATTCATGGAGCCCTATTTCAATGCGTAGCGATAAAATTGATCCAGACAATAAGCGTTATATTCCTTCATTAACCTGCCCGCCTCACCAACATACAAGTCATGATCAGCAGCTACCACATGAGTTACATTTCTCTCCACTGCTGAAAGATAGGTCAAATAGCCATATGAATAATTCATGGCTACTGCCTGTTCCCTTATTTTCTTCTCTTTGAAGACCGGAGCTTCAATTTCTATATAATTGCCCTTGGGGGTAAAATACATGACTGCATCTTTACCGAATTTTTCACTTGAAACAATCCGAACACTTGCACCCATCTGGTATTTTATTTTTGCTTTGACTGAAGTAATCGAAAAATAACCGGATTGGGAAGCATCAACTTCAAACAAGGGAAAAGTAAACTCTACATTCATAATTGTTGCCGCACCCAACTCCCTGGAAAGTTTGGGGGTTGTATCGACGAAAGTGGTTTTTTCTTTGCCTTTTGCTGTTTCGTTTTTAATCAAATATTTAAAGCCGGTCGGCACGGCGCTCACATGACCTTTGTATTGAGCAGAGCTGATGCTTCCACCTTCTTTTGGAATCCAGCCTTGATAATATTCCGTTTTTGCTGCTTCTTCAACAGGAATAATTTCAAATCCATTGGATTTTAAGTTTGAGATAAACTCGTTGTAGGTGTCATCAGCCAATTTTTGAAAATCCGGGTTATCAACTCCATCCAGGGCAACAGTTAATGAGGTTTTGGAGTCTATGGTTGAGGCACCTCCTGATGCTATTACATGGAAGTTTACTCTGAAACCGGCAATATAAACGCGCTTTGGAGCACGCTTAAAATTAGACTCTCCAAATGAGGCAGCTGCACCTGTGGACATATTCTTTTCACTGATTGTCTGGGCGCTGATTGTGAGAGCGGAAAAAACAACCACAAAAAGGAAGTAGAATTTTTTCATAAGTAGTTTAGTTAAAAAGAAGCAAACTACTTCCAATTGAATTTAAATTCACTCCCGGGAAATACGGATTTACCATCCGTACTGGTACGGATATATTCAATCAATCAAATTGCCTGCGATAGCAAATTTGACGAGCCCAACAACATTGTTGGTGTTGGCTTTGCGGAACAGATTCTTCCTGTACGTCTCAACGGTTCGCTCACTGATGTTCAATTCATCAGCTATCTGTCGGTTTGTTTTTTCCTTGACAATCAGACGCAAGACCTGCCGCTCACGCTCAGTAAACAATCCGGCTTCTTCCGGCTCAAGTAACCGATGTGTAAATTCTGCGCTTACATATGTATGACCCTGCATGATTTTACGAATGGCAGTACTAAGCTCGGTTTTGTCGACATTTTTAAGCAGAAATCCCTGAAAGCCGGCCTTCAGACATCGTTTAACCAGACCCACTTCATCAACCATACTTAGCATAATGCCTCTGATTTCAGGCTTTGATTCACGACATTTTAAGAAAAACTCAATGCCGTTCATCTGTGGCATCTTATAATCAACAACCAGCATATCGACAGGATGTGATCGTACAAATTCCAGTGCTTTTTGCGGCACATCAAAAATTCCGGCAACAAAAAACTCCGTTGATAACAATTGCTGAACTCCTTCCGAGACGATTAAATGATCGTCCACAATGACAAGCCTGATCATAGACTCTAAGATACAAATGGAAATTCAGCGATGAACACTGTGCCCTGTTTTCCCTTCTGGGAATCAAGATGCACAGTCCCGGAAAAGGGCACCAGCCTGGATTGAATATTGCGCCAGCCATTTCCGGATGACTTGTCCAGCTTATCAGAATCAAATCCCGGACCATCATCTTCAATCATCAGAGAAATCTGATCCGGGTGGCAAATAATCTGAAGATTAATTTTGTGAGCACCGCCGTGCCTGAAAATGTTATTTAGCCATTCCTGAGTGATTCGGTAAAACGCCAGCTCCATTTCCGAAGGCAAACGGGTCTCCATTCCTGTTTCTCCTACTGTGATTTGTATAACGCTGGACTGATTTAATCGGGATACCAGTTCACGGAGGGCTGCAGGAAGTCCATCTTCCTTCAGGGTAGACGGAGACAGATCAAAAGCAATTCCTCTGATATCTCGATGCATTTGATCCAGAAGTTCAATCGCAGTCGGTGGCGTTTGTCCTGAAGCGCGCTGAAGCACCAGCCTGAGCGAAGACATCACCTGGCCCATCCCATCATGCAGGTCGGAAGCAAACCGGGTGCGCTCCTTTTCCTGTGATGAGATCAGAGCTGTCGTCATTTCCTTTTGATGACTGATTCTTTGTTCTGTGAGTACTTTATCCCGCTTCGTAATTAAGCGTTGCCTCCACAAAGCAAAAAATGCACCAAGCAATAAAACACAAAGTGATAAAAATCCGATCAGCCATCTGTCTTGATTCAACAGATATCGTTGCTCCCTTATTTCAAAATCTTTTTTTTCAGATTCATATTTTGCCTGAAGCTCTTCAACCACTCTTGTTTTTTCCAAACTGAAGAGACTATCCTTGAGGAAATCTGACTGCTCATGAAACATGAAGGCCTTTTTCGGATCTCCGGCAGTACGCCAGGCCTTCGTAAGTAAATCAGCAGACTGCCGGACAAGATCAGGGTATCCGATGGATTGTGCCTTACGATTGCCTTCTTCAAGTAACCGGATTGCCTGCGAAATATTGCCTGCACGCATATACATCTCACCGCGAAAAACCAAATTCACAACCACTCCATAGCGATCGTTTATTTTTTCACGAATCATTGTGGACTGATCAATATATAACATGCATGCTGCCTGATTGCCTTGAGCAAATGCAACCTCTGCAAGATCAAGCAATACGTATCCGAGACCAGTGCTGTCACGCTGCCGGACGCGGATTTTATAAACCTCATCAAAATATGGACCTGCTTCTTTAATACGGCCGCGCACAGACAGGATGGCGCCCCTGTTTCCAAGGGTTGTTCCAAGGTGCTCAAGGTCCCCTGTCTCCCTTGAAGTCCGCTCTGCAATATCAAGGCTTTTAAAACAGTTCTCCAGGTCATTCTGTTTGTGATAGAAAACAGCCATCTCATTATGGGTTGCCGCAATGCCCTCAGAATCATTTAAATCCTCAAATATTTTTAAAGCAGCGAGGTACTTTTCCAATACTGCAGGATAATTCCCTGAAAGATATTTTACCACACCGCTGTACAAAAGTGCAAAGCCATGTTCTCTTTTTAATCCAAGGTTCCGTGATTCCAACACGGACCATTCAAGCAATGACTCAGCATTTTTGAAATCGGCGCTGTATAATTTGTAATAATTTTTATTGATGTACCGGACACGTTCGGCGCCACTTAAATGCTCAAGTTGATTTTCAGGCGCAGGATTTGAAGGGATTTGTTGCCCCGAAAACGATCCGGTCGCTGCCACCAAAAAAAAACAAATAATTATGAACCTCGATTTTGGCATCAGGTTTCCAAATTACCAAAAGGATTCAATTTTAGGAAGAAACAATTACCACTGTAAAATCTGATTAGTTTTGAAGAAAAAAATACAAATGATTACCGTTAAATCGACGCTGGAATTACCTCTGGCTAAAGTGTGGGATTACTGGACAACTCCTGCACACATCATCCATTGGAATTTCGCTTCTGAAGACTGGCATTGTCCCAAGGCGGAAAATAACCTTATAAAAAATGGCTCCTTTTGCTACACCATGGCCGCAAAAGACGGATCAGCACAGTTTGATTTTAAAGGGCAGTATCAGTCCATTGAACCTATGAAAACCATTGAATATATTATTGAGGATGGCCGCAGGGTAAGAATTGAATTTGAAATACTCAACGAAGCCATGACAACCGTTTCTGAGCATTTTGAGCCGGAGCAAATACATTCAGAGGAATTGCAAAAGCAAGGGTGGCAGGCCATCCTTAATCAATTCAAAAAATATGCGGAATCAGTAAGGGAAATTTAAAACTGCAGATCAGCCTTTGTTAAAGACTCCGTAATCTTTGGTCAGATCGACTCTGAAAACTTTTCCGTTTTCATATATAAAAATTATAAAGTCACACTCACCATCACCATAATCAATTTCAAATTTTCCGGCTTTGCCGTCACGATCATACTCAACCATCTCGCGACCGGAAACATAGGAAGGCCACCACATCATGCGGCTTTCGGCACTCACATATGGCATCGCAGTCATGCAACTGTAATCAGATACAAGCGGACTTAAAACAGTTGAACGATAGAATTCTGATTGAGTCCGGTACTCATATGAATTGGTACTGGTAACGGACTTCTTGTTATCATAAGAAGTTTTGCCTGAAGACTTGTACCGGTAAGTAAGACCGTCGTAGGTATAATCTGAGGTATCGGAGTAGGAATAGCTGCCTGAGAAAATCTGTTTAGCTGTATCATACTTAGAATCACCTGAGTATGTTGAACGACCGTTACTGAGCCACTTTATTGTATCTCCATCATAATAGTATTCACCACCGTAATTTTCAGTTCTGGAACGGGAATAATAAGAGTAGCTGACAATGGCACCCTGCTTCGACTCGCTATATTTCCACAGATAAGAAAATTTTCCAAACATCAGATATTTGTAATCACCGTAACCTTCCAGACAACCATCGCCGTAATCTGTGGTATAGGTAATGCTGCCATCAGCATTTTCAGTCTGAGTGGTGGTGGCACATGAAACCCAGGGAAAAGGATCTGAGATGATTGAAGAATCTGAAGACACGCCACCAATTGAAATACCGGATCCTCCGTCCAGGGATTTCATGGTTGTACGATAGGATTGGTTGATCATGGAATTGCCGGTGGCTTCCATGGATTTTGCACTGTTGCCGCGCATGCCGAAAAAACTGCGGGCCTCAGAACTCATTTCATTGAGATCAGAAAAAGCTACGGGATCATTATCTGTGCATGAAATCAGGAATATTGCCGAAAGGCCAAAAAAAGCAAAACAGATGGCTTTCATAAAACTTTTAAACATGCAAATATAATATTGAGTGCCAAAAACCAACAAACGACAATTGCTGCTGTTTTGTTGCGTTAAAGGTTTAAAGTCAGTTTTAAAGCTGAATTCTCCGTTTTTCTTAGATGAACCAACGCAATTGGCCACTAAAAAATCGGGAGCAGAATTCAATTACTTTTGTCCTCTTTTGAAAATAAAAAATGGAAATAGGTATTGACAGTTTTGCGGCAGCAGCGCCTGCTGAATCAGAACAAAAAGAGCATCACGCTGCAAGGTCAATTTCAGAATTACTGGAACGAATGGAATTAGCCGACCGTGCAGGACTGGATGTTTTTGGAATCGGAGAGCATCACCGCAGAGAGTTTCTTGATTCAGCACCTGTTGTAATTCTTGCAGCTGCGGCAGCAAGAACCAAAAGCATTAAACTCACAAGTGCAGTTACTGTGCTGAGTGCGGCAGATCCTGTTCGCGTATTTCAGGAATTTGCAACCCTTGATCTGATTTCAAAGGGTCGTGCTGAAATGGTTGTCGGGCGGGGATCCTTTTCAGAGTCATTTCCATTGTTCGGTTTTTCCTTCAAAGATTATGACGCATTGTTTGCCGAAAAACTTGAATTACTGCTTAAAATAAATCAACAAGAAACCATAACATGGTCGGGCAAATTCAGACCGGCATTGAATGAACAATCCATTTATCCCAGGCCATTTCAGAAAGAAATTCCTGTCTGGCTTGGTGTCGGAGGAACCCCTGAATCATTTGTCCGTGCAGGCTACCTCGGTTTACCGCTGATGGTTGCCGTAATCGGTGGTGAAACCCACAGATTCCGGCCACTGATTGATCTGTACCGAAAGGCAGGTGCAGAGGCAGGACATGATCCTTCAAAGCTAAAAGTAGGTCTTCACTCTTTCGGATATGTAAGCGATACGACCGGGCAAGCACTTGATGAATTCTATCCCGGTTACGCTGAAACAATGTCACGAATCGGCAGGGAGCGCGGTTGGCCTCCGGTAACACGGGAGCAATTTGAGTATCAAACTGCAAAAAGAGGCGCGTATATCATTGGCGATGCTCAAGAAGTTGCTGAAAAAATTATCCGCCACAGTGAAGCACTGGGCGGAATAGACAGGCTTACTTTTCAGATGGACACCGGCGGATTGAGTCACAGTAAACTGATGAAGTCTATTGAACTGATCGGATCAAAGGTTATACCTTTGGTACGATCGGGATTATAAAGTTATATTAGAATTCTAAAATTGAATCCCGGATGAAATACCAGATCCTGATTTTATTGATTTTCTGTTTCGGTGTAACTGCAGGCCGTAATACTCCCACCCTGATTCAGGCAGAGCCGCCCAACTGGTGGGTTGGAATGAAACATAATCGTGTAGAAATTCTTTTTTCCGGAACCGGAATTTCTGACGCCGAGGTTTCATTTACAAAACAAGGCGTAACCCTAGGCGCTGTGAAGCCCGGGGAAAGTCCGAATTATCTTTTTGCAGAAATGAACATTTCGTCTGATGCCGTTGCCGGTCCCGTCACCATAGAATTCAAAAAAAAGGGAAAAATCATTTCAAAACTTGTCTATGAGCTGATGGCAAGAACCGAAAATGAAATCAAAGGATTTAATTCTACAGATGTGATTTGTCTGATTGTACCGGATCGATTTGCAAATGGAGAGGCATCCAACGATGTGATTGCGGGTTTGAAGGAAAATAAATCGGACAGGAGTTTTGACGGCGGACGCCACGGCGGAGACATTCGGGGAATAATTAATAACCTCGACTATCTGGCAAATATGGGATTCACGGCATTGTGGACTACGCCTATGCTTGTTAACGACATGGAAAGCTACAGCTACCATGGTTATGCGATAACAGATCAGTATCGGGTAGACCCCAGGTTCGGGTCCGTTGACGAGTATATAGAGCTAAGTCAAAAGGCTGCGACCATGGGTATCAAAATTATTTTTGATCAGGTTCTGAATCATATTGGCACCAATCATAAGTGGGTAAAAGATCCTCCGATGAAAGACTGGATCAATTTTCTGCCGGCAGCCGGAAGTAATGATTATGTGCTCACAAACCATCAGCGAACCGTGAATCAGGATGGCAACGCCTCACAGTTTGACAGGGATCTTATGTTGCATGGCTGGTTTGTTCCGTCAATGGCAGATCTGAATCAAAGAAATCCACATCTTGGACGATACCTGATTCAAAATTCAATCTGGTGGATAGAAACGCTGAAGCTTGGCGGGATAAGACAGGATACATACGGATATGCTGATAAGGAATTTTTAAATCAGTGGACTTGTGAACTGATGGAAGAATATCCCGGATTTTCAATTGTAGGAGAAGAGTGGAGCATCAATCCGCTCATTACTTCATACTGGCAACGTGGCAAGCAAAATACAGACGGGTATGAAAGTTGTCTGTCCACTATAATGGACTTTCCTGTTCAGTCTGCGCTTGTAGAGGCACTCACAGAGTCCGAGTCTGCAGGATTTAATCGTGGTTTCGGCAGACTGTATGAAACGATGGCAAATGATTTTGTTTACGCTGATCCTTTCCACATTCTTGTAATGGCGGATAATCACGATATGAACAGAATTTACATGCAGCTAAAGCAGGACAAAGAACTCGTGAAGATGGCGCTGACTTTTTTAACCACCATCAGGGGAATTCCTCAGATTTTTTACGGAACAGAAATACTGATGTATTATTCGGGGCCGCATAAAGTTGACGGACTTATCCGGTCAGATTTTCCAGGTGGATGGAAGGGGGACACCGTGAATGCTTTTACAGGTACGGGACTGACCGCGGACCAAAAAGAAGTTCAGAATTATTTAAAGAGTTTATTGAACTGGCGGAAAAATAACAAAGTGATATCCGAAGGTCGCACCATGCATTTCGCACCTTTTGATGGGATTTATGTGTATTTCAGATATATCAGAGACAGGAAAGTAATGGTGATTATGAATAAAAACCCGGATGGCAAGAGGATCAACCTGGAACGCTTCCGAGAAATATTACCAAAGGGAATTTCAGGCAGAGATGTTCTGTCAGAACAAAGCATTTCATTAAATGAATTTCTGGATATCAACGGTAAGACAGCTATGGTTCTTGAATTGAAATAAATTTCAGGAAGAAGTTCGTCCCGCAATCGTTTTCGATACAACTTTGATAATTATTATTAATTCACATTGAACGATTTTATTGTTCATTAAGAATTCTTTATGTCAAAAATTCTATTTTGGCGCAGCAATCTTCATCATTTTTATGGAGACCCAAACTGAATCAGACTGATATACAACTAATTTTAATTCTATGAATCAGAAAAAAGTATTCCGGTTGTGTCTGGCTTTCGTTTTGTACGCGTTTAGTTCTTCATATGTTTCCGGACAGATTGTTTCACTGAACCCGACCGTAACCCCCTCGGTTTTCACTCCCGGTGAACAAATTACAGTCGTATATGATGTTACAGGGACCTCACTTGCCAGTCTATCAAATGCATGGATCTGGGTTTGGATTCCAGGGAAAAATACCAATTCGAAGTACAATATCAATCCTGCTACTTCAGCTGCAGACGCTGCCAAATTCACCAAGTCCACCGCAAACAATAAGACAACCTGGTCCATTACTTTTAAACCTTCTGATTTTTTCACCACAAGCATAGCTGCAGAAAAGCAGTTGGGCGTTCTCATCAAAGCCCAGGACTGGCCGTTAGGTCAATCGACCGACTACATCCTCAACTTTGGATTTCAGATTACCCTCAGCAATCCGTCGCAAAAATTTCTTTTTGTCAATCCGGGTGAAACCATTGGCGTCACTGCAAGCGCTCCGGTTACCTCAAACTTCAATCTTTATTTGAATGACCAGCTTACTGATACAAAAAACGGGCTCACCTCCTACTCTTACTCCCTGGTTGTTCCACAGACACCTTCATCCGGTATGGTGAAAATTATAGGTACTTCGGTATCAGGAGGTACTACCAGCGAAGTCTCTTTCAGTTATTTACTTAAGGGTCAGAATTTGTCAGCTCCCAGGCCGGCAGGGATTATACCCGGAATTAATTATGGAAACGATCCTACGAAAGTTACACTTTGCCTGACCGCACCGGGTAAAAACTCTGTCTATGTGCTTGGGGATTTCAGTAACTGGGAACTCCTTCCCGCCAATCAGATGAAAAAAGATGGAGATTTTTTCTGGATTGAGCTTTCAGGCCTGGTATCCGGCAAAGAATATGGTTTTCAATACCTGGTGAATGAAACTCTTAGGGTAGCCGATCCTTATGCGGACAAAATCCTGGATCCGGATGACCAGTATATTCCTTCATCAAGCTACCCCGGGCTGATGCCATATCCCACAAAGGCGATAAGTTCAAAATGGTATGAAAACAGGGTCGCTGTATTTCAAACCGGGCAAACTGCTTACAACTGGAAAGTGAAGGAATTCAATCCTCCCAAAAAAGAAAGTCTGGTCATTTATGAACTGCTTATTCGTGACCTTTTCGAGACCGGAAAAAGAAATTACCAATCATTAATTGACACAATTCCTTATTTCAAAAAACTCGGAATTAACGCAATTGAGTTAATGCCCATAACTGAGTTTAACGGAAATGAAAGTTGGGGTTATAATCCGACCTTTATGTTCGCGCCCGATAAATATTATGGAACAAAAGATAAGCTGAAGGAATTTATTGATGTCTGCCACCAGAACGGCATCGCAGTAATTCTGGACATAGTGCTGAACCAGCAGGATATGCCAAATCCATATGTCATAATGGACTTTGATTTTAACCAGAGCAGACCCACCTCATCCAATAAGTGGTTTAATGTAACAGCCACACATCCCTTCAATGTGTTTTACGACATGAACCATGAAAGTGCATACACCAAGAAATACCTTGACACAGTTAATTTCTACTGGATGGAGCATTATAAGGTTGACGGATACAGATTTGATTTATCCAAGGGTTTCACTCAGACGAATAACCCGGGAAATGTCGGAGCGTGGTCAGCCTATGATGCTTCCAGAATTGCCATTTTAAAAAGAATGGCTGATAAAATCTGGGAACACCATCCAAAGGCATATGTAATCCTTGAGCATCTGGGAGACAATGCCGAGGAAAAAGTGTTGGCGGAATACCGTGCAGGTGAAGGTAAAGGCATGATGTTGTGGGGGAAGATGACAGATCCGTATAATCAAAGTACAATGGGTTTTTCATCGGGCGTTTCTATTGCAGGCGTCTATCACGGAAGCAGAAACTGGAATACCTACGGCCTGGTTGGCTATATGGAAAGTCACGATGAGGAGCGGCTTATGTACAAGAACCTTCAGTTTGGAGCTTCGCTGGGATCATACAGTGTAAAAAATTTATCCACTGCCCTTTACCGAATGCAGGCAGCTTCTCTCATGTTTTATACAATCCCCGGGCCCAAAATGTTATGGCAGTTTGGTGAACTTGGTTTTGATCTTTCAATCAACCGGTGTGAAAACGGTACCATCAGTGACGGATGCAGATTATCCAACAAGCCTCCCAAATGGGACTATAAACAGGAAGGATCAAGGCTTGCACTTTTCAATCAGACAGCAGATCTGATCAGACTAAAAAATTGGTACAATGTGTTTCAGGATGGACAGCTGACGATGGGGTCTGACGGACTTATCAAACATGCCGTGATCCGAAATAAAAATTATACCTCCACTCCTGCCGACTCCTCGCAAATGAGTGCAGTGATTGCAGCCAATTTTGATCTTACAGCACAAACTTTTGAAGTGACTTACCCTCATACCGGTACTTGGTACGACTATTATACGGGAGAAAGCTTTGAGGTGACCGGTGCAAAAAGAATTGTAACTCTTGAACCGGGGGCATACATGCTTTCAACCAATGTCAGAATCCGCAAGCAGGTAATAACTTCCGCAGGTGTTAACACTTTAAAAGAAAAAATTCTGTTTTACCCCAATCCCTCAAACGGCCGGGTTTCATCAACTAAATATTTACATCAGTTAACAGCCATTACCGCAACTGGTAAGGCCATAACTCTTGTCAGGGATTCAGACTCGTCCTGGTCTACAAGTCTATTGCCGGCAGGCATGTATGTATTCAAAGGGCTTTCAGATGAGGGATGGGTTTCAGAACGGGTGGTCATTACATCGCATTAAATTCAAGCCACTCCATTTCCGTTTTTTTCAGGATAATTTTCCTCCTTCAAATAACTATTCTTTTGATGTTTAGCTGAAATATGACTGAGGAAGGCATATTCAGGTTTTTGGGAGCACCTATTAGCAGTTAAAACATCATAATTATTTAATCCGCAAACGATACTGCAAACGATTGCGGTAAAAAATATTGCATTGTTAATGGAAATACCACATTTAAATAAAAAATTAACAAAAAAATTTTAACGTTAAACCATCCCCACATGAAAGTAAGTTTTACCGAATTCAGAATTTTTTCGGTGATTCTTTTTCTGATCGTGCTCATTCCACTGACTACTCTTGCGCAGGAAAAAAGGATCACAGGAAAAATTTTATCATCTGAAGATAAAACACCACTGCCCGGTGTAACAATTGTTGAAAAGGGCACAACCAACGGAACGGCAACAGATATTGATGGAAATTATACCATCAGCGTAAAAGAAAACGCAGTCCTTGTTTTTTCATCCATCGGTTACAGTTCCAAAGAGTTGAGTGTTTCAGGCTTAAGCAAGCTGGATGTTTCATTGGATACCGAGGTGTCTGCACTTAAAGAAATCGTAGTAACCGGTTACGGAACTACTGAAAAAAAGGACCTTACCGGCTCAGTCATTAGCCTTGCAGACAAGAATTTTAATAAGGGAGTCATGACTTCTCCTCAGGACCTGATTCTCGGTAAAATTGCTGGTGTTCAGGTGACCCAGGGAAGCGGTGCACCAGGCAGTGCAGCCCAGATCAGAATACGTGGGGGTTCTTCAGTGAATGCCAGCAATGATCCGCTTATCATTATTGATGGCTTTCCCATTGATAACAATGGGCCTGCCGGACTTGCAAACTCCTTATCATCTATCAACCCGAACGATATTGAGTCTTTTACTGTCCTAAAGGATGCTTCAGCAACCGCAATTTATGGTTCAAGGGCATCAAATGGTGTAATCATTATTACTACCAAAAAGGGCCGTGATAAGAAACCTGAGTTTGGATACAGCATGCAGATCTCGTCCAGTCAGCCGGCTAAATTCATAGATGTGCTTGATGCTGATGAATTCCGTGAGAAGGTCAACTCACTGTCAGGCACCCTTGGTATTGATCAGACCGCACTTCAGCGACTTGGACAAGCTTCCACCGACTGGCAAAAAGAAGTTTTCCGTACCGCCATCTCAACCGACCAGAATCTCCACGCTTCCGGTACATTCAAAGGAATTCCATTCAGAGTTTCTTATGGTTATACCGATCAACAGGGTATTCTGAAATCCACAGATATGCAACGTCACTCTGTGAATGCTAATCTTTCAAAAAATCTTTTAAAGGATCAGTTAAAACTTAATGCTTCCGTAAAATACATGAGTGCCAAAAATAACTTTGGTGATCAGGGTGCAGTCGGTTCAGCTGTCGGTTTTGATCCGACTCAGGACATTCGTAATGGCAACACAAGATTTGGAGGCTATTTCACATGGACAAGTCTTCCAAATGTAGGAGATGCACTTAACCCCAACGGCAATCCCAACACGCTGGCACCTACCAACCCTTTAGCTTTGATTGATTATACAACAAATCAATCGGAGGTAAACCGCTTCATCGGAAACATGGAAGCAAATTACTACGTACCTTCTATCAAAGGTCTGAGACTCCACCTGGTAGCCGGTCTGGATAAATCAGAGAGTACAGGATTTAACAATGCAGAAACCTTAATGCCTTACACCAATGGCCAGGGCAGACTGCTGGACTATACAGGGTCCAATGAATCCAGACTTCTGGATTTTTATGCGGCTTATGTTAAGAGCTTCGGAAATCACAAACTCGATTTAACAGCAGGTTACTCCTACCAGAATTTCCAGCGCAACTCCACTGTTTTTTCGAGGAATGCAGATGAGTCAGAGTTCTTTACCTACGACACCAATGATTCAGGTGAAAATGTACCATTTGTAGCTATTCCAAATCCTAATACGTTGATTTCCTTTTTTGGCAGGGTGAACTATTCTTTTGACAGTCGCTACCTGATAACCGGCACGCTTCGTGCAGACGGCTCTTCAAGGTTTGCGGCAGAAAATCGTTGGGGCTACTTCCCCTCAATAGCAGCAGCATGGAGGATTAATGAGGAACAATTCCTTAAAGGATCCACAGTTGTATCTGATCTTAAGCTTCGGGCCGGCTATGGTGTAACCGGTCAGCAGGACATTGGTGGCACTTACCCCTATCTTCCAACCTATATTGAAAGTACAGGTACAGCACAATATCAATTTGGTAATTCATTCTTCAGCACACTGCGGCCTTCCGCATATGATGCAGCGATCAAGTGGGAACAGACTTCTACCACCAATATTGGTCTTGATTTCGGATTTTTCAAAAACCGGATTTCCGGTGCCCTTGAACTTTATACTCGTGAAACCCGTGATCTGATCAACTTTATCCCAATTCCGGCAGGAAGTAACTTCTCAAACTTCCTGACAACCAATGTTGGAAACCTTACCAACCGGGGCGTTGAGCTTACCCTTAACACTCAGGTGATCAAATCAGGAAAAATCAACTGGAATATCGGATTTAATGCATCACACAACATTAATGAGATCACTAAACTCACGAAAACCGATGACCCCAATTATCAGGGAATCAATGTGGGTGGAATTTCCGGTGGCGTAGGAAACACCATCCAAATCCAGAAAGTCGGATATCCTGCAAATTCATTTTATGTTTTCCGTCAGATTTATGATGATGAAGGGAAGCCAATTGAAGGCTTGTACGTAGATAAGACAGGTGACGGAGGAAATGTAACGGGAAATGAACTCAATAAATATGTTTATCAAAGTCCTGCTCCCATTTTACTTTTCGGCATGAATACATCATTCAGTTACGGAAACTTTGACCTGGCAGTTTCAGGTCGTTACAGCTACGGCAATTATGTATATAACAATGGTGCTTCAGGAACACATCTGAATGCCATCTATGTGGCCTCCGGTTTCTTTAATAACCTGCGCAGCTCGATCAATGAAACCGATTTTGTGAATCCCCAGTATTTCTCAAGTCATTATGTTGAAAATGCATCTTTCTTCCGTCTTGACAACATCAGCCTTGGATACAACTTCTTCAATAATGTGAGCAAATCAACACGCGTGAAAATGCGTGCAGGTATTACACTTCAGAACTATCTGGTAATAACAAATTATACCGGACTTGATCCAGAAGTTGCGGGTGGCATAGACAACAATCTGTATCCGCGTCCGAAGGTGAGTCTTCTTAATCTTAACATCACTTTTTAAACTAAATGAATATGAAACTCATACCATTTAATAAGTCTGTCTCAATCTTTGCAGCGACGGTACTTTTAATGACGTCCTGTCTCAATGACCTGGATCCGGAATCACTTGGCGATAAGGTAAAAACCCAGGGCGATGTTTATAAAACAACAGAGGATTATAAAAGAGGTCTGGCAAAAATCTACGCAACTTTTGCCCTCAGCGGTCAGCAGGGCCCTTCAGGGCAGCCTGACATTGCAGGAATCGATGAAGGCTTCGGAAACTATCTCAGACAATACTGGAATTGTCAGGAACTCACCACCGACGAGGCTGTGATCGGCTGGAATGACGCTACCATCAAGGATTTCCACTGGCATACCTGGACTCCTACCGATGTGTTTATCGCGGCGATCTACTCCAGGATTATGTACACAATTACCCTGAGTAATGAGTTTATCCGTGTATCAAACGGGTTGGCTGATCCTGAAATTAAAACTTTCAATGCAGAGGCCAGGTTCATCAGGGCGCTTGCATATTACCATGCGCTTGATCTGTTCGGAAATCCTCCGTTTGTTACAGAAGCTGATAAGCCGGGATCCTACTTCCCGAAGCAAACTACCCGCGAAGACCTGTTCGCCTATATTGAAAATGAATTGACCGATATTGAAGATGAACTGAGTGCTCCAAGAACAGAATATGGTCGTGCCGATAAGGCTGCATTGTGGATGCTTCAAGCCAAATTGTACCTTAACGCCGAAGTTTATATCAGTACTGCAAAATATACCGAAGCTATTACTGCATTAAAAAAGGTAATTGCAGCTGGCTATTCACTTTCAACAAACTACCTTCACAATTTCGTTGCTGATAACAATACCAGCCCTGAAATGATTTTCGCCATCAATTATGATTACCTGCGCACACAGAGTTACGGCGGAATGGTCTATCTGATTCACGCACCGGTCGGCGGCAGTATGGATGCACCCGGTATGTTTGGTATCGACGGAGGATGGGGCGGTATCAGAACTACCAAAAATCTCGTGAAACAATTTGATATAGATGTAAACAGTCTGAATAGCTCCCTTGGAACACTTTCAAGCTGGGGACTGGTCGGAAGTGCGACAACCAATGGATGGGACGGTCCTGATATGAGAATGTACAATACCGCTTCAAATGTCTATTCACTGTTTGCAAACCTCACTGCAGGGGAAATGAAATTCAGGTTTGATAACAACTGGAGTACAAACTTCGGTGATAACGGCGCGGATGGATCTGTTGATGACGGAGGAACAAATATTGCCATCGCGCAGGCAGGCACCTACCTTGTAACGTTGAACCTGAATAGTAACACCTATACCGTGGTACAGGCAGGTGATAAACGTGCCCTGTTCTACTCTGCTGGTCAATCTTTGGAGATTGAGGATATCGCGAAGTTCACTGATGGATATGCAGTTACAAAGTTCCGTAACCGCAAACTGGATGGAAGCCCTATTAAAGCAGATCCACAGCCCACATTTGTAGATACTGATTATCCTATGTTCCGTCTTGCAGATGCGTACCTGATGTATGCAGAAGCAGTATTACGCGGTGGCACCGGAGGCAGCACTGCAGATGCACTCACTTATGTGAATGCAGTCCGTGCCCGTGCCTATGAAAATAACAGCGGAAATATCGGGCAGGTACAACTCACCCTTGATTTCATCCTTGATGAGCGTTCACGGGAATTATACTGGGAAGGTCATCGTCGTACTGACCTTATCCGCTTCAGTAAATTCACCGGCGGAGCTTATCTGTGGCCCTGGAAGGGAAAGGTTGCCACAGGAACAGCAACACCTGACCATCTGAAGTTATTCCCGATTCCTGCTGCCGACCTTGGAGCAAATCCGTCTTTGAAACAAAACACAGGTTATTAAACAACTGAATCCATAATTATTATGAAAAGCATGAAATTTTTTAAATCACTTACCATCGCTCTGGTGGCTGTGGTCGCCGGTTCATGTGCGCTTGAAGAGTGGGATAATATTCAGCTTAACCCCACCGCAGCAGTAGAGCTTACAGCTTCGGGCACTTCAGTAGTCCTTACCAAAGAAAAGGAAGGTGAGGATGCGCTTGTGCTCAGCTGGCCAAGGCCGGAATTTGGCTTTGATGCTGCTCCCAACTACACTGTTTACATTGACAAAAACGGTGGAAATTTTACTGCACCAATTGCAGTTAATGTGCAGGGCAGTAACTATAAAGCTTTCAAGACAGAGGAATTGAATAAGCACCTTCTGAATCTTAAGTTCACTCCCGGACAGCAGGCAACCATGATTGTTAAAGTTGAAGCCATCCTTGGTGTAAAAAAGATCATCTCCTCGGTCCAGAATATCCAGGTTACGGCCTATTCTGCGTTCCTTGACCTTTCATCTTCCTGGGGCGTAGTTGGTTCAGGTTATAACAACTGGGGACAGTTTCCGGACGGACCTTTCTTCACTTCCAAAACCCCGAATGTTCTGGTAGCTTACCTGACATTAAAAGATGGAGAGATCAAATTCAGGGAAAATAATAAATGGGACAATAATGTTGGTGATGATGGTGCTGATGGCACATTAGAAAACAATGGAGCCAACATCGTTGTCACTGCCGGCACCTACAAAATTACCTTCAACACCCTTAACAACACATATACAATTGTGCCATTCTCATGGGGAATTGTTGGATCTGCTTATAATAACTGGGGAGCCACCCCTGATTTTGATTTTACCTATGATGACACATCAGACCAATGGAGAGCAATTGTTCAGCTTCAGACCGGAGAATTCAAAATCAGAAAAAACAACGACTGGGCTTTAAACTATGGTGATACAGGAGCAAATGGTTCCCTGGAAGCAGGCGGCGATAACATCGCTGTAAATGCCGGAAAATACCAGATTACATTTAACGAAAATGATCTGACAGTAGATGTCAAATCTATTCCTAATATCTGGGGTCTGGTTGGAAGCGCCTTTAACTCATGGGGCGCCACACCCGATGCACAGTTTACTAGAGACTGGAAAAATGATGGAGTCTGGGTTTTGAAGTATGTGACCTTATTGGATGGGGAATTCAAATTCCGCGATGGAAACGACTGGACTTTGAACTATGGTGACACTGGAGGAAATGGTTCACTTGAACCAGGCGGCGATAATATAGTTGCCACTGCCGGTGTTTATACAATTACACTTGATTTTAGCAATTCAAATGCACCAACGTGGATTAGCGTAAAATACTGATCAGGTAAATAACCCCTCAGTGTGGAACAGGGTACCGGAAACGGTACCCTGTTTTTTTTGTTTATTTTTTACCTGGAAATACTCCTGAAAATGTGAGTCCGAATGCGGTGGCATTGAAGGTTTCGCCGTTCGCAGCCTTATATTTCATAGGTATAAAACTAAAGCCTACAGCCTTCCAGGCGATCTCAAAGGAAGGAGTAGCATCAGCTTTCATATCAAAGTCTTCTCCTATTCCATCAGCTCTGAAATGAATAGCCCGGTGGGAAACAATTCCAACCCCCAAACGAATATTTTCAGGGAGCATCCAATTGGCAGACAAATTGAGCGGAATTCTGGTAAGGCGAATATGTGCATTATCAGCAGCTGTGGTAAGATACTTAATACCGATGGTGCCACGAATCCTGAGATTTTTTACGGATTCAAAAGAAGTTTCAATTCCTGCAAAAATACTGCCCCCCTGTCCTGCCGGCATATCCTGAGTATCACCATTTGTAAAAGCAATCTCCGCAACCGATTCACCGCCCAGTTCAAGAGCAGCGCCTAACAATGGTTTGACCCTTACAGGTTGGGTGGGTTTATCTGAAATGGTTAATACATCCTGAGAGTACAGCTCAACACCAAGGATTGAGAGAACTGTTAAAAAGGAAATCAAAGTAATTTTTCTCATTCGCTTTATTTTAAGGCTGCAAATCTGCATTACAGATTTCTTTTTAACAATAGAATAAAAAAATCCCGGCCTGTTTTCGCAGACCGGGATTTTAAGTTGAAATACCTGATAATCAGGAAGGCTGAAGTGGCTGAAGCTCTTCTAGATTCGCAGTGAGTTCACCTTCTGTCAGGTTGTGATCCGAAAGCTTTCCCTCCATGTAATCAGCATAAGCCTGCATGTCCACATAGCCATGACCGCAAAGATTAAACAGGATAGTTCTTTCCTTACCCTCCTTCTTTGCCTGGTCAGCCTCCCGAATCACCTGAGCAATTGCATGGGTTGCTTCCGGAGCAGGGATAATTCCTTCAGCCTTGGAAAACACCAGTCCTGCCTTAAAGCATTCCAGCTGCTGCAACGCAACGGCCTCAATAAGACCATCCTTTAGCAACTGACTGCAGATCACAGATGCACCGTGGTAACGCAATCCACCGGCATGTATCGAGGCTGGTCTGAAATTATGGCCCAGGGTGTACATCGGAAGCAGAGGCGTATATCCTGCGGTATCTCCAAAGTCATACATAAAAACACCTTTAGTGAGTTTCGGGCAACTTGCAGGTTCTACCGCAACACATCGCACATCCTTTTTACCAAGAAGTTTGTACTGAAGGAAAGGAAATGAAATTCCTGCGAAGTTTGATCCCCCGCCCAATGGTGCAATGACCACATCCGGGAAGTCGCCGGCGTATTCCATTTGTTTAATGGCCTCCTGACCAATGATGGTCTGATGCATCAGGACATGATTAAGCACCGATCCCAGAGAATACTTTGTATGCTCATCGGACACTGCCCGCTCAACAGCCTCGGAAATTGCAATTCCAAGACTTCCAGAACTTGAAGGATCCTGTCCAAGAATACTGCGGCCGGCATTTGTCCGGTCACTGGGCGAGGCATACACCTCAGCACCAAATGCATTCATCATGATTTTTCTATATGGTTTCTGATCATAACTGATCCTTACCATATAAACTTCACACTCGAGTCCGAACTGTGCACAGGCAAAGCTCAAAGCAGTGCCCCATTGACCGGCACCAGTCTCCGTGGCAATGCGCTTCACACCCTGCATCTTATTATAATATGCCTGGGGAACAGCAGTATTGGGTTTATGTGAACCGGAAGGGCTTACACCTTCGTATTTATAATAAATTTTTGCAGGTGTGTCCAGCGCCTTCTCCAGACCGTATGCCCTGACCAGTGGAGTGGGTCGCCAAAGTTTGTATATATCCTGCACCTCTTCGGGTATTTCAACATATTGTTCGGCTGTGACTTCCTGCTTGATGAGTTCCATCGGGAAGATGGGCTCAAGGTCGGCAGGACCCACAGGCTGTTTTGTTCCCGGGTGGAGTGGTGGCAGCGGCTTGTTGGGCATGTCGGCCACCACATTATACCACCGGGTCGGTGTTTCCTTTTCAGAAAGGAAAATCTTTTTGGTTTTCATTGTGGTAAAAATTAATAGTGAAAACTAAAAAGAATCGCTCCAGTTAAAAAGGAATACGAATTTAAATTGCAGACTTATTATCTTAACGGCTTCGAAATGGATAATTCTTCAGGAATTCAATGGCAAACAAACGTTGGGTTTTGAAAAATCAGAAGGCACCACAAGCTGAAATTAGTACATCTGTCTCCTGAATACTTTCCGGAAATTATAATTCAAGGTAACATTCCACATGAATTCTTTGTTGTTGGGCAGATTTGATTTGAATGTTTCATTGATGGATGACTCCAGTGAAAATGATGATCTTAAATGACGTAGAATTGCGGTTGAAGTCAAATACGTCCCTTCATTTCGATCAAGGTTCAAATAATACACTGCCGCTATGAGGGTAAGCCGGATGCTTCTGGAGAGCTCAATCCTTGACAGAGTAGTATTTAATGTAACAAAGTGAGACCTGCGCGGACCATTCAGTTGCAGTCCGTTGCCCTGCAGATAATAAATACCTGCGCTCCATTTTTTGCCGATTATGAAATTCGGATTCAATTCCCAGGCAATAAATCTGCGCATCTGGCTAATGGTTGAAGTATTCCCATTTACGGTAATATCCCTTGCCTGAAAATTGAGAGCCGGATGCGTGCCTATGCGAAAGGTGAATCGTTTTTTCTCAATCGGGTAATACCGAAACCACAATAACATACCACCCCTGGACAAGCCCGGGGTTAAGCGTAAATCAGGGCCAACACTGAACTTATTTTTACGCCAGCTAAGAATGGACACAACAGCAGGGCTGTTGAGTGAAAAAGACGGAATGATTGAAAATCCGTTGTTGGTAAAACCGACAGACCCGGAATAAACAGTTATTTGTTTCGTTGAGTCATTGGGTTCAGATGGATTTCCGGTGCCTGCACAGACTAAAGAAACGGAAAAAAGAGCCGGAATTACTGCAAACAGGAATAATCTCATCAGGCCACGCATAGTTTAGGGATACAAATATTGAATCTTTTCAGACAAAGAGTTCGAAAAGCAACATTTTTTGGGGTAAAAGTTGAGCGAGTTTAAATTTTAAGACAGGAAATCAATTGAGCAGCTCCTGAAATTACCTTGTTGTGTTTCCATTTCAGGTCACAAAAAAAGGGCAAAAGGTCTATTTTTTAACTTTTGCTTTTTGAAGGGGTAGCCTTTAAACGAAAATTAAGTTTGTATCTATCAAGAAAATTATGTGCTAAAATAATTTAAACGCCCCTTTTAATAGCAAGGGCAATTTGCCCTGAATGGTATGAGTTATGAAATAAAATGTGAGAAAATAATCTGGCTTTTGATACAGCTCCGAAAAATGGCGTTTGAACCATTTCGGACCATTCAGAAACAGGGGTACTTTCTATAATCTCCTCAAGCATCTTAAATCCTTTTTCAATTAGCCTTTTACTTTCCTCAAAATCATTTCCCTGTCCCTCATCTTTCTTCCCCATTGTGGTATTTTGAATATCGCTTGGTCTACCAAAAAAATACCCAAACAATAACATTGTCTCACCAATATGTCTGTATATGAATCCAACAGAAGATGTATTTACATTTAAAGACTTCGAAAGATTATCGTTGTTGACCAAATTCAATGAATAGCCACAAGAAAGAATATTTTGTGCCAAAAGATCTCTGAAAATTTCTATTGCCATTTATAATAGTTTAAAAGTTAAATATTCACACAAATAAAGAAAGATTACACCTAAAAAATTAATCTTTCATTCAGTATTACTTCATTTTTAATGAAAGATGCAGCTATAATAGGATGATAGAGTATGCGACAATCAGGATATTATTTAACAAGTCAATCTTAAATTACCACTCTTGGTTGTGACAATCATCTATCAGTCGGTTAGAGTAATACACGTGGTAAATTATGGACAGAGCACAAAGTAGACCAGGCAAAGAATATTATACCACTTACAAATGGAGAAGGTGGATCCAGTTATAGTGTTTTCCATCCAAATTTAATTACACCTATTCCCTGCACTGCATAAACACAAAAATTGTGACCAACTGTTTTGGCTCCGTGGACAAGGACTTGTAATCCAACAAGGCTGGTGAGTGAAGATAAAAAAGCATTTTGACTTCTCTCCTCTGATAGTTTGCATTACTGATACATTTTATATCTCCGCAAACAGTGGAGAAATTTGAAAATAAAGTAATTAAAGCAATTATTATGTCACCAGTCAATTTTCAACACTAAGTTAAAAATTGTGACAGCTAACAGTCTTGAGTAAATTCAAAGACATTGTCGAAAAAATATTAACGATATCGCCTCAATAAATATGGAAATGGGTTGGAAAGAAAACGGAGTTCCAAATCAATTATTAATAATCCACTCTTCAGAAAAGGAAGATTCGGTTAGGGGAATTCGATCATTGAAATTTTGAATTCCATTATAACGTTTACCGGCCTCATTATTATCTATCCACCACGCTGAAGCCATTGAACTAAATTTCAAAATGCGTAAACGTAAAGGCGGGTGTGTATCAAAATAATCACTAAAAATATCAACATACTTTTCCTCTGCATTGCCCTCGGCTTTTTGCAACTCTACAAAGGCAGCACTAAAAGCCATTGGATCATACTTTGTTTGTAGCAACAACCGGTAACCATATTCATCAGCATCATTTTCCTGCGTTTTACTAAAACTATGCCTCATAAAAATGTTAAAAGTAAAATCTGCAAGTTGACCTATTGCGGGAGAATTGATTTTATTAAAAGTGAGTTCGTATTTTATGGCTTCAAAACAATGTCCTCTTTCGATATGTCCTATTTCATGTGATAAAACAGACACAATTTGCGCTTCTGATTTTAAGGTTTCCATTAATCCTTTTGTGACACATATACCCCCCCCAGGCAAAGCAAAAGCATTGGGAATTGGTGTTGAAATGACAAATACGCGATAGTGAAAATCCTTTTTAGAAAATATGGATAGTTCCTTTATAAGCTTATTCAAATAAACGTAATCCTTATCTGTTTCGTCCGCTATTGCCAGAAATCCAATGGCAAGCGTCTCTCCAAACTCCTTCTCATCCATTTCATTTATTGGCAGTACTCGGGTAAGCGTTGTGCTTAGCGCCTTAGTGGATTTGCCAAGCAACTGAAAAGCAGGGGAAAAACTTAGACCCAATGGGGCATGCAGCTGACTTTTATATAAAAAATAAAGCACGGATGCGCCCCCGAGTAATATCAGGAGTAAAAAACCAAACCTGACTTTGCTCATTCAAACCTGCTTTTAAACTTGTTATATAGGGAATTCATCACCAACATTATTACTCCAACACTTAGAAAAGCAATAGCGCGGGTGAGGGTGCTCGACTGGGCCATATCGAAAAATACTAAACGAATGATACAAATAGCGAGTGAACCCAATGCAACGTAGCGAAAATGCTGTTTTCTTAGTACCAAGCTTATCATGAGAATAGCCAGGCACTCAATAACCCACAACAATGTGAGTAGAGACTTATCAAAGGTCCAGAATAGAAATATTGCCGTGCAAACAATAAGTGGATAAAAGACATAAGCATTCCTGTGTTTTTCAACTTGACCAATAGGCTTAGTTAAAAACACTAAGGACTTTGGTAAAACGACATTCACAACATTGCTTTTCAAATAGAAATAAATCAGAAAAGCAAACTGAAATATGAGTGAGAGCGTCCCATAAATCCACGGTTGCGCAAAAGTTTCATTTGACGGCACAACATAGGAACTTGTAATAAAGGCTGTTTGAAAAGCGGCCACCCAATAAAGCAAAAGAGAATAAAATAAAAGGCGGGAAAGACTTTCATACTTGGAGCTCCCGACAATGGCAAAACTGAATGATAGGGCTACCCAAATCAAAGGTTGCCAAATGCCATCAACTTCCAGTGCAATAGTGAAAATTGAAAACACAATTAATAACTCAATCAATAAAGGATGCAAATAATCCCAACTCTTATACGTTGCTGTATCAGGCCTTTTTATTGTAGCACAATATGCGAATACACTGATTGCCAAAATTTCAATCAGAAACCTGATTTTAAACATACCAACATAATTCTCTATTTGGATATGGACTAAAACATGCCTGATAAGGAATGCGGCAATAAACAAATAGAAAATGTGCAATAAGTATCTGTCAACATAGAGAACCTTGAAGCGCTTGCCATAAAAAGAAACGGAGAGGGTTATAAGAATTGCAGATAACAATAGCCATATTATCCCGGGTATTATATCTGATGTAGGCGCAAACATTAAATAGGTGATCAGTAAAATAAACACACTATAAACGTAAACTCCGATTGCTGCAACTTGTCTGTTTATCATCTCCACTACTTTTTCCAGGTATCGCAATGCAGGAGGGCAATCGAATTTAAGTTTAGCATACCTATAAAAAACAATAAGGAAGACCAATGAAAACAAAATAAACACTGAAGCCGAAATGAATTCTTGAATTGGAATGCCTGTGTCTCTGGCATTGGTAAAGACAATAAAATAAATATAAAACTGCTGAATAATTGATAGAAGAAATAAAACGAATGAATAGAGTGTAAGTCTGCCAATTAATCCATGCTTCCAGTTCGCTACAGCAAAAGTAGTGATAGCCATACCTAACCAAGTAAGGGCCAAATCCTTATAGCTTAATTCGAAGTTAAGCGTGAAAAACGAAAACAACAGAATAAGTTCAGCAAATAGCGGATGAAGATACTTCCATGAATTGTAGTCAGCGTTGGCTTTGTTTTTAGCTGTTGCCCAAACCAGAAAAACAATAAATGCAAATAATGCAACCCAGATACGCCCTTTCATCATTCCCAAAAGTTCATCAGAATTTAGATCAAAGTACACATGCCGAATTAAGAAAAGAACAATTACGGTATAGCCTGCATGCAATATATAACGATCAAGGTGATGATACTGAGCTGATTTTTTTGATACAAGGTTTACCAGCAAAATGGCCGCCAATGCTAATGCCATCCATCCGAATGCCACTGCCAATGCAGAAATGGGATTAAGCAAATAGTAACTTAAAAATATGAGATGAATAGAAAACAGATATACGCCAATCCAATTAAGAAATCCTGAAACTGATTTTACAAAGGATAATTTAATGCTCATGGCCGAAGCAACCAAAATGGGTAACCCAACAATTAAAATCTCGACGTATGACTGATCTTTTATGTGACTAAGTGCATACCAGTTTACAATGTGCGCCCCGGCCAGAAATATTATGGTGATTAAATCTAATTCGACCGATTGCAATTTATCACGTAGAAATAATAGCGCGGCAAGCAATCCGACAACTGTATAGATACTCCAACTGATTTGAAAAATCTGACTGTAATAACTCACCAGCATGAAACCTACAATAATACTTAATAGCGGATGCCTGATATTTTCATTGAACTTAAGATTGAAAAATTTGAATAAACCGCTTAAATCAATTGTGCTCGATTTACCTGAATAATAAAGAAAGTAAGTCGCTGATATTGCACTAACCAGCAACGAACCAGGTTGGCTGTGGAGCAATCCACGGTTTAGCTGGTCGAACGACAATGAACTATAGAACAATAAACTACTTCCCACTATAGTAATGGCACCAGTTCCAACTTTATATAAGAACAAATCATTTTCTTTTTGCGCAATAAAGAGGAAAAGAAGCCCTTCAATGAATATACTGGCCCATATAATGGATCCGTCCACTTGCCAGTTGAAGAGGGTCGCCAAACATATAATTGCAGTCACCTGAGCGATGAGAGTGTCTGTAAGAAAAAGCCACCGGATATTTAATTTCTTTGCCCGTCTCGACAAAAGGTAAGCTGCAATGGACCCACCAGCCAGTGCAAAAGTGGCAATCTGACTTCCTTCTGAATACAGATACAAACTTAAGCCAAAATAAAACCAATTAACCAGATGGACAATGAATGGGAGCCTTTCAAATGTTTTTGACGAGTAAGCATCCCTATAATGAACCAGAGCTGATGCTATACCCACGGCAAGAATGGTGACAATACCATATATCTTTTCTTCAACATTTATCGGATGATTAAGTGACAGCCAATAAGTCAAATGGAAAACGGCAAAACTGGTTATGGTCAATAGCAAATGGGCGTTCCACTTTTCACGATAGGTGAGCCCAACTCCAAATAAGGTAATTATTGCCCCGATAATTAGAGTTGTTGGGGAAGATGGTATTATCCAAACGCCAACTAAACTTAATAGAACATGTAGAGATGCTAACCCTTGATTCTTGCCAATGTATCCAAGGTACAGATTAACTAAAACTCCTGTGGAGAGAATTAATAATAAAACCGGTCCGGATTCAATCCACCTTAAACCGGGAATGGTTATAGATCCTGTGCATGCAAAAAGGAAAATGGCTCCCGCGCTACTCCTTAGCCAGAGAGCAAGTTTTAACCAATCCGGTTTTTTATGAAGATAAAAAAACAAGCCGCCAAGCATTACCGAAAACCCCGAAATAAGAATAAACCTTCCTGGGGCCGAAATTTTTAAAGCGGTATAAATTCCTAGAAATCCAACACCAATAACCATGATGATTGAACCCAATATTCCGGTCCAATTCTCAATAAATTGTTTTTCCAATTTTTTCCAAATGCCAGCTAAATTCCTTTCCAGTTTTACAAAGAATTCATTCTCCTTCTTTTTTCCTATTGAAATCGGAATTTGGCTAGGTTTTGGGTCATTTGCGGGACCATTTGGCGCGGTCACTTCTACCGCTTCATTTTTAGAATCAGCTAATGATGATTCTCTAGATTCCCCCCCAGTTTCATCCCATTCTTTACGGCTTATTATCTCTCCATTCTCATATGTTATCAACAACTTTCTATTACCATTGTAATGCCACATAGTCAGAGTACCTTCTTCGCTACCATTCTTATAATTCACTTCTGCCTTCTTCTGACCGTCTTCGTACCACCAAGTCCAAAGACCGTTTCTTTTTCCGGCTAAATAATTTCCTTCGGCTTTCTTTCGCGAGGCATCATACCATGAAACCCAAAGACCATCTTTCTTCCCATTAACGGTGGTATTAATTTCCGTCTCATCCTTTTCACGAACTTCTTTTTGAAACACTTGAATATCTTCCTTATCAGCAATGGCTTTGTTTAACTCGAGACTTTTAATCCGATCCTCAAGGTTTTTAATGATTAAAATGAACCCGTCTTGCATATTCCTGATAGAATTATACTTACTATTTATCCTAATTTGATAAATCAGTATTGCCACACCAATTAAAAAGATGAAAACTCCCACTTGATACTTTTTGGTATTTCTATAATTTAAAACGAAAAACAACGTTCAGTTAAAAACTAAGGTAACTTAATTCTCTTAGGAAAATAGCAACTAAGGAAATTTAATTTAGAAAAGGCGATGAAAGTCTAACGATTTGGCATTAAACCCAAATGTTGCTAACAAAAGTTTTGCACAACTATCGAGATGGGTGTCCTTATTAAGTTTCGGTTTAATACTGCTTGAGTACAAATACTATTTGCGCTTCTGTGAATTTGGATTTTTATATCGGCAATTATTGATTTTAAAGTTTTTCATAATTAGCCGATTTTCAAATTTACACCCATCCGATTTCTTGGGGGGGAGGTCACTCCTTTTCTCCTGCAGTCAATACTGGGAATAATATAGGGTGGGAGACAATAAATGTTAATCGCCAACTCTTTGTGCACGGAAACCTACATTCGTACTCGTACTTTTTACA